>NZ_JBFREQ010000003.1:0-324116 GCF_052114385.1 Variovorax sp. M-6 | reverse complement strand
TCGGGCGCGATCCAGCATCTGGCGGGCATGAAGGACTCCAAGGTGATCGTGGCGATCAACAAGGACGAGGAGGCGCCGATCTTCTCGGTGGCCGACTACGGCCTCGTGGCCGACCTGTTCACGGCCGTGCCGGAACTGGTCAAGGCGCTCTGATCCTTCAAGACATGTGAGCCAAAGGGCATCGTTCGCGGTGCCCTTTTTCACATCGGTACGTATTCGGCCAGCAGGCCGCAGGAGACAACCATGAGTTACATCGCTCCCCTCAAGGACATGCTGTTCGACATCGAGCATCTCGCGAACATCGCGCAGGTGTCGCAGATGCCGGGGCTGGAGGACGCGGGCCTCGAGACTGCCCAGGCGGTGCTCGAGGAATGCGCCCGCTTCAACCAGGACGTGATCGCGCCGCTGAACGTGGCGGGCGACCGCAATCCTTCGTCGTTCAAGGACGGCGAGGTGACGACCACGCCGGGCTTCAAGGAAGCCTTCGCGCAGTACGTGGCGGGTGGCTGGCAGGGCCTGCAGCATCCGACGGACTTCGGCGGCCAGGGTCTGCCCAAGACCATCGGCGCGGCTTGCGGCGAGATGCTCAATTCGGCCAACATGAGCTTCGCGCTGTGCCCGCTGTTGACCGATGGCGCCACGGAAGCCTTGCTGACGGCCGGCTCCGACGAGCTCAAGGCAACCTACCTCGAGAAGCTGGTGAGCGGCCAGTGGACCGGCACCATGAACCTGACCGAGCCGCAGGCCGGCAGCGATCTCGCGATGGTGCGCAGCCGCGCCGAGCCGCAGCCCGACGGCAGCTACAAGGTGTTCGGCACCAAGATCTTCATCACCTACGGTGAGCACGACATGGCCGAGAACATCGTCCACCTCGTGCTCGCCCGCGTCAGCGGCGCGCCCGAGGGCGTGAAGGGCATCAGCCTGTTCGTTTGCCCCAAGTTCCTGGTGAACAAGGATGGGTCCCTGGGCGCTCGCAACGACGTGCACTGCGTCAGCATCGAGCACAAGCTGGGCATCAAGGCCTCGCCGACGGCCGTGCTGCAGTATGGCGACCACGGCGGTGCCATCGGCTATCTCGTGGGCCAGGAAAACCGCGGCCTCGAGTACATGTTCATCATGATGAACTCGGCCCGCTACGCGGTGGGCATGCAGGGCATCGCGATCGCCGAACGCGCCTACCAGCACGCGGTGACCTACGCCAAGGACCGCGTGCAGAGCCGTCCGGTCGACGGCTCGATCAACGCCAGCGCGCCGATCATCCATCACCCGGACGTCAAGCGCATGCTGATGACGATGCGCGCCTACACCGAAGGCTGCCGCGCGATGGCCTCGGTGGCCGCGGCCGCCTACGACGCGACGCACCATCATCCCGATGCCGAGACGCGCAAGCAGAACCAGGCCTTCTATGAATACATGGTGCCGCTGGTCAAGGGCTTCAGCACCGAGATGAGCCTCGAGGTGGCCTCGCTGGGCGTGCAGGTGCATGGGGGCATGGGCTTCATCGAGGAGACCGGCGCGGCGCAGTACCTGCGCGACGCCAAGATCCTGACCATCTACGAAGGCACCACCGCGATCCAGGCCAACGACCTCGTGGGCCGCAAGACCGCGCGCGACGGGGGCCAGACTGCCAAGGCGATCGCCGCGCAGATCGAGAAGACCGAAACCGAGCTCGCGAAGCGCGGCAGCGCCGATGCGCAGGCCGTGGCGAAGCGGCTCAAGGCCGCACGCGAAGCTTTCGTCGACGTGGTCGGCTTCGTCGCCGGCCAGACCAAGGCGGCGCCCAATGCGGTGTTCGCGGGCAGCGTGCCCTACCTGATGCTCGCGGGCAACGTGGTGGCCGGCTGGCAGCTGGCGCGCTCGCTGCTGGTCGCCGAGGACCTCGCCAAGGCGGGCACCGACGTCGGCTTCATGAAAGCCAAGATCGCGACGGCCCGCTTCTATGCGGAGCACATCCTGAACAAGGCGCCGGGCATCCGCGACAGCATCGTCGACGGCGCCGACAGCGTCACGGCGCTCGCGCTCGAATCCTTCTAGAGATGTTGCTCTGCCCCAGGTTGGCCCACTTCGCGCGGCCGCCCACCCCTTCACCGGGGGCAACACCTGCGGCCCGGCGGAGCCGGTTCCGCGGTGCTTTCCGAAGGGGCCTCGCTTCGCGGGCCGCTTTTTCCTAGTTCGTCCAACATTTCCGGAGACCCCATGTCCAAGCTGCCGCCCGTGCTCGCCAACCTTCCGCTGCCCATCATCGGCTCGCCGCTGTTCATCATCAGCAACCCCAAGCTCGTGATCGCCCAGTGCAAGGCCGGCGTGGTGGGCTCGATGCCCGCGCTCAATGCGCGTCCCGCGGCGCAGCTCGAGGAATGGCTGATCGAGATCACCGAGGAACTGGCCGCCTACAACAAGGCCAACCCGGACAAGCCCGCCGCGCCGTTCGCCATCAACCAGATCGTGCACAAGAGCAATGACCGCCTCGAGCACGACATGGCGATGGTCGTGAAGTACAAGGTGCCGATCGTCATCACCTCGCTGGGCGCGCGCACCGACGTCAACGACGCGGTCCACAGCTACGGCGGCGTGACGCTGCACGACATCATCAACAACAACTTCGCGAAGAAGGCGATCGAGAAGGGCGCCGACGGCCTCATCGCGGTGGCGGCCGGCGCCGGCGGCCATGCGGGCGTGAAGAGCCCGTTCGCGCTGATCCAGGAAATCCGCCAGTGGTTCGACGGCCCGGTCGCGCTGTCGGGCTCGATCGCCACCGGCGACGCGGTGCTGGCCGCGCAGGCCATGGGCGCCGACTTCGCCTACATCGGCACCGCCTTCATCGCCACCGAGGAAGCGCGCGCGAGCGCCGAGTACAAGCAGGCGATCGTCGACGGCACCTCCGACGACATCGTCTATTCGAACCTCTTCACCGGCGTGCACGGCAACTACCTCGCGCCCAGCATCGTGGCCGCCGGCATGGATCCGGCCAACCTGCCCGAAGGCGACCTGAAGACCATGAACTTCGGCGGCGGCGAGGGCAGCAAGGCCAAGGCCTGGAAGGACATCTGGGGTTCGGGCCAGGGCATCGGCGCGGTCACCGAGGTGGCGACCGCCGCGGCCTTCGTCGAGAAGCTCAAGCGCGAGTACCTGGAAGCGCGGCGCCGCCTCGCCCTGTGAAATGCCCCCCGATGCGCCTGCGGCGCCTCCGAGTCGCTGCCAGAGGCAGCGGCTCTTCGGTTCCGTCCAAGCCTGCGCAGGCAGGCTCGGAGCCGCGGACCTCAGCCCCTCGAGGGGGGCGATACCAAGCCGGTTCCGCGGTATCCCTGGTATGGGATCGCCGAAGAACGTGACGAGAGAGCCTGCAGCATCGAGCCGCATGCCGCTGCTCGATGCGGTCAAGGGCATCGCCTGCGCCCTGATCGTCGGCCATCACCTGGCGCGCTACGGCCCGCTGCAGGAGGGCGCATCGTCGCTGGCGCCGGCGCTGTTCGAATGGCTGGCCCAGGACGGCCGGCTGGCGGTGCAGGTGTTCCTGGTGCTGGCCGGCTTCCTGGCGGCCGGCAGCCTGGCGCCCGATGGCGTGCTGCGGGTCGACCGGCCGCTGGCCCGGGTGGGCCAGCGCTATGGCCGTCTGGTCATGCCCTACCTGGTCGCGCTGAGCTTCAGCGTGCTGGTCGCCGCGCTGGTCCGGCCCTGGCTGGCCGGCGACACGGTGCCGGCCGCGCCGGGGCTGGCGCAGCTGCTGGCGCACGGGCTGCTGCTGCAGGACCTGCTGGGCTTCGATGCCCTGTCGACCGGCGTCTGGTACGTGGCCATCGACTTCCAGCTCTTCGTGCTCGCGCTGGCGGCGATCGGCCTGTCGGAAGTGCTGCAGCGGCGCTGGTCGCTGGGGCCCGAACGCTCACGATGGCTGGTGGCGGGGCTGGTGCTGGCGCTGGTGGTGGCTTCGCTGGCAGTGTTCAACCGGCAGCAGGAACTCGACGCCACCGCGATCTACTTCTTCGGCTCCTACGGCCTGGGCATGCTGGTGTTCTGGATCGGGCGCGCCACCCGCGACAGCACCTGGCGCTATGCCGTGCTGCTGCTGGCGCTGATCGGTGCCGCGGCGCTCGCGCTCGACTGGCGCAGCCGCATCGCGATCGCGCTGGTGACGGCGCTGGCGGTGGCCGTGGTGCAGCACCGCGACGGCCTCGCGCCCGCCGCCTGGCCGCGCTACGGTGCACCGCTGGTGCGGCTCGGCCGCATCTCCTATTCGCTGTTCCTGATCCACTTCCCGGTGCTGCTGCTGGTGAGCGCGGTGGTGAGCCAGTTGCTGCCGGCGACGCCGTGGATCGATCTGCTGGGCCTGCTGGCGACCTTCGTGCTGTCGATCGCGGCGGCGTCGCTGCTGTATCGCTGGGTCGAGTCGCGGCCCGCCACCTGGCGCGCGGTGCTGGGCCTGTTCGCGGGCCTGCTGGTCTGCGGCTTGCTTGTGTCTCGCTAGGCCGGCGCCGGGCCGCCCCAAGGCGGCCTGCGGCCCCCTCGGGGGGCAGCGACCCACACGAAGTGGGGGAGCGTGGGGGCCAGCTAGCCCACCGAACGTTCGTAGGCCGCGGCGTACTGGCGGCCGAGCACTTTCGATGAATTGAGCCCCTGGTGGAAGTCGAAGAAGGCCCGGCCTTCTTCGGCCACCGCCGCCGGATCGGCGAACCAGATCGCCAGCGCCTCGGCCAGGGCGCCGGCATCTCCGAAAGGCAAGGCGTTCGGCAGCTTCCGCTCCGTCGGCAGGCAGTCGCGCGATCCGTCCACGTCGGTGAGCAGCGAGGCGCGCCCCGCGGCCGCCGCTTCGATGGTGACGATGCCCTGGCCCTCGATTGAACTCACGAGGATCGCGAACAGCGATTGCGCATATTCGCTTCGGACGTCGGCCACATAGCCGCGAAAGACGACCCGGTCGCCGAGCCCCAGGGCCTGGCATTTCTGCTCGAGGCTTTGGCGCAACGGGCCTTCGCCGACCAGCACCAGTTCGGCATCGATGCCCCGGTCGCGCAGCAGCGCCCAGGCCTCGATCAGCGTCGCATGGCCTTTGACCGGGACGAATCGCGCCACGCAGATGGCGCGCCGGCGCACCGCGTCCAGGTCGATGGCGGGACATTGCCGAGGGAAAGGGGTCGGATTGCCCAGGATCTCGATGTTCCGCGTGCGCGTGGTGGCGAGGATGTTGTCCCTGACCGAATGCGTGACCGCGATCGCGCGGCGCGGGCTCAGCAACCAGAACGGGGCGGAGAAGCCGTACGTGAGATTGCCGGAATAGAGCACCGGCCGCCGCAGCAGCGGCCGCAGTGCCGTCAGCACCATCGACAGCCGCCGGTGGTGCACGTGGATGAGATCGATGTCCCAGGCGTCCAGCAGGTCCTTCAGGCGCTTGACGCTGCGCCAGAAGACCCGCGGGTGGCCCGACATCAAGGCCAGGTGCTCGAGGCGATCGGTTGCCATCCACGACACGTCCTCTTCTTCGTCGCCGTAGCGGCAGCTGACGAAGTGGTTCTCGATGCCGTAGGGCTGAACGGCCTCGTGGATGCGGCGTATCGCCATCGTCACGCCGCTGCTTCGGTAGTAGTTGGGGTTAATGACGCAGATATTCATGGGCTTCTGGTAGCTTAACGAGCCTCGGCCCGGCAGCGCCGGCCCGCATCCCGTATGATCGACGAGTTTTCAGTAAATCCTGAAATTACAGTAATTTAATACGTGAACTCGTCCACCCGCTCGCTCGCCAGCCTGGTCCAGGGCGCCGCCGCGCTGCTGTGGTTGCCGCAGGCCGCCTTGCTCGCCTGGGCGGTCCAGCGGCTCGGGGCCGGCGAGGGTCTCTCGGCCATGCTGCTGCCGGCGGCCGGCATCCTGCTGCTGGGCCTGGCGCGCGCGGCTGCCGAGGCCTGGGGGGTGCGCCGCGTGTATGCGCAGGCGCGCGTGCGCCTGTCCGGCTTGCGGGCCCAGGTCGCGGCCGCGCTGGCGGCGCGCTCGCCGCTGGACAGCGCGCGTCCGGCCTCCGGCCTGGCCGCCAGCGTGATCGCGGAACAGGCCGAGGCGGTGGTGCCCTACCTGGTGCGCTACGGCCCGGCGCGCTGGCGGGCGATGGTGGTGCCGCTGGTCATCGTGGCGGTCGTGGCCGTCCTGTCCTGGGTGGCGGCCGTGGTGCTGCTGGTCGCGGCCCCCCTGATCCCGGTCTTCATGGCCATCGTGGGCTGGCGCGCCAAGGCCGCGAGCGAGGCGCAGATGATCGAGATGGGCGGCATGAACGGCTTCCTGCTCGATCGCCTGCGCGGCCTGGCGACCCTGCGTTCGCTCGGCGCCGTCGATGCCACTGCGCGGCGTCTGGGCGAAGCGGCGCAGTCCCTGCGCAGCCGCACGATGGCGGTGCTGCGCATCGCCTTCCTGTCGTCGGCGGTGCTGGAGCTGTTCTCGGCGCTGGGCGTCGCGATGGTGGCGGCGTACGTCGGCTTCCATCTGCTGGGCACTTTCGAGTTCGGCACCTGGGGCCGCTCGCTGAGCCTGGGCGAGGGCCTGTTCATCCTGCTGCTGGCGCCGGCCTTCTTCGAGCCGCTGCGGGAGCTGTCGGCGGTCTGGCACGACCGCGCCGCCGGCGAGGCCGCGCTGGCGTCGCTGGACCGGCTGGCCCACGGCGGCGTCGCGCTGCCCGGGGCGTCCGCGGCGTCAGGTCGGCCGGATTCGGCGCCAGGGCCCAGGGATGGGGCGCCCTCGGTCCGGGTGCGCGGCCTCTGCTTCTCGCATGCCGGCGAGGATGCCTTTTTCGAGAACTACGAGTTGCGCGTGGCCGCGGGCGAGCACGTGGCGCTGATGGGCCCCAGCGGCTCGGGCAAGACCGCCTTGCTGAGCCTGATTGCCGGCCTGGTGCCGGCGCAGCGCGGCGAGATCCTGATCGACGATGTGCCGCTTGCCGACGACACCGTGGCCGCGCTGCGCGGGCGCATGGCCTGGATGGGCCAGAAGCCCCACGTCTTCGGTGCTTCGGTGCAGGCCAACGTGGCGCTCGGGCGCGCGGGCGTGCCGGCGGCGCAGGTGGAGGCCGCGATGCGCTTTGCCGCGCTCGACGGCGTCGCCCAGGCCCGTCCGGGTATCGCGCTGGGGGAGGGCGGCAGCGGCCTGTCGGGCGGCGAGGCGGTGCGGCTGGCGCTGGCGCGCGTGGCGGCGCATCCCGAGGCCGACCTGCTGCTGGTCGACGAGCCGACCGCCCATCTCGACAGCGAGACCGCGGAGCGCGTCGCCGATGCCCTGATGCACTTGGCGCGCGGCAAGACCCTGATCGCCGCCACCCACGACCCGGTACTGGCCGCGCGCATGGGCCGCGTGATCCGGCTCGACGAGCTGCCCGCGAGGGAGGCTGCATGAGCCGCCGGGCCGCTCCCAAGGCGAATACCGCAGCGCGGAGCGCGGAGGTCGCCCTATGAGGCTCCTGCGCGACGTTCGGCCGGTGCTGAAGGCTTTCGTGGCTGCGCAGCCGCGCCGTCTGGCCCTGGGCGCGGCGTTGGCGGCACTGACCGTGCTGATGGGCATGGCGCTGCTGGGCCTGTCGGGCTGGTTCATCACCGCCACCGCGCTGGCCGGCCTGCAGGCCGCGACCGCGCTGCGTTTTGATGTCTTCATGCCGTCGGCCGGCATTCGCCTGCTGGCGCTGGGCCGCACCGGCTCGCGCTATGCCGAGCGGCTGGTCACGCACGACGCCACCTTCGCGGTGCTGGCCGCGCTGCGCGAGCGACTGTTCCGCGGCTGGGCCCGGCCCGAGGCCGCACGCCGGCTGCTGGCCCGGCCGGCCCGGCTGCTGTTCCGCCTGACCGCCGACATCGACGCCCTCGAGTCCTTCTACCTGCGGCTGCTGGTCCCGGCCGGGGCGGCGCTGGGCGCGGCGCTGCTGGCCGGCGTCGTGCTGGGGGTCATGAACGTCTGGATGGGCGCCGCGCTGGCGCTCTGGCTGATCGTCGCGGGCTGGGGCATCGCGCTCGCCGTGGCGGCGCGCGCGCGGCCGGCGGCGGTGCGGCGCGCACATGCGATCGAAGCCCTGCGGGCCCGCGTCGCCGATCTGGTGGCCGGCCAGACCGAGCTCGTCATGGCCGGCCGGATCGATGCGCAGCGCGAAGCCCTGGCGGTCGCCGATCGCCATCTGGCGCGGGCGGACCATGCGCTCAACCGACTCGAAGCCCGGGCCGGCATGGCCTACGGCATGGCCGGCACGCTGACCCTGGTCGGCGTGCTGCTGGCGGCGGGCGCGCTGGTGGGCGAGGGCGCGATCGGCGCGCCGGCCGCGGCGCTGGCGCTGCTGGTGGCCCTCACCGCGATCGAGCCCTTCGCCGGCTTGCGCCGCGGCGCGCTCGAGGCCGGCCGTGCCTGGCTGGCGGCGCGGCGGCTGGCGCCCCGCATGGCCGATGGCCCGCCGGCCGCCACGGCGCCGGTCGCGCCGTCCGAGATGGGACTGGCGCTTCGCCTGGCGCGGGTGAGCGTGGTGCATCCCGGCAGCCGCGTTGCAGTGCTGCACGACATTTCACTGGATCTGGCCGCCGGCGAGCGCGTCGCGCTGGTCGGGCCCAGCGGCGCCGGGAAGTCCACCTTGATGGCGGTGGTCGCAGGCGAACTCGCGGCCGCGTCCGGCGAGGTGCGCAGCGCACCGCATTGCCTGCTGACCCAGCGCACGGAGCTGTTCCAGGACAGCCTGCGCGACAACCTCCGCCTGGCCGACCCAGCGGCCGAGGACGACCGGCTGTGGGCCGCATTGCAGGCCGCCGGCCTGTCCCGGGAAGTGCGGACCATGGCTGCAGGCCTCGACACCGCGCTCGGCGAGGGCGGCCTCGGCCTCTCGGGCGGGCAGTCGCGGCGGCTGGCGCTGGCGCGCCTGCTGCTGCGCGACGTCCCGCTCTGGCTGCTGGACGAACCGACCGAAGCGTTGGACACTGCGGCCGCGACCGACGTGCTGCGGCGCCTCGATGCCCAGGCCGCGGGCCGCACGCTGCTGATCGCGACGCACCTGCGGCGCGAGGCGGCGCTGGCGGACCGCCTGATCTCGATGCAGGACGGCCGGATCACGGCCGACCTGCGGCGCGGCTCGCCGGCATTCGATGCGGCACTGAAGGCGCTGCGGCCGGACTGAGAAACGAAGAACACGAAAGGAACCCCCCCCATGGACCTCGACATCGTCGCCCTCTCCCGATTGCAGTTCGCCCTCACGGCGCTGTATCACTTCCTGTTCGTGCCGCTCACCATCGGCCTGGCCGTGATCCTCGCGATCATGGAGACGGTTTTCGTGATGACCGGCCGCACCATCTGGCGCGACATGACGAAATTCTGGGGCGTGCTGTTCGGCATCAACTTCGCGATGGGCGTGGCCACCGGCATCGTGATGGAGTTCCAGTTCGGCATGAACTGGAGCTACTACAGCCATTACGTGGGCGACGTCTTCGGCGCGCCGCTGGCCATCGAGGGCCTGATGGCCTTCTTCCTCGAAGCCAGTTTCGTCGGCCTGTTCTTCTTCGGCTGGGACAAGCTCTCCAAGGTGGCGCACCTGATCGTCACCTGGTTGGTGGCGATCGGTTCCAACTTCTCGGCGCTGTGGATCCTGATCGCCAACGGCTGGATGCAGAACCCGGTCGGCGCAGCCTTCAATCCGCAGACCATGCGCATGGAGGTGACCGACTTCGCCGCGGTGCTGACCAACCCCGTGGCCCAGGCCAAGTTCGTGCACACGGTGTCGGCCGGCTACACGGTGGCGGCCATCTTCGTGCTCGGCGTCTCGGCCTGGTATGTGCTGAAGGGCCGGCACCTCGAACTCGCCAAGCGCTCGATGACCGTGGCCGCCTCCTTCGGCCTGGCGGCGGCGCTGTCCGTGGTGGTGCTGGGCGACGAGAGCGGCTATCTCTCGACCGAACACCAGAAGATGAAGGTCGCCTCGATCGAGGCGATGTGGAAGACCGAGCCGGCGCCGGCCGCCTTCACCGCCTTCGGCTTTCCCGACCAGCGCACCCGCGAGACCCACTTCGCGGTCCACATCCCGATGCTGCTGGGGCTGATCGGCACGCGCTCGCTGACCAAGGAGGTGCCGGGCATCGAGGACCTGGTCGCGCGCGCCGAGGGCCACATCCGCGACGGCATCAAGGCCTACGACGCGCTGCAGACCATCCGGCTGGCCAAGAGCGATGCCGAGGTGCCGCCGGCGGCGCGGGCGACCTTCGAGGAGCACGGCAACTTCATGGGCTACGCGCTGCTGCTCAAGCGCTATGTCGACGATCCGCGGCAGGCCACGCCCGAGCAGATCTCCAAGGCCTCGTGGGACCTGGTGCCGCCGGTGTTCTCGCTTTATTGGGCGTTCCGCATCATGGTCGGGCTCGGCATGTTCTTCATCCTGCTGACCGCCACCTTCTTCGTGCTGTCGGCCCGCCGCCGGCTGGACGCCCATCCGTGGCTGCTGAAGGTCGCGGTGTTCGCCATCCCGCTGCCCTGGGTCGCGGCCGAGATGGGCTGGATCGTGGCCGAGCTCGGCCGCCAGCCCTGGGTGATCGAAGGCGTGCTGCCGACGGCGGTGGCGGTGTCGAACATCGGCGCGACGACGCTGCTGATCACGATCTTCGGCTTCGTGGCGATCTACACCGTGCTGTTCCTGATCGAGATGAAGCTGATGCTCAAGGCGATCCGCAAGGGGCCGCAGGAGCACACCCTGCCATCGCCTTCCGCCTACCGCGCCGAAGCGGCCAAGCTGCCGCCCGGCTCCCTGGCCGCCGGCGATTGAACCTGGAGCAACGAACATGATCCTGCACACTCTTCTTTCCTACGAAGTCCTGCGCCTCATCTGGTGGCTGCTGCTCGGCGTGCTGCTGATCGGCTTCGCGGTCACCGACGGCTTCGACCTCGGCGTCGGCATGCTGCTGCCTTTCGCCGGCCGCGAAGAGCTCGAGCGCCGCGTCATCATCAACAGCATCGGCCCGGTCTGGGAGGGCAACCAGGTCTGGCTGATCCTCGGCGGCGGTGCGATCTTCGCGGCCTGGCCCCAGCTCTATGCGGTGTCCTTCTCGGGCTTCTACCTGGCCATGTTCGCGATCCTGGTGGCGCTGATCATGCGGCCGGTGGCCTTCAAGTTCCGCAGCAAGCGCGACGACCCGCGCTGGCGCGCGCGCTGGGACCTGGCGCTCTTCATCGGCGGCTTCGTGCCGGCGCTGATCTTCGGCGTCGCGATGGGCAACGTGCTGCGCGGCGTGCCGTTCCGCTTCGACCGCGACATGCACATCTTCTACGACGGCTCCTTCTTCGGCCTGCTGAATCCGTTCGCGCTGGTGTGCGGGCTGGTCTCGGTCGCGATGCTCGTGATGCACGGTGGCGCCTGGCTGGTGCTCAAGACCGAGGGCGCCGTGGCCGAGCGTGCGCGCCGCTACGGCAGCGTGGCGGCGGTCGCGACCGTGGTGCTGTTCGCGCTGGCCGGCGTGCTGCTGTGGTACTTCGTCGATGGTTTCCGCGTCACCAGCGCGCTGCCCGCGGACGGGCCATCGAACCCGATGCTCAAGACGGTCGAGGTCCATTCGAGCGCGTGGTTCACCAACTACGCGGCGCGTCCGTGGCTCTATGTCGTGCCGGCGCTGGGCCTGGGCGGCGCGCTGCTGGCGCTGGTCGGCCTGCAACTGCGGCGCGAGTTGCTGGCGCTGCTGGCGAGCGCACTGTCCATCGCCTGCATCATCCTGAGCGTGGGCGTCTCGATGTTCCCGTTCATCCTGCCGTCGTCGATCGATCCGCGCGCCAGTCTCACGGTGTTCGATTCCTCCTCGAGCCACCTGACGCTGTTCATCATGCTGGTGGTGACCGGCATCTTCATTCCGATCATCGTGGCCTACACGAGCTGGGTCTACGCCGTGCTGCGCGGCAAGGTGGACGCCGAGGCGATCCGCGAAGACCGCGGCCACGCCTACTGATCAACGAAACAAGGGAATCCGACCATGTGGTACTTCGCCTGGATCCTGGGACTGCCGCTCGCCGCGACCTTCGCGGTGCTGAACGCGATGTGGTACGAATTGATGGACGACGAGGCCATCCGGCACGACAAGCTGGATAAGCCTTAGCTCGCCCCCAGGTTGCCCGGCACTTCGTGTCCGGGCGCCTCGAGTCGCTGCCAGAGGCAGCGGCCCTTCGGAGCCGTCCAAGCCTGCGCAGGCAGGCTTGGAGCCGCGGCTCCTCAGCCCCCTGCCGGGGGCAACACCAGCGGCCCGGCCAAGCCGGTTCCGCGGTGTTTCACCAACGGGCCGGGCTGCGCCGGCCGCTATTCCTTTGAGGCGGGGCGGGCCTTGGCGGCGCCGGTCAGGCGGTCCTTGAGGCCGAGCACCTTGGTCACGGTCGCGCCCATGCCCATCAGTTGCATCGCGGTCTCGGGCGCCAGGCGCTGCACGTCGTCGAACCAGGTCATGAGCCGGTCGATCAGGTCGTGCATCTCGCGCATGCGCTGCTGGGCGTGGCGCTCGGCCTCGCTCTCGGGTTCCTCGAGCAACGCCATGCGCAGCATCGACAGCGTCGGCTCGATCTCGCGCCGGCGCCGCTCCTCGGCCAGCACCCGGAAGATTTCCCAGACGTCGGCCGGCGCCTCGAAATACTCGCGCCGGTCGCCCGGATGATGGCGCAGCCGCACCAGCCGCCAGGCCTGCAGCTCCTTCAGGCCGGTGCTCACGTTGGAGCGCGAGAACTCCAGCAGCTCGGCGATCTCGTCGGCGTTGAGCGCGCGCTCGGAAAGAAAGATCAGCGCATAGATCTGGCCGACCGTGCGATTGATCCCCCATTTGCTGCCCATCTCGCCGAAGTGGGCGACGAACTGGCGGTTCAGGGGTGGCAGGGAAGCAGTGGGCATCGGCCGATTCTCGACCGAATTTGCTGAAGCTTCAAGAAAGACTGAAATATGGCTCGCTCCCCCAGGTCGGCTCACTTCGTGTAGCCGCCCACCCCCAACCGGCGCGCCGCGCTGCGGCCCGGCAAAGCCGGTTCCGCCGCGGCCCCCGAACAGGCGCGCTGCGCTCAGCCGAAATTAGATGCAGATTCGATTCGGCCGGCGCAGCCAGGCCCGTTGGTGAAACACCGCGGATCTGGCTCTGCCAGTCCGCGGGTGTTGCCCCCGGCAGGGGGTGGGCGGGCTACACGCAGTGAGCCCAACCTGGGGGCGAGCCTATGCCCAAGGCGTTGGCTGCGGGACCTCGCAGGCCGGCTCGACGTCGACGCTCCTGAAATCGGCCGGCGACACGATTTCCAGGTATTCCATGTCGGGCGAATAGTCGAACAGGTAGTGCCGGATGCCCGGGCGCTGGTGCACCACGTCGCCGGCCTCCACCAGCGTCTCCTGGTCCTCGTACATGAAGCGGGCCCATCCCTTCACCATGATCACGATCTGGAAGTCCGCCTCGTGCCGGTGCCACCCGGTGCCCGTTTCCGGTGCCATGTTGGCCTTGACCAGGTGCGCGATCACCTTGCCGTTCGTGGCCTGCGCGATGCCGAGGTCGCGGTACAGGAAAAAGTCGCGCAAGCCGCCCGAGACGTACTCGGTGTCGCCAGGCTTCACGTGGGAAAACGTCGTGTCGGTACGGTCCGGCATGTGCGCTCCTTCGAAGAGTGATGCTGCGCTGCAACAGGCATAAACCGTTCCTGCGCGCGGCTTGACAAGGCCGCGCGGCGACTTGAAACTAAACCATATGGTTCACTCTGATGCCGATACCCTCGACGCCATATTTGCCGCGCTTTCGGATGCGACGCGCCGCTCGGTGCTCGAACGGCTCGGCGAGGGGCAGGACCTCACGGTGAGCGAGTTGGCGCGGCCGCACGGGATGTCGCTGACCGGCTTCATGAAGCACCTGCGGGTGCTCGAGAACGCCGGCCTGGTGTCGCGCACGAAGGAGGGCCGCATCGTGCGTTGCGCGCTCTCTCCCGAGCCCATGCAGGAGGCCGCCATGTGGTTGTCCCGTTGCGAGAAATTCTGAGATGGTGAAGCTGGAGGCGTTGCTCGGCACAGGGCGCTGACGGCGTCGGCGCAGGGGGAGGCGAGTTTGTTGGGATAATCCCCGGCATGAGCGGCAACACCTTCGGCACCCTTTTCGCGGTCACCAACTTCGGTGAATCCCATGGCCCCGCAATTGGCTGCGTCATCGACGGTTGCCCGCCCGGCATGGCGCTCAGCGAGGCCGACATCCAGGGCGACCTCGACCGGCGCCGCCCGGGCACCAGCCGCCACGTGACGCAGCGCAACGAGCCCGATGCGGTCCAGATCCTCAGCGGCGTGTACGAAGGCAGGACCACCGGCACGCCGATCGCGCTCCTGATCCAGAACACCGACCAGCGCAGCAAGGACTACGGCCAGATCGCGCAGCAGTTCCGTCCCGGCCACGCCGACTTCACCTACTGGAAGAAATACGGCATCCGCGACCCGCGCGGCGGTGGCCGCTCCTCGGCCCGCCTGACCGCGCCCATGGTCGCGGCCGGCGCGGTGGCCAAGAAGTGGCTGTTCGAGAAGTACGGCACCCGGTTCCGCGGCTGCATGGCGCAGATCGGCGACATCGTGATTCCCTTCGAGAGCTGGGAGCATGTGCCGAACAATCCCTTCTTCGCGCCGGTGGCTGACGTGTCGCAGATTGAGGCCTACATGGATGCGCTGCGCAAGGCCGGAGACTCCTGCGGCGCCCGCATCCGCGTCACGGCCTCGAAGGTGCCGGTGGGCCTCGGCGAGCCGCTGTTCGACAAGATGGATGCCGACATCGCCTGGGCCATGATGGGCATCAACGCGGTCAAGGGCGTCGAGATCGGCGCCGGCTTCGCCAGCGTCACGCAGCGCGGCACCACGCACGGCGACTCGATCACGCCGGAGGGCTTCGAGAGCAACAACGCGGGCGGCGTGCTGGGCGGCATCAGCACCGGGCAGGACCTCGAGGTGAGCATCGCGATCAAGCCGACCAGCTCGATCATCAGCCCGCGCCAATCCATCGACGTCAATAACCAGCCGGTCGAGGTCGTCACCAAGGGCCGGCACGACCCCTGCGTCGGCATCCGGGCCACGCCGATCGCCGAGGCAATGCTGGCACTGGTCGTGATGGAGCACGCGCTGCGCCACCGCGCGCAGTGCGGCGACGTCAACGCGCCCGAGGGCCCGCCGTCCAGCGGCCAGGACCATCCGTCGCCGCAAGCGTCCTTCCTCTAGTGTCCGCGCCGCCCGCCGCGGGGGGCCGCGGCCACCTGCTGGCCTTCGCGGCGCTGTCGGCGAGCTACTTCGCCCACATCGGCTTCTTCAACCCGTACCTGCCGCTGTGGCTCAAGGAACTCGGGCTGCCGATCTTCGTCATCAGCCTGCTGACGTCGGTGCAATCGGTCACGCGCGTTTTCGCGCCCTATGCGTGGGGTGCGCTGAGCGACCACACGGGCCAGCGCGTGAAGCTGCTGCGCTTCAGCGCCGCGGTGGCGCTGGTCTCCTCGTTCGGCCTCTGGTGGAACGGCGGGCCCTGGTGGCTGATGCTGGTGCTGCTCGTGATGTTCACGCACACCAGTTCGATGATGTCGCTGACCGAGGCGGCCATGGCGCATCTGGTGGCCGGCGACTGGGGCCGCTACGGCCGCATCCGGCTGTGGGGCTCGGCGGGCTTCCTGGTCACCGTGTTCTTTGCCGGCGAATGGTTCGAGCGCTTCGGCATGCGGCACTTTCCGGCCTGGGCCGGCGGCACGCTGGCGATCGTGCTGATCGCGACCCTGCGGCTGCCCGACGTGCGCGAACCGGTCGCGCACCATGCGCAGGCCAGGGAACCGGTCGGCCCGGTGCTGCGCAATCCCGCGGTGCGCTGGTTCTTCGTCTCGCTGTTCTTCCAGGTGATGGCGCATTTCGCGGTCTACGGCTTCCTCTCGCTGTACCTCGACTCGCTGGGCTACGGCAAGGGCACGATCGGTCTCCTGTGGGCGCTGTCGGTGGTGGCCGAGATCGTCTGGTTCTTCCTGCAGGGGCGGCTGCTCGGCCTGCTGTCGATGCCGCGCTGGCTCCTCTTGTGCGGCATCGCGGCCGTGCTGCGCATGGGCATCACGGCCGGCTGCGGCCAGTGGGTCTGGGCCCTGGTCGTCGCGCAGGCGCTGCACGCGCTGTCGTTCGCGGCCCATCACACCACCTGCATCGCGATGGTGTCGCGCCATTTTCCGGGGCGGCTGCGCGGCCGCGGGCAGGCGCTCTTCACCGTCACGGGCTATGGCCTCGGCGGTGTGCTCGGCGTGCTCGCCGGTGGTGCGATCGCGCAGCACTTCGGCTATGTGGCGATGTTCGGCGTGGCGACCGTGGTGGCTGCGATCGCGAGCGCCTGCGCGTGGCAGGCGCAGCGGCTGGAGGCTTCGGCCTGACAGGCGATCGCGACCTGCTCGTACTGGCCGGCTCGGCCTCGTTCGACATCGTCTCGATCGAGGATTTTCTTGCCGGCTTCGACCCGGCCTAGAGGGAGGAACGATTGAACAACACCATGATGTGGCGCTGCCTCATCGTCGAGGACGACGCCGACAGCGCACGCTATATCGCGAACGGCTTTCGCGCGCTCGGCCATGTGGCGGTGATCTCTTCCGATGGCGCCGACGCGTTGGGCCGCCTGACCCGCGAGGCATGGGACGTGGTGATTCTCGATCGCATGCTGCCGAATGAAGTGGACGGACTGTCGATCCTGTCGACGCTGCGCGCGCTCGGAAAGAAGACCCCGGTGCTGGTGCTCAGCGCGTTGAGCGCCCTCGACGAGCGGGTGCGCGGTCTCAAGGCGGGGGGCGACGACTACCTCGGCAAGCCCTTTGCCTTCTCGGAGCTGGTCGCGCGCGCCGAGGCCCTGGTCCGGCGCACCCGCCCGGGGCCCGAGGTCCGGACGCTGCGCATGGCGGACCTGACGCTGGACCTGGCGCGGCGACGCGTCGAGCGCGGCGGCAGGCCCATTGCGCTGCAGCCGCGCGAGTTCCGGTTGCTCGCCTACCTGATGATGCATCCGGGACAGGTCCTCACGCGCACGATGCTGCTCGAGGCCGTGTGGGACTATCAGTTCGATCCGCAGACCAACGTCATCGACGTCCAGGTCAGCCGCTTGCGCAGCAAGCTCGACGTCGATGCCGCTGCGAGCCTGATCCACACGGTGCGCGGCATCGGCTACCGCATGGCACCGGACCCGGAAGAATGAGGGGGAGGCTGCGCCGCCTCTGGCGCTCGGTCGGCTTCAGGCTCGCGTCTTTCTTCGGCTTCCTGGTGGCCGTGACCATGCTCGTCGCCCTCGGCGTCGTCTACCTGCAGACCGTCGGGGTGATGCACGCCCGCATGGAGCGGCAGATTTCGCTCGTGGTGCAGCAGTTGGCGCTGCGCTTCGACGAAGGCGGCAGCGAGGCGGTCGCGGCCGAAGTGGGCCGTGCGCTGTCGGACCGGCACGACGCCGACAGCGAGGTCTACCTGCTGACCGACAGCGACGGCCGCGTGATCGTCGGCAACCTCGACAAGGTGCCGGCCGCGCCGCCGGGCGCCGGCGCCCAGCGGCGGGTCGAACGCGACGGCGAGACCATCACAGCCCGCATCGTCACGCATCGGTTTCCGGATGGCGGCCTGCTGGTGGTCGGCCACGATCTGCGCGACCAGCAGGCCGTCGAATCGATGGTGGGGAATGCCAGCGCGGCCGCGGGCCTCGTCGCCATGCTGCTGGTGATCGGAGGCGTCTTCGTCTTTCGGGAACAGCTGGAGCGCAGCGTCGGCGAGGTCCGGCGCACTGCGGCACGCATTGCGGGCGGGGATCTGCACGAGCGGGTGGCGCTCTCGGGAACCGACGACGAGTTCGAATTGCTGAGCCACGAGATCAACGGCATGCTGGACCGCATCGAATCGCTGATGGACGGTGTTCGCCATGTCTCGGACACCATGGCGCACAACCTGCGCACGCCGCTGACCCGGGTTCTGTTGCGGCTGCGCAAGGCGCAGCAGGACGGATCGAGCGCGCAGGAGCAGGCGATCGCCGACGCCATCGGCGAGCTCGAAGGGCTGGCGGTGATGGCGCAGAAGCTGCTGCAGATCGCCGAGGCCGAGGCCGGCGCGCGGCGGCGGCACTTCGAGGCGATCGCGCTCGACGTGCTGGTCGAGGAGGTGGTCGAGCTGTATGACGCCGCGGCGCAGGCGCAGGGCCTGGTTCTTCGGCGCGAGCCCCTGGAGCCGGTCCGCGTGCTGGGCGATGCCGACCTGCTGGTCGGCGTGGCCGGCAACCTGCTCGACAACGCCTTCAAGTACGCCGGCGCCGGTGCGCTCATCCGCATCGGCACATGCCGCGTCGGCGACCGTGCCGTGCTGGTCGTGCAGGACGACGGGCCCGGCATCGCGCCAGCCGACCTCGAGCGGATCGGCATCCGTTTCGTTCGCCTGGACACCCGCCTTCCCGGCCACGGGCTGGGCCTGGCGAGCGTACGCGCCGTGGCGGCCCTGCACGGCGGCAGCGTCCGCTTCGCCGATGCGAATCCCGGGCTGATCGTGCAGGTCGAACTGCCCGCGCGCTGAAGGCCGGCGCCGGGCTGCCGGGCGCCGCACCGAACATTGCCGAACGGCAATGTTCCGGTCACGCGCAAGAGGCCTTGGCCTTCCTACGATGGCGGTCGAACGACACCATCGAGGAGACAGAGTTTTGAACATCAAGAGCCAGAGGGACTTCTTCGCGGGCGCGATCTTTTGCGCCTTCGGCGTGGCCTTCGCGTGGGGCGCGACCACCTACAACGTCGGCACTGGCGCGCGCATGGGGCCCGGCTACTTTCCGCTGATCGTCGGCATCCTGATCGCCATCATGGGGGCGCTGATCGTCCTCAAGTCGCTCAGCGTCGAGACCGAGGACGGCGAACCGATCGGCCGCATCGCCTGGCGGCCGCTGGCCTTCATCATCGGCGCCAACCTGGTGTTCGGCGTGCTGCTCGGCGGCCTGCCGGGCATCGGCCTGCCGCCGATGGGCCTGATCGTCGCGATCTATGTGCTGACCTTCATCGCCAGCCTGGCCGGCAGCCAGTTCAATTTCAGGGCGGTCACTCTCCTGGCCACCATTCTTGCGGCGGGCAGCTACTTCGCTTTCGTGGTCGCGCTCAAGCTGCAGTTCCCGGTCTGGCCGACCTTCATCGCCTGAGAACAAAAAAAACTCCATGGACCTGATCACCAATCTCTCGCTCGGCTTCGGCGTCGCCTTCACGGCCCAGAACCTGATCTATGCCTTTGTCGGCTGCCTGCTCGGAACCTTGATCGGCGTGCTGCCGGGCATCGGCCCGGTCGCCACCATCGCGATGCTGCTGCCGGCGACCTACGCGCTGCCGCCGGTCTCCGCGCTCATCATGCTGGCCGGCATCTACTACGGCGCCCAGTACGGCGGCTCCACCACCGCCATCCTGGTCAACCTGCCGGGCGAATCGTCCTCGGTGGTGACCGTGATCGACGGCTACCAGATGGCGCGCAGGGGGCGGGCGGGGCCTGCGCTGGCCGCGGCCGGCCTGGGTTCGTTCTTCGCCGGCTGCGTCGGCACGCTGATCCTGGCGGCCTTCGCGCCGCCGCTGACCGAGCTGGCCTTCAAGTTCGGCCCGGCCGAGTACTTCTCGCTGATGATCCTGGGCCTGATCGGCGCCGTGGTGCTGGCCTCGGGCTCGCTGCTCAAGGCGATCACGATGATCCTGTTCGGCCTGGCGCTCGGCCTGGTCGGCACCGACGTGAACTCGGGCGTGGCGCGCTTCAGCTTCGACATCCCCGAACTCACCGACGGCATCGGCTTCATCGCGATCGCGATGGGCGTCTTCGGTTACGGCGAAATCATCGGCAACCTGGCGATCCCGGACGACGAACGGGAGGTGTTCACGGCCAAGGTCAAGGGCCTGATGCCGACCCGGCAGGACTTCAAGGACATGACCCCGGCGGTGCTGCGCGGCACCGCGCTCGGTTCGGCGCTCGGCATCCTGCCCGGCGGCGGCGCGCTGCTGTCGGCCTTCGCGGCCTACACGATCGAGAAGAAGATCAAGCTCAAGCCCGGCGAGGTGCCCTTCGGCAAGGGCAACATCCGCGGCGTCGCGGGCCCGGAGTCGGCCAACAACGCCGGCGCGCAAACCTCCTTCATCCCGCTGCTGACGCTGGGCATCCCGCCCAACGCCGTGATGGCGCTGATGGTCGGCGCGATGACGATCCACAACATCCAGCCCGGCCCGCAGGTCATGACCAGCAACCCGGAACTGTTCTGGGGCCTGATCGCCTCCATGTGGATCGGCAACCTGATGCTGATCGTGCTGAACCTGCCCCTGATCGGCATCTGGATCAAGTTGCTCACGATCCCCTACAAGTGGCTGTTCCCGGCCATCGTGCTGTTCTGCGCCGTCGGGGTCTACTCCGAGAACAACAACACCTTCGATGTCTGGATGGTGGCGATCTTCGGCATCGTCGGCTACGGCTTCCTCAAGCTCAAGTGCGAGCCGGCGCCGCTGTTGCTGGGCTTCATCCTGGGGCCGATGATGGAAGAGAACCTGCGCCGCACGCTGCTGCTGTCGCGCGGCGACTGGAGCGTGCTGATCACCCGGCCGTTGTCGGCCGGGCTGCTGCTGGCGGCGGCGATGCTGCTGGTCGTGGTGCTGCTGCCGGCGGTCAAGGCCAAGCGCGAGGAAGCCTTCGTCGAGGAGTGAGTTTGAGGGGGCGGCGCCGCAGGCGCGGCGGGGGTGTTTCCTAGATGATCGGCCGCAGCGACTCGGCCACTTCGCGCAGCACCGGCAGCAGCTTCTCGGTCATCTGTTCTCCCGGGTACACCTGGCGCTGGACCGTCACGCTCAACGCGTACTGGCACTGGCCCTTGCGGTCCTTCAGCGGCAGGGCGAGGCCGCAGAGGCCGAAGTTGAGGTACTGGTCGGCTTGCCAGTAGCCCAGCCGGCGCGCCGTCAGCACGTTGTCGCGGAACTCGGCCGGATCGACCACCGTGAAGCCGGTGAAGCTCGCGAAGTCGTGTGCCGCGAGCCAGGCGTCCAGCCGGGCATCGTCGTAGGTCGAGAGGATCGCCAGGCCCTGCGACACGACGTGCGCCGGCACCCGCGCGCCGGGATGGAAGCCGATCGACACCACCCGCGGCGAATTGCTGCGCGACAGGTACACCACCTCGTGCCCGTCCAGCGTGCCGACGTTCAGCGTCTCGCCGCACTGCATCGAGGCCCGCTGGATGAAGGGCTGGGCGATGCGCGGCACCCGCGCGCCCTCCATGAAGGCCTGGCCGAGCCGCAGCACGCGCGGCAGCAGCCAGTAGTACTTGCCGTCGGTGGCGGCATAGCCGTAGTGCACCAGGCTCAGCAGGTAGCGCCGCGCCGCCGTGCGCGTCAGCGCGGCGCGTTCACCGGCCTCGGTGGCCGTCAGGCGAGGGCGGTCGTCCGCAAAGGCCTCGATCACGCGCAGGCCCTTTCCGAGGCCTTCGATGAGGAGCTTGCGGTCGATCGGAACAGGCTCGGCGTCAGGCGTCATGGCTGGGGAAAACCCGGTTTTCGTGCGATGAATAAACGGATGCGATCAATGATCGCTCGCGACCTGCCTCGGCGGCGTTGTGGAGAACCCTGAGCCGGATCACAGTCGCCATCTGCGGTCGACAAAGGCCGCGCGACTTCAGGAGACACGGCATGAAAACGAAAGATCCGGAGCCCCGCCGCGTGGCGGTCGTGACCGGTGGCGCCGGGGGTATCGGCGGCGGCATCGTCGCGGCCCTGGCCGAACGGGGCTTCGACGTGGTGGTCTGCGACCTGGCGATCGGCGCGGCCGCGAAGGACGCCCTGGGCACGCAGGTGGCGCCGCCGGCCCGGCTGGCCTTCGTCGAAGGCGATCTCGCCGACCTGGCCGGCCACCCCGCGCTGGTGCACGCGATCCATGCCGCCTTCGGCCGCGTCGACTGCCTGGTCAACAACGCCGGCGTGTCGGTCAAGTCCCGGGGCGACCTGCTCGACGTCACGCCCGAGAGCTACGACCTCAACTTCGCGGTCAACACGCGCGCCGCCTTCTTCCTGACGCAGGCGGTCTGCCGCCGGATGCTGGCCGACGGCATCGCCCTCGGGGAAAGCCAGCGATCCGTGGTCTTCGTCTCGTCGTCGAACGCGGCCATCGCGGCGCCCGAGCGCGGCGAGTACGCGATGTCGAAGGCGGCGGTGTCGATGATGAACCAGCTGTTCGCGCTGCGCCTCGCGCCGCACGGCATCGCGGTGTACGAGGTCCGCCCGGGCCTGATCCGGACCGCGATGACCCGGGTGGCGCAGGCGCGCTTCGACGGGCTGCTCGCCGAGGGCTTCACGCCGATCAATCGCTGGGGCCAGCCGCAGGACGTCGGACGGGCCGTGGCCACGCTGGCCTCGGGCGACCTGCCATTCACCACCGGCGCCGCGCTTCCGGTCGACGGCGGCATGCACATCCACCACTACTGAACCCTACCCACAGGAGAGACAAATGAGCAATCCCAAGGACCACGAGCCGCAAGGCAGGCACCAGTCGAGAAAGGCCGCGGCCAGCGGCTGGATCGGTTCGGCGCTGGAGTACTACGACTTCTTCATCTACGCCACGGCGGCGTCGCTGATCTTCCCGCAGATCTTCTTCCCCTCGGGCAATCCGCGGATCGCGATCATCGCCTCGCTCGCGACCTACGGCGTGGGCTACGTGGCGCGGCCGATCGGCGCCTTCGTGCTCGGCCACTGGGGCGACACCCGCGGGCGCAAGCACGTGCTGCTGCTTTGCATGTTCCTGATGGGCTTCTCGACCATTGCGGTCGGTCTGCTGCCGACCTACGCGCAGGTCGGCCTGTGGGCGCCGGCGCTGCTGGTGGTGCTGCGCCTGATCCAGGGCTTCGCGGTGGCCGGCGAGATCGCCGGGGCCAGCTCGATGATCCTCGAGCACGCGCCCTTCGGGCGCCGCGGCTTCTTCGCGAGCTTCAGCCTGCAGGGCGTGCAGGCCGGCCAGATCATGGCCGCCGCGGTGTTTCTCCCGCTCGCGCACTTCATGCCGGAGGAAGCCTTCCTGTCGTGGGGCTGGCGCATCCCGTTCCTGCTGAGCTTCATCGTGATCGTCGCCGGCTACATCATCCGCCGCGAGGTCGACGAGACGCCGGCCTTCGCCCAGGTCGACCAGCAGCAGGCGCTGCCGAAGGCGCCGATCATCCAGGCCTTCACCAACAGCTGGCGCGACATGCTGCGCGTGGTCTGCGCGGCGCTCATGAACGTGATCCCGGTGGTGGCCACGGTGTTCGGCGCTGCCTACGCGGTGCAGCCGGCCTACGGCATCGGCTTCCAGAAGGACGTCTACCTGTGGATTCCGGTGCTCGGCAACATCCTGGCCGTGGTCGTGATTCCCTTCGTCGGCAACCTGTCGGACAAGGTCGGGCGCAAGCCGCCGATCGTGATCGGCGCGCTCGGCGCCGGGCTGCTGTCCTTCGGTTACCTCTACGCGATCAGCATCCACAACGTGCCGCTGGCGATCGGCATGTCGCTGCTGATGTGGGGCATCGTCTACCAGGGCTACAACGCGGTCTTCCCGAGCTTCTACCCGGAGCTGTTCCCGACCCGCACGCGCTGCTCGGCGATGGCGATCTCGCAGAACATCGGCACCACCATCACGGCGCTGCTGCCCGCGCTGTTCGTCGCCGTGGCGCCTCCCGGCTCGACCAACATCCCGCTGACCATCGGCGCGCTGACCTTCGGCATCACGATCATCTCGGCGCTGGCGGTGCTGAGCGCACGGGAGACCTATCGGGTCCACATGAACGACCTGGGCAATCCCGATGCGGTGCCGGTGCCGAAGCCGGACTACGAGCGGATGCGCGCCAAGACGCTGGCGGATGCGAAGATCGCGAGGGCGGCGGCTTGAGTGCCCCCACGCTCCCCCACTGCGTGTGGGTCGCTGCCCCCCGAGGGGGCCGCAGGCCGCCTTGGGGCGGCCCGGCGCCGGCCTAAGTGCCTCTCCACAGCGATGACACTTCGGCGGAATCGCGCGATAGTCGAGTCATCCGAAGCGAGGATCCAGAGCCATGTTCCCTTCCATCGTCGGCAGCACCTCCGTCTACCTGCTCCCCGGAGACCCGGTCACGAACGTGCGCCTGCCGCGCATGTTCAACGCGGTGTTCGAGCGTTTCGGCATCGATGCCGTGATGGTGCCGGTGCAGGTGGCCAAGCGCGACCTCGCGGTGTTCGTCAAGGCCGCCTTCCTCGCGAAGAACGTGCGCGGCATGGCGATCGCGCCGCCGCACAAGCCGCTGCTGGTCGACCTGCTCGACGGCTGCGGCCTGTTCGGCCGCGTGGCCGGGTCGGTGAACGTGGTGCGCCGCATCGACAACGGCGAGCTCGAGGGCGACCTGTTCGACGGCGAGGGCCTGCTGGGCGCGCTCGACCGCTGCAACATCCCGTTCCGCGGCAAGCGGGTGCTGATCCTCGGCGCCGGCGTCAGCGCGGCGGCGATCGGCGTCGCGCTGGCCGAAGGCGGCACGGTCAACGGTGCCGAACACATTGCCTTCCATGACATCGTGGCCGGCAAGGCGGCCGGCGTCGCGGCCCAGCTCGACGCCTTCTTCGACGCCACCACGGTGGCGGTCGACAGCAGCGACCCGGCCGGCTACGACCTGGTGATCAACGCCACCTCGCTCGGGCTGAAGCCCGACGATGCGCTGCCGGTCGACGTGGCCCGCATGGAGCCGCACGCGGCGCTGTTCGACATCCTGCTGCGCAACCAGCCCACGCCGCTGGTGCGCGCCGCGCGCGCGCGGGGACTCCATGCGCAGGCCGGCTTCGAGATGCTGGTGCAGCAGATGCCGCACTACCTCGATTTCTTCGGCCACCGCGATGCGGCCGACGGGCTGCGCGAGGACGCCGACTTCCTGCGCGAGCTGATCTATCCCGCGGCGATGGCCGGCGAGATCCGCAACCCCTTGCGCTACCAGTCCGCGAACGTGGCCTGAGCGCCGGGCCTTCCTTTCCTCACCCCTCGGGATCCCCATGGCCATCGCCCTCGACCGCTTCGGCTTCAACACCGTCACCATGGGCGGCGAGCTCGGCCACAAGCTCGAGTGCATGAAGGCGGCCGGCTTCGCGGGCGTGGAGCTGTGGGCGCGCGACCTGATCAACCATCCGGCCGGCGTCGAGAAGGCGGCGCAGCTGGTGAAGCACAGCGGCCTCAAGGTCACCGACTTCCAGCCGCTGCGCGATTTCGAATGCGCGCCCGACGCCATGCGCCCGCACCGGCTCGAGATGGCGCGCGAGCAACTGCGCCAGATGGCGCTGGTCGGCAGCGACCTCCTGCTGTGCTGCTCGACCACTTCGCCGCTCGCGATCGACGACCCCGAGCGCGCCGCCGAAGACCTGCGCACACTCGCCACGCTGGCCACGCCGATGGGCATCCGCATCTGCTACGAGGCGCTCTCCTGGGGGCGCCATGTGAACCGCTGGCACCAGGCCTGGGACATCGTGCGCCGCTGCGACCGCGAGAACGTCGGCCTCAACCTCGACTTCTTCCACATGTCGGTGCATGGCGACGACACCGGCGAGACCCTGGCGCAGCTCGCCGAGGTCCCGATCGAGAAGATATTCCTCGTGCAGCTGGCCGACTACTTCTTCGAGTACAGCGACCGCCAGGCCGACATGATCGAGCTGGCGCGCCACCAGCGCCTGTTCCCGGGAGAGGGCCTGCACGACGTGCGCGACCTCGTGCAACTGCTCGAGGACAAGGGCTACCGCGGCCACTACACCTTCGAGGTGTTCAACGACGACTACGTCAATTCCGACCCGATGGTGGTCGGCCAGCGCGCGATGAAGAGCGCGCGCTGGATCAGCGAATCGCATGTGGCCGGCACCCAGCCGGCCTTTCCAAGGACGACTCCCCCATGATTTCCGGCAAGACCATCCTGATCGCCCACCTGGGCTACCCGACCGAGAGCTTCAAGGCCCCGATGATCTACAACCCCTGGTTCGACCAGCAGGGCATCGACGCCGTCGTGATGCCGATGGGCGTCCAGGCCGAGGGCTACGCGGGCGTGCTGGCCTCGCTGTTCAAGCTGACGAACATCCGCGGCGCCCTGGTCACGATGCCGCACAAGATCACGACCCTGTCGCTGGTCGACGAGGCGACGCCGACCGCGAAGATCGCCGGCGCCTGCAATGCGATCCTCAAGCGCCCCGACGGCACGCTGCTGGGCGACCAGTTCGACGGCGCCGGCTTCGTGCGCGGCGTGCAGCGCAAGGGCCGCGCGCTCGAAGGTGCGCGGGTGCTGGTGTCGGGCAGCGGCGGCGTCGGTTCCGCGATCGCGGCCTCGCTGGCGGCGGCCGGCGTGGCCGAGATCGCGCTCTACGACAGCCACGCCGCATCGTCGGAGGCGCTCGCGGGGCGCTTGCGCGCGCACTATCCCCGGCTTGCCGTGACCACCGGCTCCAACGACCCGGCCGGCCGCGACCTGGTGGTCAATGCGACGCCGCTCGGCATGAAGGAGGGCGATCCGCTGCCCTTCGACGTCGAGCGCATCGCGCCGTCCACCTTCGTCGGCGAGGTGGTGATGAAGAGCGAATACACGCCGCTGCTGCGCGCGGTGCGCGACAAGGGCTGCGCGGTGCAGGTCGGCACCGACATGTTGTTCGAGATGATCCCGGCCTATCTGGAATTCTTCGGTTTCGGCACCGCCACGCCGGAGGACCTGCGGGCCGTGGCGACGCTGGCCTACTGATCGAACCCTCCTCATGAGCCTCTTCGAAGGATTCCTCACCAACCCGGGCGCGCTCCAGTGAGCGGGGTTGCCGCGCGCCGCGGCATCTCCTTCGTGCTGCTGCTGCCCTTGCTGCTGGCCGCGCAGCCGGTCGCCACCGACAGCTATCTTCCGGCGCTGCCCGCCATCGCGCGCGAACTGGGGTCGGCCAGCGCCAGCCTCACGGTCTTCGTGCTCGCCTTCGGCTTCGGGCAATTGCCGTGCGGTCCGCTGTCGGACCGTTTCGGGCGCCGGCCGGTGCTGCTCACCGGTCTCGCGTGCTATGCGCTGGCGGCCCTGGGCTGCGCGCTCTCGACCGGCATTCCGATGCTGGTGGCCTGCCGGGCGCTGCAGGGATTCTCGATGGCCGCCATCCTGGTCTGTGCCCGGGCCGCGGTGCGCGATCTCTTTCCGGCGCACGAGGGCCCCCACGTCATGGCGCGCGGCCTGACCGGGCTCGGCGTGGTCGGGTTGCTCGCACCCGTGCTGGGCGCCTACACGGTGCAGTCGGCGGGCTGGCGCTGGGTGCTGGCCGGCATGGCGGCCTATGCGCTGGTGCTGTGGCTGCTGTGCCTGCGCGGCTTCGATGAAACCCGGGTGCGCGCGACCGACCCGGCGGCACCTGCAGGCAGCCTGCGCGAGGTCTTCGCGAGCCGCAGTTTCAGGGCCTGGGCTTCCCTGGCCGCGGCCACCTACGGCGGGCTGTTCTGCTTCCTGCTGCTGTCGCCGATGGTCTACATCAGCTATCTCGGGCTCTCGCCGGCCATGTACGGCTGGATTCCGGCCGGCGGCTCGCTGGTCTACATCTTCAGCACCACGCTGTGCCGCCGCCTGCTGAAGCGCAGGGGTGCGGTGCGCGCGGTGCAACTCGGCTCCCAGCTGAGCCTGGCCGGGCCGCTGGTGCAGGCGCTGGGTTGCTGGCTGGCGCCGATGTCGGCCTGGCCGCTGCTGCTGGGCCATGCCATCTATTGCGTCGGCCATGGCATCCACCAGCCTTGCGGCCAGGCCGGGGCGGTCGGCGACCTGCCACATCTGGCCGGGCGGGCGGTGTCGTGGTCGGGTTTTGCGATGATGGCGGCTGCGTTCACCCTCGGGCAGATCGCGGCCGGCTTCGTCGACCCCGAATTCAGCCACGGTGCCTGGCCGATGGTGCTGCCGATGGCGTTGGCCGGCGTCGCGCTGGTGCTGATCGCGTTCGTCTGGCTGCCGCGCCTGCCGCCGTCCCATCCAGGAAAGGAAACACCATGACCCGTTTGAATGTCGTTCGCGAGGGCGGTGGCCCGATCGTCGTGCTGAGCCATGCGCTGGGCTGCGACCTGCACATGTGGGACGGCGTCGCCTCGCTGCTTGCCCGTGCCCACACGGTGCTGCGCTACGACCACCGCAACCACGGCAGCTCCGAAGTGGTCGCCGGGCCGCTCACGCTGCAGGTCCTGGCCGACGATGCGGCCGCGCTGATCGAGCGCGAGGCGGAGGGCGAGCCGGTGCATTTCGTCGGCATTTCGATGGGCGGCATGACCGCGCAGGCGCTGGCGTCGAGGCGGCCGGAGCTCCTGAAAACGCTGGTGATCGCCAACTCGGCCGCCCACTATCCCGATGCCGCACCGTGGCGGGCCCGCGTGCAGACCGTGCAGGCGGAGGGCGTGGCGGCGATCGCGCCGGGTGCGATGGCGCGCTGGCTGACGCCCGAATTCGTTTCCACGCCCGAGGGCGCCGTTGCGGCGCGGCAGTTGCAGGAGACGCTGGTGCGCACCGACGCGGCCGGCTACATCGCGAGCTGCGACGCCGTGGCGGGCATCGACTTCCGCGACAGCAACCGCCGCATCGCGGTACCCACGCTGGTGATCGCGGGCAGCCGCGACGAGGCCACGCCGCCTTTGATGTCCGAGGCGATGGTGGCGGCCATTCCGGGCGCGCGCCTGGCGACCATCGACGCGGCGCATCTGAGCGCGGTCGAGCGGCCGGTGGAATTCACGCAGTTGCTGCTCGATTTCTGGCGCAGCCTCTGACGACTGCAACGGAAGTGGGGGAATTGGGGGCGGTGCGGTTGAAAGATGCCCCGCCGACCCCATCATCCGGTGCTGCTTCATCCCTCGGACCCTCCACCATGACCTCCCGGCTCAAGATCGATTTCGTTTCAGACGTCTCCTGCCCCTGGTGCGCCGTCGGCCTCGGCGCCCTCGAAGCCGCCCTGAAGAACGTGGCGCCCGACGTCACGGCCGAGCTGCACTTCCAGCCCTTCGAGCTCAATCCGCAGATGCCGCCTGAAGGCCAGGACGCGTTCGAGCACCTGAACCAGAAGTACGGCTCGACCCGCGAGCAGCAGGCGCAAGGCCGCGCCGCGATCCGCGCCCGCGGCGCGGCGGTGGGATTCGCCTTCAGCGAAGGGGGGCGCTCGCGCGTCTACAACACCTTCGATGCGCACCGGCTGCTGCACTGGGCCGAGCTTGAAGACCTGGCGAAGCAGGCGGCGCTCAAGAAGGCGCTGCTCAAGGCCTGCCACACCGACGGCGAGAACCCGTCGGACCCCGACGTGCTGGTGCGCCTGGCCGCCGAATCCGGACTCGATGCGCAGCGCGCGCGCGCCATCCTGGCGAGCGACGAGTACGCGGCCGAAACCCGCGAACGCGAGCGCTTGTACACCGATGCGGGCATCCATTCGGTGCCGGCCATCATCATCGACAACAAGCACCTGATCTCGGGCGGCCAGCCGGTGGAGGTCTTCGAGCGCGCGCTGCGGCAGATCGCCGGTGCGGCGCCGGCCGCGACCTCCCTCGCTTGAGGCGGAAGTAAAGTACGTCAACCGCCGGGCGGGCCGGGCGATTGAGTGGAGCAGCCCCACCCACTCGAAGGCAAGGAGCCTGGATGACGACCCACCGATCCGCCCGATCCGCCGCCGCATCCGCGCTCCTGCTGTCGGGCGTCTTGTTGCTGGGCTCGTGCGCGGCACCGGGCGGCTGGAGGCCGCCGCCCAAGGTGTCTGCCCTCGATGAAGCCACGCAGCTGCGCTGGCTGGAGCGCGTGAGCTGGGGCGCCAATGCAAGCAGCGCCCAGCAGCTGGCGCGCGAAGGCTTGCCCGCATGGCTGCAAACGCAGCTGCACCCGCAGCCGGCGGTGCTGCCGGCCGAGGCGCAGGCTCGGATCGACGCCATGGCGATCTCCCGGACGCCGGTCGAGCAGCTGGTCGTGACGCTCGATGCGCAGCGGCGCGCCGCCGATGCCCTGGCCGACGAAGAACAGAAGAAGGAAGCGCGAAAGGCCTACCAGCAGCAGCTCACGCAGCTTGCACAGGAGGCGCGCCAGCGCTTCGTGCTGCGTGCGCTCTATTCGCCGAACCAGTTGCAGGAGCAGATGACCTGGTTCTGGGTCAACCACTTCAACGTCGATGCGCGCAAGAACAACCTGCGCGCGCTGGTGGGCGACTATGAGGAGACGGCGATCCGGCCGCATGCGCTCGGCAAGTTCCGTGACTTGCTCGGCGCCACGCTGCACCACCCTGCGATGCTGAGCTACCTGGACAATGCCCGGAACGCGGCCAACCGCATCAACGAGAACTATGCGCGGGAGCTGATGGAGCTCCACACGCTGGGCGTCGGCAGCGGCTATTCGCAGGGCGACGTTCAGGAGCTCGCCCGGGTGCTGACCGGCGTCGGCATCCGGGTGCGCGCGCCCGATGCGCCGCCGCTCGCCGTCCGGCCGGCCTTGCGCGGCGACTACGTGCAGCAGGGCCTGTTCGAATTCAATCCGAACCGGCACGACTACGGTGCCAAGACCCTCCTGGGGCGGCCCATGACGCAGCACGGCCTGGCCGAGGTCGACGAGGCCCTCGACCGGCTGGCGCGTTCGCCCGCGGCGGCGCGCTTCATCTCGGGCAAGCTGGCGGTCTATTTCGTCGCCGACGAACCGTCGCCGGCGCTGGTGGCGCGCATGGCCGACACCTTCGGCCGCACCGACGGCGATATCGCCGCGACGCTGCAGACGATGTTCGAATCGCCCGAGTTCGCGGCCTCGCTCGGCCACAAGTTCCGTGACCCGGTGCACTACGTGATCGCCAGCGTGCGGCTGGCCTACGACGCTCGCGTGGTCGGCAATGTGAATCCGATGCTCGGCTGGATGAATCGCATGGGCGAGCCGCTCTATGGCCACGAGACGCCCGACGGCTATCCGCTGACGCAGGATGCCTGGGCCAGCGCGGGCCAGATGAGCACACGCTTCGAGATCGCGCGCGCCATCGGCGCCAACGGCGCGGTGCTGCTCCGGACCGACGACCGCGCCGCGCTGGAGCAACCCGCGTTTCCGCAGCTGGCCGATTCGCGCACCGTGCGCGCGAGCCTGCCGGGTTTCGGCGTCGACACGCGCGACGCATTGGCCCAGGCCAGGTCGCCGCAGGACTGGAACACCTTCCTGCTGGCTTCGCCCGAACTCATGCACCGTTGAAGAAGGACCGTCCATGCAACGCCGTGACCTCGTCAGACTGCTGGCTGCCGCGCCGCTCGCCGGCGCGGCCGGCCGGCTGCTCGCCGCGCCGGCGGCCGGCAGCGCGAAACTGCTGGTGGTGTTTCTGCGCGGTGCCTACGACTGCGCCAGTGTGCTGGTGCCGACCGCGAGCGACTTCTATTACGCCGCGCGCCCCAACATCGCCATCGCACGGCCTGGCGAGCCCAACGGCGCGCTGGCCCTCGACGCCCACTGGTCCCTGCATCCGGCGTTGGCCGCGAGCCTGATGCCGATGGTCCAAAGAAAGCAGCTCGCCTTCATCCCGTTCGCGGGCACCGACGACCTCACGCGCAGCCACTTCGAGACCCAGGATTCGATCGAACTGGGCCAGGCGCTCGACCAGCGCCGCGACTACCGCTCGGGCTTCCTCAATCGGCTGGCCCTCGTGCTCGGCGCCGGTCCGCTGGCCGATGTGGCGCCGATCGCCTTCACCGACCGGTTGCCGCTCTCGCTGCGCGGCGACGCCAAGGCCGCCAACATGGCGCTGGCTGCCGTCGCCCGGCAGGGCATCGACGAGCGCCAGAGCCAGGTGATCCAGGCGATGTACCGCAACACCGCGCTCGCGCAGCCGGTGAGAGAAGGCTTCGAAGTGCGCGACGAGGTGCGGCGCGCTGTGCAGGCCGAGCTGGACGCCGCGAGCCGCAACGCGATGACCGCCAGGGGCTTCGAACTCGTCGCCCGCCGCATGGCGCGACTGATGCGCGAGCGCTTCGACCTGGGCTTCGTCGACGTCGGCGGCTGGGACACGCACGTGGGGCAGGGCGGTGCCACCGGCTACCTCGCGAACCGGCTCGAGGAACTGGGCCGCGGCTTGGCGGGCTTCGCCACCGAAATGGGCGACGACGCCTGGCGCGACACCGTGGTGGTGGTCATCAGCGAGTTCGGCCGCACCTTCCGCGAGAACGGCAGCCGCGGCACCGACCATGGGCACGGCACCGTCTACTGGGTGCTCGGCGGCGGACTGGCCGCGCAGGCCGGCGGGCGCATCGTCGGGGAGCAGGTGGAGGTCTCGCAAGCGCGTCTTTTCCAGAACCGCGACTACCCGGTGCTCAACGAATACCGCGCGGTGTTCGGCGGCATGTTCGCGCGCATGTACGGGCTCACGGCGGCCCAGCTCGATCGGGTGTTCGGGGGCGTGGCGGCGAAGGAACTGGGCCTGGTCTGACCGGACGCTGACCCGCGCGCCCTGCCGGTCGACCGGTGCGCTTAGGATATTGCCGATGTGCACCGGCCTCGGTGCAGCCGAGGTGCTCGATGAACATCGTCAAGCAGATTCGCAACTTCAATGCGGACCGCGAGCCCGAACGGTTGGCGCTCAAGTACCGCAGGATGCGCAGCGATCCTTTCGTGTTCCTGCGGGCCACCTGCCATCTTTTCTATGCCCGGCTGCCGCTGGCGCCGGTGATGCGCAAGGCGCCGGCCGCCTGGGCCTGCGGCGACCTGCACCTGGAGAACTTCGGCAGCTACAAGGGCGACAACCGGCAGGTGTACTTCGACCTCAACGACTTCGACGAGGCGCTGCTGGCGCCGCTCACCTGGGACCCGGTGCGCGGCCTGACCAGCATCCTCGTCGCGGGCAGCTCGCTGCATCGCGACCCGGCCGTGCCGCCGCACCTGTGCGACTTGTTCCTGGACGTCTATGCACGCACGCTGGTCGACGGCAAGCCGCGATGGGTCGAGCGCGAGACCGCCATGCCGCCGGTCAGCGACCTGCTGCAGGCGGTGCGTCAGCGCAGCCGGCCCACCTTTCTCGACACCCGCACCGTGCTGCAAGGCCGTCGCCGCCGGATCCGCATCGACGGTCGCAAGGCCCTGGCCGCCGCACCGGAGCAGCATGCAGCGGTGAAGACCTTCGTTGCCGACTTCGCCGCGCAGCAGCCGGTGCCGCGCTTCTTCGAGGTGCTGGACGTGGCGCGCCGGATCGCCGGCAACGGCAGCCTGGGCGTGGATCGCTACATCGTCCTGGTGCACGGCAAGGGCTCGCCCGACGGCAACTACCTGCTCGACCTGAAGCAGGCCCTGCCCGCATCGCCGTTGCCGCGCGTGCCCCTGAAGCAGCCGGCCTGGACCGACGAGGCGCAGCGCGTGGTGACGGTGCAGCGGCGGATGCAGGCGATCGCGATGGCCTTCCTGCATCCGGTGCACATGGGCGGGATCCCCTACGTGCTGCGCGCCCTGCAGCCCAGCGAAGACCGGGTGACGCTCGCCGGCACAGGCATCCGGCATCCGCAGGCGCGACTGGAACACCTGGTGACCGTGATGGCGCAGTGCCTGGCATGGGCGCAGTTGCGCAGCAGCGGGCGCAGCGGTTCGGCCAACGCCGACGAGCTGATCGATTTCGCACAGGGCCGCAAATGGCGCCGCCAGCTCATGGAGGTCGCGCGCCATTGCGCGGCCGAGGTCGACGGCGACTGGAAGGTGTTCTGCGCCGCCTACGATGCAGGGGCTTTCGCGGGTTGAGGTCGCGACCGTCCGTCAGGGCTTGCCCAACATCTCGATCAGCCGCGCCAGCGCCACCGACGGCGTGCCGTGCCACACGAGATGCGTGCGATTGCTGCGGATGCGCTCCGGCAGCGCGTGCTGGCGAACATCGGCGGTCGCGCGCAGCGCCTTGAGCACCGACACCGGCACGATGGCGAAGCCCGTGCCCGCGGCCACGCAGGCGATCATCGCCTGGTAGGAAGAGAACTCCAGCGAACGCACGGGCGCCGCGCCGCCCTTGCCGAGCCATTGCTCGAGCAGCCGCCGATAGGAGCAGCCCTGGGCGAACGCGATCAGCGTGGCGTCGGCCAGATCGCCGGGCCCGGAGACCGAGGCCACGCTGCGCGCCGTGACCAGCACCAGTTCTTCCTCGAAGACCGCCATCGTTTCGAGCCCCGGTGCCGAGAAGGGCTGGGACACGAACGCGGCCTCGACCTCGAAGGCATTCACCCGCTTCAGCAATGCGCCCGTCGTTCCCGTGACCAGCTCGACCACGACGCCGGGATAGAGCTTGTGGAAGCGCGACAGTAGCGGCGCGAGCCGGCTGCCGGCCGTGCTTTCGAGCGAGCCGAGCCTGAAGGTTCCGACGGGCATTGCGCTGCGCAGCTCGCTCTCGGCTTCGTCGGCCAGGCGCAGCAGGCGCTCGGCGTAGGGCAACAGCTTGGCGCCCGCGGGCGCGAGCGCAAGCGTGCGGCCCTGGCGATGGAACAGCTTCTGGCCCAGCCGGCCTTCGAGCTGCTGGATGCGGGTCGTGACATTCGACTGCACGCGATGGAGCTTGTCGGCCGCACGGATCACGCCGCCCTCGGCAACGACGGTGCGGAAGATCTCCAGGGAGTCGAGATCGATGGTTCTCATTTGAAGAATGAATGTTCTGAATAATTCATTTGTGGCGTTGGCGAATTCTGCGTCCAATCGGGGCTCATGTCGAACCCTTCCATCGCCGTCGCCCGGCCCTCCTTTGTCGCCACCTGCATCGCGGGGCTGCTGGCATTGGCCGTCGCGATGGGCATCGGGCGCTTTGCCTTCACGCCGATGCTGCCCCTGATGATCCGCGCCGGCAGCGTCGATGTGGCGGCCGGCGGCTGGCTCGCAGCGGCCAACTATGCGGGCTATCTGCTCGGCGCACTGACGACCGTGCGCATCCCGTTGACGCCGCAGCGAATCGGGCTCGTGGCGCTCGCGGCGATCGTCCTGTCGACGGCCGCCATGGGCCTGACGGCGTCGTTGCCGATCTGGCTGGTGCTGCGCTTCGTCGCCGGCGCGGCCAGCGCCTGGGCGCTGGTGAGCACCAGCGTCTGGTGCCTGGCCTGGCTCGCCCGCTTCGAGCGGCCGTCCGGGGCGGGCCTTCTCTATGCGGGCGTCGGCGTGGGCATCGCGATCGCGGGCCTCCATTGCTGGCGCGCCGGCGCTGGCGGCGTCGCGGCCGACGGGCTCTGGCTGCAGTTGGGTGCGCTCGCATTGGCGGGCCTGTTCGTCGTCGCGCTGCTGATGCCGCGCGAGGCTGCACCCGGCGCGATTGCGTTGCCGGTATCGACGGCCGCAGCCGCGTCGCCAGGCGCCGCGGGCACCCCATGGGGCCTCGTGATCTGCTACGGCGCCCTCGGCTTCGGCTACATCCTGCCGGCCACCTTCCTTCCGGTGCTCGCGCGCGCCGTGGTCGACGACCCTTCGGTGTTCGGCGCCGCCTGGCCGGTGTTCGGCGCTGCGGCCGCCGCGTCCACGTGGTTCGCGAGCATGGCGCTGGGCCGCGTGTCGCGGCGGCGGGTGCTGGCCGGCAGCCACGTGCTCATGGCCGCCGGCTGCCTGCTGCCGCTGCTGCATCTGTCGGCGATCACCGTCCTGGCGGCCGCGGTGCTGGTGGGCGGCACCTTCATGGTCGCGACCATGGCCGGCATGCAGGAGGCCAGGGCGCGCACTGTCGGCGACCCGACGCGCGCGCTCGGCCGCATGACGGCCGCCTTCGCGATCGGCCAGATGGCCGGCCCGATGCTGTCCTCGACCCTGAGCGGGACGTCGCAGGGCTTCGGCGGCTTGTTTGTCGCGCTGGCCGTCGGCGCGGTGGCCTTGCTGGTCAGCGCGGCGTGGCTGGTAAAAACCGATCTGAACTAACCGAAAGAGACCCATCATGTTCCAGCAAGGCCATACCGATCCCTGGGCCGAACGCCTCCCGATGCCCGCCGCCGACGCGATGACGCACGCGCAGCGCGCCGCCGCCCAGGCCCTGATCGACGGGCCTCGCAAGGCCGTCTTCGGCCCCTTCGTGCCGCTGCTGCAGAGCCCGGTGCTGATGGAGCGCATCGGCAGCCTCGGCGAGTACCTGCGCTTCGACAGTGCGCTGGACGCCCGCGTGCGCGAGCTGGTGACCTGCGCGGTCGCGCGCCACGTCGGCAACCAGTTCGAATGGGTCCTGCATGCGGCGGCGGCGGTCAAGGCCGGAGTCAGCGCCGAGGCCGTCGAGGCCTTGCGGCTCGGACGTCGGGCCCAGCCGTTGGCGCAGGATGAGCAGCTCGCGCTCGACTTCGCGCTCGAACTGCTGCAGCACCACGGCGTCAGCGAGCCGACCTATGCAGCGGCCGAGGCGCTCTTCGGCAAGGCGACGGTGGTCGAGCTCAGCGCCCTGGTGGGCTATTTCACGATGGTCTGCTGGATCATGAACGTGGCCCACACGCCGGTGCAGGGTGCCGAGGGGCAGCGCGGGCTGGACGCCTTTCCACTGTAGTACGCGAAGACGGCGCGTGGGGCTGCGTGAGTCAGCCCAGCGTCCGGTTGGAAAGGCACAATGGCGCCCGCGCCGCGGACCGGGTCCGTGCATCGAACCCATCGCCTCCGCCCATGCTCGACAAACGCTTCTTCCCGCGCCAGGCCGTCGCGTCCGGCGGCAATCGCTGGGACTGGGCGCTGCTGCCGCTGGTGCTGGCGGCGCTGTTCGCGCTGGCCTTCGGCGGCGCCCAGATGGCGCGGCCCTACGAGCTCGGGCAACCGCTGCCGATCAGCCTCGATCCGTGGATGCTGCCGTACTACCTGCTGCGCACCACGCTGCGCATGTTCCTGGCACTCGCGGCGTCGCTGCTGTTCAGCTGCGTCTTCGCGGTGCTGGCGACCCGCTACCGCGCCGCCGAGAAGGTGCTGGTGCCGATGCTCGACATCCTGCAGTCGATCCCGATCCTGGGCTTCCTGTCGATCACGGTGACCGGCTTCATCGCGCTGTTCCCGGGCAACCTGCTCGGCGTCGAGTGCGCCGCGATCTTCGCCATCTTCACCTCGCAGGCCTGGAACATGGCGTTCAGCCTCTACCAGTCGCTGCGTACCGTGCCGTCGGAGCTGCGCGAGGCAGCCTCGGTGTTCCAGCTCTCGGCCTGGCATCGCTTCTGGCGGCTCGAGCTGCCGTTCGCGATGCCCGGGCTGCTGTGGAACATGATGATGTCGATGTCCGGCGGCTGGTTCTTCGTGGTCGCCTCCGAGGCGATCTCGGTCTCCAACCAGAGCATCATGCTGCCCGGCGTGGGCTCCTACATCGCGATGGCGATCCAGGCGCGCGACCTCGGCGCCATCGGCTGGGCCATCGGCGGCATGCTGATCGGCATCACGCTCTACGACCAATTGTTCTTCCGCCCCCTGATCGCCTGGGCCGACAAGTTCCGCTTCGAGGAGGGCAGCAGCGAGGACGCGCCGCGCTCCTGGCTGCTCACCTGGCTGCGCCGCACCGAGCGCATCAAGCTGGCCATGACCGGCGCGGCGCGGCTGCTCGAGCGCACGCTGGTGCTGTTCCGGCGCGACCATGACGGCACCTCGATCAAGGCCCGGCCACGCTCGCCGAACCCGGCCATGGCGCGCGCGTGGGACGCCGCGCTCGCGGCGGCGGTCCTGCTCGCCGTGGTGTGGCTGGTGCGCTTCATCCACACCGAGGTCGGCTGGTCCGAGGTCCGCCATGTGTTCGTGCTGGGCCTCTACACGATGATCCGCGTGGTGGTGCTGATCGCGCTGGCCGCGCTGGTCTGGGTGCCGATCGGCATCTGGATCGGCATGAACCCGCGCTGGGCCGGGCGGCTGCAGGGCGTGGCCCAGTTCATGGCGGCGTTTCCGGCCAACCTGATGTTCCCGGTGGCGGTGCTGTTCATCGTGCGCTGGCAGCTCAATCCGAACATCTGGCTGGCGCCGCTGATGGTGCTGGGCACGCAGTGGTACCTGCTCTTCAACGTGATCGCCGGCGCGTCGACCGTGCCGACCGAGCTGCGCTACGCGGCGAGCAACCTCGGGCTCGGCGGGTGGCTGCGCTGGCGGCGCTACCTGCTGCCGGCCGTGTTCCCGAGCTTCGTCACGGGGGCCATCACGGCCAGCGGCGGCTCCTGGAACGCGAGCATCGTGGCCGAGTACGTGACCTGGGGCGACACCACGCTGCAGGCCGCGGGGCTGGGCAGCTACATCGCCCACATGACCGCCATCGGCGACTTTCCGCGCATCGCGCTGGGCATCGGCGTGATGTGCGTGTTCGTGATGGGCATGAACCACTTCGTGTGGCGCCGCCTCTACGAACTGGCCGAGAACAGGATGCATTTTTGATGACGAACCTGCCAGGAGGGCCCATGGCCGAAGCCATCGTTGAATTGAAGGGCGTGGGCAAGTCCTTTCGCTCGGCCGACGGCGCCGCGCGTTCGGTGCTCGAAGGCGTCGACTTCCGCCTGGCCGAAGGCGAGATCGTGGCGCTGCTGGGCCAGTCGGGCTCGGGCAAGTCGACGCTGCTGCGCATCCTTGCGGGCCTGATCGGCGTCGACGCCGGCAGCGTGCGCTACCGCGGCCAGCCGCTCTATGGGCCGGCGCGCGGCATTGCGATGGTGTTCCAGTCCTTCGCGCTCTTTCCCTGGCTCACGGTGCAGCAGAACGTCGAGCTGGGACTGGAGGCGCGCGGCGTTGCGCCGGCGGAGCGGGCCCGGCGCGCGAATGCCGCGATCGAGCTGATCGGCCTGGCGGGTTTCGAGGGTGCCTTGCCGCGCGAACTGTCGGGCGGCATGCGACAGCGCGTGGGCATCGCGCGCGCGCTGGTGGTCGAGCCCGAGGTGCTGCTGATGGACGAGGCTTTCTCGGCGCTGGACGTGCTCACTGGCGAACGCCTGCGCGACGACATCCTGCGACTCTGGGGCAGCGGCGAGATGCCGACCAAGGCGATGCTGATCGTCTCGCACAACATCGAGGAGGCCGTGCTGATGGCCGACCGCGTACTGATCTTCGCGGCCGACCCGGGGCGTGTGCGCGCCGAGCTGCCGATCCGGCTTGCGCGACCGCGCGATGCCGACAGCCTGGAGGTGAGGGCGCTGATCGACGAGGCCTACGCGCTGATGACCGCCGGCGCGCCGATGGCCGGCCGTGCGCCCGAGGAGCCGGTGCGCATGCACCTGGGCGATCGCCTGCCCGATGCCGACATCGGCCGCATGGAGGCCTTGCTCGAGATGCTGGTGGAAGACGGCCGCGCCGACCTGCCGCAGCTCGCGGAGGAGGCCGAGCTCACCGACCACGAACTGCTGCCGCTGGCGCAGGCCCTGTCGATGCTGGGCTTCGCCCAACTGGCGGACGCCGACCTGCATCTGTCGGAGCTGGGGCGCCACTATGTGGCCGGCGCGCACACGCTGCGCCAGCAGCTGCTGGGCCAGCAACTGCTGGCGCACGTGCCGCTCGCGGCGCACATCCGCCATAGCCTGGAGCAGGCGCCGGCGGGCGAGTTGCCGCAGGAACCGTTCCTCGATCTGCTCGAGGAGAGCCTGGACCGGGCGACCGCCGAGCGGGTGCTGCGGACCGCGATCGAATGGGGGCGCTATGGCGAGGTGTTCGAGTTCGATCTGCGCACCGGACTCATTCATTTGCCGGCCGGCGAAGAAGTCGAAAAAAATGCTCTATAATCGAAGGCTTCGCGGGAGTAGCTCAGTTGGTAGAGCGCAACCTTGCCAAGGTTGAGGTCGAGAGTTCGAGACTCTTCTCCCGCTCCAATTGGGGTGACCTGGATTTTTCAGCGAAGTCCATGCGCACCCAGAAAAAAGAGGCTTCGGCCTCTTTTTTTTTTGGCCTTTCTTTTGCTTCCGGCGTCTGTCGGAAATCGGAAACGTCCCACCGAAATCTCGGCGACTTCGCCCAAGCCCGAGCTTTTCTTGCAGGCATATTCGGCGCTCCATGCCTTGAAATCAGCACGGGGTCCGTCAGGTCGACATCGGACCCATCGAAGGGACCCGAATGACCCACGCATCCGCCTCGCTTTCCCGCAGACGACCCGCCCGAGCGCTAGCCGATCGCGACCAGACGCCCATAGAGGAACTAATGAACGCGCTGAGCCATGGCCTCGGGCTGATGCTTGCCATCGCCTCGCTGCCGATCCTGGTCTACAGCGCCTCGCGGCAAGGCAGCGCGGCAGCGGTGGTCGGCGCCAGCCTGTTTGCGGGGACGATGATCCTCATGTACCTGATCTCCACCCTGTACCACGCGCTGCCGGTCGGGCGCGCGAAGCTCTGGCTCAACCGGGTGGACCACGCGGCGATCTATCTGTTCATCGCCGGCAGCTACATGCCGTTCCTGCTCGGGATTTTGCGCGGCCCGTCGGGCTGGGCCTTGTTCGGCGCCGTCTGGTGTGCCGCCGCGCTGGGCGTTGCTGCCAAGCTGTTCAATCGCCTGCGGCATCCGCTGTGGTCGACCGGCTTGTATGTGGCGATGGGCTGGATGGCCGTCATCGCGGCCGTGCCGCTGTACGAACGCATGTCGGCCACCGGCCTCATGTGGCTGGTCGTCGGAGGCCTTGCCTACACGGCCGGCGCCGTCGTCTTCCTGTTCGACTCCAAGGTGCGCTTCGCGCATTTCGTCTGGCACCTGTTCGTGCTGGCCGGCAGTGTCTGCCATTTCTTCGCGGCGCTCTGGCACGCCCACTGAGCCCGGACAGGCCCGCACCGACCACCCGCACGTCGACGAACTCGTCAACCGTGCGCGGGCTCCGACAGCGCGACGCGGTGCAGCACGAGCGACTCCATCTCGGCGACCCAGCCGGCGTCGTCCGCCGGATCGGGCCGCAAGAGAAGGCGATAGCGCCGCCCGCCCCAGGCTGCGGTCAGCAAGGCCTGGATCGTCGCGGGTCGCGCTGGCCGGGGCAGGTCGGTGCAGGCGGCGAAGGCCTGGTGCCACCGGATTGCCAGTTCGTCGTACACGCGTTGATGGTGCTTGGGCTCGGCCACGCGGTGCACCAGCAGCAGCATGCCGCGGTCGAAGGCCGGCAGTCCTTCGAGTCCGCTGTCGCAGGTGATGCGCACCAGCCGCCCCAGACGCTCGCGTGCGGGCAGTTCCGCGGCCGGCGGCGCGACGGCGTCGGTGTCGAGCCGCCGCAGCAAGGCCTCGATGCAATGGCGCACGTAGCCCGACAACAGCGCTTCCTTGTCCGGGAAGTAGTCATACAGCGTGCCGACGGCGATGCCGGTTTCGAGCGCCACGGCGCGGGTCGTCACGCCGTCCCAGCCCTCGGCATTCCAAATCCGAACAAACGCGTCGTAGATGGCCTGCACGGTGAACTTGGCGCGGGCCTGCGTCGGGCGTTTCAGCGGCTTGGAGCGAGCCGGAGTGGTCTCCGTCGTTTTTCCGAACCCGCTGGTGGATGGGCGGCGGTACATTTTTTGGCAAGGGGGTCGACCCCCGAATCACCTGGGACAAGACATGAGCGACGCTTTCACTTTAACCCGTCTCGAGACTCGCAAGGACGCGCTGGGCACCACGCGCCTTCGCAGCGCGCAAGACGCTGGCGCGCTGGCCGACGGCGAGGTGCTGATGCGCATCGACCGCTTTGCCCTGACCACCAACAACATCACTTACGCGGCCTTCGGCGACGCGATGATGAAGTACTGGTCCTTCTTTCCGACCGGCGACGAGGACTGGGGCCACATGCCGGCCTGGGGCTTCGCCGATGTGGTTGCGTCGACCGTCGAAGGCGTCGAGGTCGGCGAACGCTTCTACGGCTACTTCCCGATCGCCAGCCACCTGCGCATGACGCCGGTGCGCGTGACCGAGCGCGGCTTCTATGACGGGGTGCCGCACCGCAGCGAACTGGTCTCGGCCTACAACCAGTACATGCGCTGCAGCCGCGACGCCGGCTATGCGCAGGCCCTCGAGAACTACCAGATGCTGGTGCGTCCGCTCTTCATCACCTCGTTCATGCTGGCGGACTTCCTGGAGGACAACGCCTTCTTCGGTGCCAGCCAGGTGGTCGTCTCCAGTGCCTCGAGCAAGACGGCCTACGGCACCGCCTTCTGCCTCGGCCAGCGCAAGGGCCTGAGCCTGATTGCGCTGACCTCGGAGCGCAACCGTGGCTTCGTCGAGAACCTGCGCTGCTACGACCAGGTGCTGCCCTACGCCGGCGCGAGCGTGCTGCCTGCCGACGTGCCGACGCTGTACGTCGACTTCTCGGGTGACGACGAGCTGCGCGCGACCATCCATCGCCATTTCGGCGCGGCGCTGGTCTACGACTGCTACGCCGGCTCGGCGCAGAAGACCGCCTTCCTCGCCGAAACGCCGCTGCCGGGACCCAAGCCCTTGCTCTACTTCGCGCCGGTGCAGATTCGCAAGCGCAATGCCGACTGGGGGCCGCAGGAAGTGAACCGGCGCTTCAACGAGGCGCAGGCCCGCTTCATCGCCGAACTCAGCCGCCCGGGCAATCGCTGGATGGCGCTGGCGCAAAGCCAGGGCTTCGAAGCCGCGCAGCAGGTCATCGCCGATCTGCATGGCGGACGTGTCGACGCGCAGCAGGCGCACGTCGTCCAGCTGGCCTGAGCCGCGCTACATCTCGTCGATCTGCGTGCTCCGCACCTCGTCCTGGGCCGCCAGGGCATAGCGCTCGCGCGTCTTCACGTAGAAGCTCGCGCCGAAGCGGCCGACCGGAAAGTAGTGCTGCAGGCGCACGCGCCAGGTCTCGGTGTCGATCAGTTCGTCGCGCGCGTGCATCCAGCGCACCTGGCCGATGAAGATCTGCCGGCTTTCGGTTTCGAGCGTCTCCCAGAGCGTGCATTCGAAGGCGACCGGGGCCTCGGCGATGCGCGGCGGCTTGACCGCTTCGCTGGGCAGCGTGGTGAAGCCGACCACGTCGAGCTCGCTCACGTGCGGCGGGTGGCGCTCGCCGCAGCGGTGCATCCGCTCGGCGATGTCCTCGTCGGCCAGGTGGATCACGAACTCGCCGGTGCGTGCGATGTTGGCCGCAGTGTCCTTGAGCACGCCGTCCTGCAGCCGGTTGACGCTGATCATCACGATCGGCGGTTCCTCGCCGAGCATGTTGAACATGCTGAAGGGCGCGGCATTGACGATGCCGTCCTCGCCGAGCGTGGTGACCAGCGCGATCGGCCGTGGCACGATCAGGCTCGCCATGAGCTTGTAGCGCTGGTACTCGGTCAGGGTGGAGAAGTCGATGTTCATTCGGATTCCTTGACGCTCACAGGGCGTTACGGCAGGAAGCACCGGCGTGGTTTCCAATGGACTCCACGCATTGCCCGCATTTGAAAGAGAGGATTCCACCATGCCCGAACGGGACCCAGCAGAATTCAGGCCAGCACGCGAGTCTTCGGTGTGGACCCTGGTGATTGTCGTTGCCGTGATCCTCGCGGCCGCCTTCGGCTGGTGGCGCTGGTCGCTGCAGAAGGAGGCGCCGCCGGCACCACCCGTCGCCAGCGCGCCACCGCCAGCGGCCGCGCCGGCCGACACGCCCCCTCCGGTGGCGGTCGGCCCGCAGAATCCGGTCGACGCGCTGGCCGAGCCCGAGGCCGCGCTGCCCGCGCTCAACGACGCCGACGGCCGCGTCACCGCGGCGCTCAACGAGCTGCTCGGGAAGAAGTCGGTCGGCGCCTTCCTCGAGACCGGTGGCTTCGTGCGCCGCTTCGTCGCCACCGTCGACAACCTGCCGCGGGCGCAGGCGCCTGCGCGCATGTGGCCGGCGCAACGGGCGCCCAAGTCCTTCGAGGTGCAGGGCGCCGGCGAGCTGAAGACCATCGGCGCGGACAATGCCAGCCGCTACACGCCGTTCGTGCTGTTCGCCGAGTCGGTGGACACGGCCCGGGCGGTGGCGCTCTATGCCAGGTTCTATCCGCTGTTCCAGCAGGCCTACGAGGAGCTGGGCTACCCGGGCAAGTATTTCAACGACCGGCTGGTGGCCGTGATCGACCATCTGCTGCAGGCGCCCGAACCCGCCGGACCGGTGCAGGTGAAGCTCACCGAAGTGAAGGGCGAGATGGCCTCGCAGCATCCCTGGATCAGCTACGAGTTCGTCGACCCGAAACTGGAGGCGCTCTCCGCCGGACAGAAGATGCTGGTGCGCATGGGACCGGTCAACGAGCGCCGGCTGAAGTCCAGGCTGAAGGAGCTGCGGGTCCAGCTCGCGACCGGCGCGGTGGCGAAGAAATAGCCGGCTGGCCGGTCAGCCGGCGCTCGCGGGGCCGCTGGAACAGGCCAGCGCCCGCATCAGCAGCAGCTTGCGCTCGCGTGCGTTGCGCGTGAGTTCCGCGGCCCGCTTGAACTCCTCGCGGGCCTCGCCCTTTCGGCCCAGCTTGGCGAGCAGGTCGCCGCGCACGCTCGGCAGCAGGTGGTAGCCCTGCAGCTGCGGCTCCGAGCGCAGTGCATCGACGAGTTCGAGGCCCACCGCCGGGCCGAAGGCCATCGACAGCGCCACGGCCCGGTTCAGTTCGACGATCGGCGAGGGCGCGAGCTGGGCCAGTGCCTCGTAGAGCGCGGCGATGCGCGTCCAGTCGGTCTGCGCCGCGCTGCGCGCGCGTGCGTGACAGGCCGCGATGGCGGCCTGCAGGGCATAGGGACCGAGGGTGCCGCCCAGCTTCTCGGCTCGCTCCAGTGCGGCGAGGCCGCGCCGGATCAGCAACTGGTCCCAGCGCGCGCGGTTCTGCTCGAGCAGCAGCACCGGCTCTCCGTTGGCGTCGATGCGTGCGGCCGCGCGCGAGGCCTGGATCTCCATCAGCGCGACCAGGCCGTGGACCTCCGGCTCCTCGGCGACCAGCTCGGCCAGGATGCGCCCGAGCCGCAGCGCTTCATCGCACAGCGCCGGACGCATCCAGTCTTCGCCGGCGGTGGCCGAATAGCCCTCGTTGAACACCAGGTAGATGACCTCGAGCACGGACGCGAGGCGGGCGGCCAGCTCGTGCGCGCGCGGCGCCTCGAAGGGCACCCGCGCGGCGGCCAGCGTCCGCTTGGCGCGCACGATGCGCTGAGCGATCGTCGCTTCCGGCACCAGGAAGGAGCGTGCGATCTCGTCGGTGGTCAGGCCGCCCAGCAGGCGCAGCGTCAGGGCGACCCGGGCCTCGGGCGAGAGCACCGGGTGGCAGGCGGTGAACACCAGGCGCAGCAGGTCGTCGCCCACCTCGTCGTCGAGCGCGGCGTCCACCGCTTCGGCGAAGTCGGCGGCGGCGATCGCATGCCGGGCATCGAGTTCGCGGCCGATTTCTCCTTCCTTGTTCGCATGCAGCGTGCGCTTGCGCAGCAGGTCGATCGCGCGGCGCTTGGCCGTGGCGGTGAGCCAGGCGCCCGGATTCTCCGGGATGCCCTCGCGCGGCCATTGCTCGAGGGCCGCGACCAGCGCGTCCTGCGCCAGTTCCTCGGCCACGCCGACATCGCGCACCATCCGGGCCAGCGCGCCGATGATCCGCGCCGACTCGATGCGCCAGACCGCGTTGACCGCGCGATGCGTCTCGGCGACGTTCATCCGGAAGCGCCTATCGCGCTGGCTCGCGCACGGGGCGGATCTCGACCACGGGGTGCGCCGGCGCGTAGGGGTAGCGACTCGCCCATTCGATCGCTTCGTCCATCGACCGGGCACGGATCAGCCAGAAGCCCGCGATCAGCTCCTTCGCTTCGGCGAAAGGGCCGTCGACCACGCGCGGCTTGCCGCCGCCGAACTTCAGGCGGGCGCCCTTGGCGGTCGACTTCAGGCCGTCGCCCGCCAGCAGCACGCCGGCTGCGACGCTCTGGTCATTGCGCCGGGCCATCGCATCGAGCCGTTCGGGGGCGGTGGGCGCGTCGGCTTCCAGCTGCGCGTCGGACAGCAGCATCACCATGAATCGCGGACCCGGTTCTCCCTGCGCGGCCGACGAAAGGATCCCGGGCAGGCCGCCGGGGCAGCCAGACTCGCGGATCTCGAGCACGGGCCCGGTTTCGGGCCCCGGCACCCAGCGGCCGAGCTGATCGGTGGCTGCCTGCAGCGAGTCGGCCTCCAGGAAACCGAAGGCGGCCACCAGGTCTTCGGTGTGCTCGAACGGCCCCGGCACCACGCGCGGGCCGTCCGCCGAGAAGTGCAGGCGGACGCCGTGCGAACTGGCCTGCAGCGCGGCGTGGGGGAGCGCGGGGGCGATCGGCAGCGCCTCGCCGTCGTCGAGGCCGGTCTCGGTGCGCCGGTCGGCCTTGCGGAGGATCACGAATCTCATCCCGCAAGGATAGCGTTGCGCGCTCAGCGCCGCAGCGGGAGCATCGCGCGCAGCCGTTCGTCGCGCAGGAAGAGGCCGCCCCAGGCCATCAGGCCGATGTAGAGCCCGAACAGCAGGTGGCTGAAGACCGGACTGCCGACGCGCAGGTGGGTCGCCATGGCGCCGCCGAGCAGGCCAGTCAGCAGGATCGCACCGAGCAGCGAGGTGCGCGGGATGGCGTAGAGCGCGCCGATCGCGAGCGTCAGCACGCCGAGGCCGAAGGCGATGTCCGCCGGATAGCCGAGTTCGGCCAGGGTCTGCTTGACCACGTCCATCTCGGCCACCTTGATGGCGCCGTCGAACAGCAGGAACACGACGACCAGGCCGCTCAGGATGCGGCCGGTCCAGAGGGTGGCGCCCGAGGCGGGCGCGGTCGGAAGAATGGCTTGCATGCGGGTGTCCCCTCAGGCCTTGGCGGCGACTTCGGCGAGCAGCCGCTCTTCCTGTGCACGCAGCTCGGGCGTGAGCTCGGCGCCGAAGTCGTCCAACTCGAACACCTGGCGCAGCTCGAGCTCGGTCCCATCATCGAAGGGCGCGCGGCGCAGCCATTCGAGCGCTTCCTCCTTCGAGCGCACCTGCCAGAGCCAGAAGCCGGCAATCAGCTCCTTGGTCTCGCTGAAGGGGCCGTCGACCACGGTGCGCTCCTTGCCGGCGAAGCGCATGCGGGCGCCCTTGCTGCTCGGATGGAGGCCTTCCATCGCGAGCAGCACGCCGGCCTTGACCAGCGCCTCGTTGTAGTTGCCCATGTCGGTCAGCAGCTGTTCGCTCGGCATCACGCCGGCTTCCGAGTCCTTGCTGGCCTTGACGATCACCATGTATCGCATGTCGTTGCTCCTTCGGTTTCGAGGCCGGCGCCGGTCGGGATCGACCAGGCAGTTCCGGGGCTCTGAAGGGACGTCGAAGCAGCGAACGCGAAATCGACAGCCGGATGGACCGTCAATTGTAAAAAAATGCTTCCAAGCCCTCAGGCCTTGGCGTACGCCTCCAGCGGCACGCAGCTGCAGAACAGGTTGCGGTCGCCGTACACGTTGTCGACCCGGCCGATCGGCGGCCAGTACTTGGCCTGCCGGAGGCTGTCCAGCGGGAAGGCGCCGAGCTCCCGCGAGTAGGGCCGCGTCCATTCGCTGCCGAGCAGGCTGGCGGCGGTGTGGGGCGCGTTGCGCAGCGGGTTGTCGTCTCTGGGCCAGATGCCTTCCTCGATGCGGCGGATCTCGCCGCGGATCGCGATCATGGCGTCGATGAAGCGGTCCAGCTCGGCCAGCGGCTCGCTCTCGGTCGGCTCCACCATCAGCGTGCCGGGCACCGGGAAGCTCAGCGTCGGCGCATGGAAGCCGTAGTCGATCAGCCGCTTGGCGACGTCCTCGGCGCTCACGCCGCTGGCCTCCTTGAGCGGGCGCAGGTCGAGGATGCACTCGTGCGCCACGTGGCCGTTGGGGCTCGCGTACAGCGTCGGGTAGTGGTCCTTGAGCCGCGCGCTGATGTAGTTGGCGCTGAGGATCGCGGTCTCGGTCGCCGCCTGCAGGCCCTTGGCGCCCATCATGCGGCAGTACATCCAGCTGATCGGCAGCACCGCCGCGTTGCCCAGGGGCGCGGCGGAAACCGCGCCGACGGCGCCGTTCGACGCCAGCCCGCCGGTGACGTGGCCGGGCAGGTAGGGCACCAGGTCTTCCACCACGCACACCGGCCCGACGCCGGGGCCGCCGCCGCCGTGCGGGATGCAGAAGGTCTTGTGCAGGTTCAGGTGGCTGACGTCGCCGCCGAACTCGCCCGGTGCGGCCACGCCGACCAGCGCGTTCATGTTGGCGCCGTCGACGTAGACCCGGCCGCCGTGCGCATGGACGATCTCGCAGAGCTCCTTCACGCGGGTCTCGAACACGCCGTGGGTGCTGGGGTAGGTGATCATCACCGCGGCCAGCTTGTCGCCGTGCTTCTCGCAGGCGCGCTTCAGATCGTCGATGTCGACGTTGCCGTCGGCGTCGCAGGCCGTCACCACCACCTGCATGCCCACCATCTGGGCACTGGCCGGATTGGTGCCGTGCGCGGACGAAGGGATCAGGCAGACGTCGCGGTGCCCTTCGCCCTTGGCCTCGTGGAAGGCCTTGATCGCAAGCAGCCCCGCGTATTCGCCCTGCGAGCCGGCGTTGGGCTGCAGGCTGATGCCCGCGTACCCGGTCGCTTCGCAGAGCCAGGCGCGCAGCTGGGCGTCGAGTTGCGCATAGCCCAGCAATTGCTCGGGCGGCGCGAACGGATGGATGTCGGCGAACTCGGGCCAGGTGATCGGGATCATCTCGCTGGTCGCGTTGAGCTTCATGGTGCAGCTGCCGAGCGGGATCATGCTGCGGTCGAGCGCGAGGTCCTTGTCGCTCAGGCTGCGGATGTAGCGCAGCATCGCGGTTTCGCTCTTGTGGGTGTTGAACACCGGGTGCGTCAGGAAGTCGCTGGTGCGGCGCAGATCTTCGGGAATGCGGGCCCGCGCCGTGGCGGCGATGGCGTCGAAGTCAGGGCCCCGGGTGCCGGAAGGCGCAAACAGGCCCCACAACATCTCGACGTCGGCCCGCGTGGTGGTCTCGTCGAGCGAGACGCCCAGGTGGTGCTGCAGGCGGTGGCGCAGGTTGATGCCGGCCGCCTGTGCGCGTTCGTCGATCGCCTGCGTGTCGTCGCCGGTGCGGATCGTGAGCGAGTCGAAGGCGGTGCTGTTGACCAGCTCGCGGCCCAGTTGCTCGAGGCCCTGCGCCAGCACCGCGGTCAACAGCGCGACGCGCTGCGCGATGCGGCGCAGCCCTTGGGGCCCATGGTAGACGGCGTACATGCTCGCGACCACCGCGGGCAACACCTGCGCGGTGCAGATGTTCGAGGTGGCCTTCTCGCGCCGGATGTGCTGCTCGCGCGTCTGCAGCGCCAGGCGGTAGGCCGGCTGGCCGTGCGCGTCGACGCTGACGCCCACCAGACGGCCGGGCAGGGAGCGCTTGAACTCGTCGCGGCAGGCCAGGTAGGCCGCATGCGGACCGCCGTTGCACATCGGCATGCCGAAGCGCTGGGTGGTGCCGCAGACGATGTCCGCATCCCATTCGCCCGGCGGCGCCAGCAGCGTCAGCGCCAGCAGGTCGGCCGCGACGCAGAAGGCGGCCTCGCATTGGTGCGCGTGGCCGGCCAGCGGGCGCAGGTCGTGCACCTGGCCCGTGGTGGCGGGGTATTGCGCGAGCGCGCCGAAGAAGCCGCCGCTGGCCATCAGGTGCGGCAGCGTCTCGGAGGCGGTGCTGACCTTGACCTCGATCCCCAGCGGCGCTGCGCGCGTGCGGATCACCTCGATGGTCTGCGGATGGCAGTCGCCCGAGACCAGGAACACGTTGCTCTTGCTCTTGACGCTGCGCCGGGCCAATGTCATGGCCTCGGCCGCCGCGGTGGCCTCGTCGAGCATCGAGGCATTGGCGATCGCCATGCCCGTGAGGTCGCAGACCATGGTCTGGAAATTGACCAGCGCCTCCATGCGGCCCTGCGAGATCTCGGCCTGGTAGGGCGTGTAGGCGGTGTACCAGGCCGGGTTCTCCAGCACGTTGCGCAGGATCACGCCGGGCGTGTGGGTGCCGTAGTAGCCCTGGCCGATGAAGTTCCTGGCCACCTTGTTCTTCGCGGCGATCGCCTTCAGCTCGGCCAGCGCATCGGCCTCGGTGATCGGCGGCGCCAGCCGCATCGGCCGGCGCCGGCGGATGGCCGGCGGCACGATGCCGTCGATCAGTTCGGCGCGCGTGGCCGAGCCGACGGCGGCGAGCATGCGGACCTCGTCCTCGGCTTCGATGCCGATGTGGCGCGCGATGAATTCCTCGGCGTTCTGGAGTTCGCTGAGCGAGGGGGAAGTGGGCAGCACGGGCGTCGGCATGGGAGGGTCCGGTCGGGGCGTAGGGTTCAGTTGTCGGCGGAGAATTTCGCGTAGGCGGTCTCGTCGAGCAGCGGCTCGAGCTGCGCCGGGTCGCTCAGGCGCACCTTGAAGAACCAGCCGGCATCCATCGGTGCGCTGTTGGCGAGCGAGGGATCGGCGCGCAGCGCTTCGTTGACCTCGGTGATCTCGCCCGAAATCGGCATGAACACGTCGGCCGCGGCCTTGACCGACTCGACCACGCCGGCCACGTCGCCCTGAGCGAAGCTCTTGCCGACTTCAGGCAGGTCGACGAAGACCACGTCGCCGAGAGCGTCCTGCGCATGCACCGTGATGCCGACCGTGACCAGCGCCGTGTCGGCTTCCTGCCGCACCCACTCGTGGTCCTTGGTGTACTTGAGGCTCATGAAAAACTCCTTGAAAAATGGCTGGCTTGAAGAAATCGAAAAATCGGGGAGGCCTCAGCCCCGGTGATAGCGCGCGGGAACGAAGGGCAGGGTGCTCACTTCCATCGGCACCGGCTTGCCGCGCACGATGGCCTGGATCCGCGTTCCGGGCTCGGCGTAGGCGAGCGCCACATAGCCCATCGCGACCGGCCGGTCGACGGTCGGGCCCAGCAGCCCGCTGGTGACCTGGCCGATCGGCAGACCCTCGAAGGATTCGAGCACGGAGCCGTCGCGCACCGGGATGCGTTCCAGCGCGACCAGTCCGACCCGCTTGCGCTTGAGCGTCTCGTGGTCGAGGTGGCCGGCCGCGCCGTTGGCGGCCGTGAGCTGCGCCAGCACCCTGGCCGCGCCGGGGAAGCCGCCTTCGCGCGCGCCGCCGCTGCGCCGCACCTTCTGGATCGCCCAGCCGAGGGAGGCCTCGACCGGCGTGGTGCCTGGGTCGATGTCGCTGCCGTAGAGGCACAGGCCGGCCTCCAGCCGCAGCGAGTTGCGCGCGCCCAGGCCGATCGGCTTCACCTCGGGCTGGGCCAGCAGCAGGCGGGCCAGTGGCTCGGCGTCGCGGGCGGCGACCGAGATCTCGAAGCCGTCCTCGCCGGTGTAGCCGCTGCGCGTCACGAAGGCCGCGATGCCGCCGATCTGCACCGTGCCGCCGGTCATGAAGACGAAGCGCTCGATGCCCGGCGACAGGCGCGCCAATGCGGCCGCGGCCTGCGGTCCCTGGAGCGCGAGCAGCGCGTGGTCGGGCATCGGCAGCACCTGGCAGCGTTGGCCGATCCGGGCCGTGATGTGGGCGATGTCGGCCTGCTTGCAGGCGCCGTTGACGATCACGAACAGCGAATCCTGGCCTTCGTTGAAGAACATCAGGTCGTCGAGGATGCCGCCTTCGTCGTTCAGCAGCAGCCCGTAGCGCTGCTTGCCGGGCGCCAGGCCGATCACGTCGACCGGCATCAGGCTCTCGAAGGCGGCGGCGGCATCGGGGCCGGCCAGGCGCAGCTGTCCCATGTGGGAGATGTCGAACAGGCCGGCAGCCTCGCGCGTGTGGCGGTGCTCGGCCATCAGCCCGGCGGGGTACTGCACCGGCATTTCGTAGCCGGCAAAGGGCACCATGCGGGCGCCCAGCGCCAGGTGCAGGCCATGGAGCGGGGTCTTCTGAAGATCGTCGGATGCGGCGGCCAAGGGCGTTTCTCCAAAGGGGCAGTCTAGTTCCATGGCAAGAAGCCATGGGCCACCCCTGCTGTCCGCTTTACCTGAGAGATTCGCCCCACGATCGGGGTTTGCTCCTTCGGTGGACGGACCGGCGCGACTGCGCGACGAACCGCCTCTCTCCAGCAAGGAAACGCCCGGGAACGGGCGCTTCGTCAGTCCTTTTGCCTGAGCGTTCGGGCCCGTGTTTCGAGGGACCTGCGCCTTCGGCGGCCCCATCGTGGCGGGACGCTCTCCTGACCGGGCGAGTGTAAGGGAATCGGCGACCGCCCGGCCGGCGTTTTTCAGTGCACGGCCGCGGCCGGCAGCAGCCGGTCGATGCGCTCGCGGATCGACTCGGCGCGTTCGGTGCCCGCTGCCTTTTCGATTTCGTCGAGCATCCCGCTCGCCACGGCCAGCATCGCGCCGCGATCGCGCGCCTCCCGCAGCATCTCGCGGAACCGGTCGGCCAGCAGGGGATCGCGGCGTACGAACATGCGTTCGCACAGATCGAAAAGAAACATGCGCGTGGTGGCGAGCGAGCGCTTGCCGTCGAAGGCATCGGCCGCGCCCGGCGCTGGATCGGCGGGCTGTTCCTGCTCAGGCACAGGCACGCGGTCCTGCGCCAGGGGCCCGCGGTCCAGCAGGTAGCCTTCGCGCACCAGGTGCAGCGCGACACGCCCGGCTTCGTCCCGGCCGCCGAACAACTGGCCGAAGTCGGTCACCGAGCGCTGGCCATCGGCCATCAGCAGCAGGGCGCGCTCGCGCTGGCCCAGGCTGCGGCAGCCGGGGCTGAGTTCATGGCGCGCCTTGTCGGTCTTGATGAGGAACATGGGATGCTGCGGCGTTCGGTGGGCGAGCGCCGCAGCATGGACCCCTGGCGTGACGGCTTCGTGAAACCGTCCGCATCAACAGGGTGCTACTTCGCGTAGACCAGGTCGCGCAATCCGAGCGAGACGCCGGGCACGTAGGTGACCACCATCAGGCAGGCCAGGATGACCAGCACGAACGGAATCAGGTAGGGCACGATGCGGTCGAGCGAGATGCGCGCCACCGTGCAGGCCGCGAACAGGTTGACGCCGAAGGGCGGCGTGATCATGCCGAGCGCCAGGTTCACCACCATCACCAGGCCGAAGTGCACCGGGTCGATGCCGAAGTGCATGGCCACCGGCGCCAGGATCGGCGCCAGCACGATGATCGCCGCGCTGGTCTCGATGAACATGCCGATCACGAACAGGGCGCCATTGACGCCGAGCAGGAACATCGCCGGCGACTGCAGCACCTCCTGGAGCCAGCGGCCGATGGCGTCGGGCACGCCGGCACGCGTGATCAGGAAGGCGAACAGCCCGGCGTTGGCGATGATGAACATGATCACCGACGACGACACCACCGACTTGCGCAGCACCGCATAGAGTTCGGCCGGCTTGATCTCGCGGTAGATCAGCGTGCCGACGATCAGCGCGTACAGCACGGCCACCGCCGACGCCTCGGTGGGCGTGAAGATACCGCCGTAGATGCCGCCGAGGATGATCACCGGCATCAGCAGCGCCCAGCCGGCACGCCAGGTGGCGGTGGCGACGCCGAGCCGGCCGTCGCCGTCGTTCTTGCCCAGCCCCTTGAACTTGCAGTAGACGTAGACGAAGGCCATCAGCGCCAGGCTGATCAGGATGCCCGGTCCGAAGCCGGCGATGAACAGCTCGCCGATCGACACTTCGGCGCTGACGCCGTAGAGGATCATCGGAATCGAGGGCGGAATGATCACGCCGAGTTCGGCGCTGGTGGCCTGCAGCGCGGCGGCGTAGCCGACCGGGTAGCCATGCTTGATCAGCGCCGGGATCAGGATCGCGCCGATCGCGAAGGTGGTCGCCACCGAAGAGCCCGACACCGCCGCGAAGATCATGCAGGTCAGCACGCAGGTCATCGGCAGGCCGCCCTGGACGCCACCCACCAGGCTCTTGGCGAAGTCGACCAGGCGGCGCGAGATGCCGCCGGTCTCCATCAGGTTGCCGGCCAGGATGAAGAAGGGAATGGCGGCGAGCGGAAACTTGTTGATCGCGTTGAACATCTCCTTGACGGAGATCAGCATGTTCGCGTTGGAGACCTGGATGCCGAGCACCGAGGCCAGGCCGATGGAAACGGCGACGGAGATGGTGAGTGCGAAGCACACCACCATGGTCGTGATCATCACGGGGGTCATTGAGCGGTTTCCAGTTCGTTGCGCTTCGGGTCGATCAGGTTGGCGATGATGCCGATCACGCAGAACAGCCCGCCCACCGGCAGCGCCAGGTAGGCCCAGAACATCGAGACCGATTCGAGGCCGGCCATCGACTGCACGCTGCCGCGCTGCGCGTAGTCCCAGCCCCACCAGATGATGACCGCGATCAGGGTCAGCGCGGCCAGGCACACCACCCAGTCGAGCACGCGGCGGACCTTCGGCGGACTCCATCGGTAGAGCACGTCGACGCTGACCATGGCGCCCTGGCGGAAGGCGGTCGGGATGCCCAGGAAGACCATCCAGATCAGGCTGATGCGGATCAGGATCTCGGACCATTCGGCCGGTTGTTCGAGCACGAAGCGGGTGACGATCTGGAACACGCCGAGGGCAGAGGCGACCACCAGCATGAAGCAGGCGATCGCCATCGCCAGGCCGGTGGTCCAGCGGTCGAGTGCGAGGAAGGCGGATTTCATTGGCGCATCAGGGGTTCGGACAAAAAAACGCCCGCCAGCGCAGGCTGTGCGGGCGCGCGCTGCCGCGATGAGTATCGCGGCGGCCGGTTACTTGACGTCGCGGATCTTGTCCAGGTTGGCCTTGCCGAACTGCTTCTCGAAGTCGGCGTTGACCGGCGCCAGCGCGGCGACGAACTTGGCCTTGTCGACGTTGTCGATGACGGTCATGCCCTTGGCGCGCAGGTCGGCCACGCCCTTGGCATCGTCTTCGTCGACGCGGGCCCGGTTGGCCTTGATGCCTTCCTTGGCGGCATCCAGGAAGGCCTGCTTGTCGGCGGCGCTGAGCTTGTCGAAGGAGGCCTTGTTCATCAGGAAGATGCAGGGCGAGTAGACGTGGCCGGTCAGCGTGAGGTGCTTCTGCACCTGGTCGAACTTGGCCGAGATGATCACCGGCAGCGGGTTCTCCTGGCCGTCGACCGTGCCCTGCTGGAGCGCGGTGAAGACTTCCGGGAAGGCCATCGGCGTGGTGATGATGCCGAAGCCCTTGTAGGCCGCGATATGCACCGGGTTCTCCATGGTGCGCATCTTCAGGCCCTTGAGGTCCTCGGGGGCCTTCACGTCGCGCTTGCTGTTGGTCATGTGGCGGAAGCCGTTCTCGGCCCAGCCCAGCGCCTTGAAGCCCTTGGCGTCGAACTTGACCAGCATGTCCTGGCCGATCGGGCCGTCGAGCACCGCGCGGGCGTGCGCCTTGTCGCGGAACAGGAAGGGCACGTCGAGGATCTTGGTTTCGGGCACGAAGTTCGGCACCGGCCCGGTCGACGAGAAGGCGAGCTCCTGGGTGCCGAGCTGCACCGCTTCGATGGATTCACGCTCGCCGCCCAGCGAGCCGTTGTAGAAGGTCTCGACCTTGTAGCGGCCATTGGTGCGCTTCGCGACTTCCTTCGCGAAGGTATCGATGGCGACGCCCTGGTGCGAGTTCTGCGCGGTCGAGATGCTGATCTTCATCGTCGTCTGCGCAAGGGCCGCGCTCGCGATGCCAAAGCCGAGGACCAGGCCTGCGGCCAGTTGGCTCAATTTCATGGGGATGTCTCCTGAGTGGAAAAGTGTGCGGACCCGGGCCCGCAGGGCAACCGTCGACTATGCCGCAATAGCGAGCTTCACCGCGTCGGGATTTTCACGGACGTAGTCGCGGACCACCGCCTCGAAGCTGGCATCGGCTTGCAGGCCGAGCGCAGCGGCGCGCGCCGTTTCGAAGTGCCCGGGCCAGGTCTTCACGATGCGCCGGATCGCCGGGTCGGGCGTGCGGTCGAGCAGGGCGGTGGCGGCCGGACCGGCCACGCGCGCCAGGGCCGCCGCCATCTCGCCCACCGTGGTGGCGAGCGAGGGCAGGTTGAGCGCGGTGCGCGGGCCCCACTCGGCGTCGCTGGCTTCGGCGGCACGCAGCAGGCCCTCGATGGTGCGCGCCGGCGAGGCGATTGCCACGGGTGTCTCGTCGGCGACCGGGCAGGCCGCGCGCAGGCCGGCCAGCGGCTCGCGGATCATGCCGCTGAAGAAGCCGGAGGCGGCGCCGTTGGGGCGGCCCGGCCGCACGCTCACCGTCATGAGCCGCACGCTGCGGCCGCGGATGAAGCCCTTGCGCGAGTAGTCGGCGACCAGCTGTTCGGCGACGAATTTCTGGATCCCGTAGCTGGTCTGCGGCGTCGGCAGGGTCTGGTCGGTGATCACCGCGGGCAGCGGCTGCTCGGGCGAATCGCCGAAGACCGCGAGCGAGCTCGAGAACACCAGCGTCGGCACGCTGCCGAGCCGGCGGCAGGCGTCGAGCAGGGCATTCGTGGCGGCAAAATTGCTGCGCATGCCGAGGTCGAAATCGGCCTCGCATTCGCCGCTGACCGCGGCCGCCAGGTGGAAGACCAGCGCGGTGTCCGGCGGCAGCACGCGTTCGGGCGCGCTGGCGAGCAGGTCGTTGAGGTCACCGACCACCGCGGCGACGCGCGGATCGGCCGCGAGGTCGGGCGGCGGTGCGGCGCGGTCGACCAGGGTGATCGTCGTGATCGATGCAGGAAGAGCGCCAGCGAGTGAGAGTTTCGAGCCGCCGAGCAGGGTTCGGGCCAGCCGGGCGCCGACGAATCCGGCGCCGCCGGTGATGACGATGTGCATGTGCGAGAGCCTCCTTGGGGCGTCGAGTCTAAATCGAGGCCGGGACCTCTCCGCGCTGGCGGCGCATGAAGGACTCGATGGCTTCGAACAGCGCCTCGCTCAGCAGCGCCAGCACCGCGGCCGGCACCGCGCCTGCGATCAGCAATTCGCGGTCGTTGAGCGCGAGCCCGGTCACGATGCGTTCGCCGAAGCCGCCGGCGCCGATGAAGGCGGCGATGGTCGCCGTGCCGATCGCGATGGTGGTCGCGGTGCGCACCCCGGCCAGCAGCGTGGGCAGCGCCAGCGGCAGCAGCACCACGCGCAGGTTCTGCCCGCCGGTCAGGCCCAGCGCGGTGCCGGCTTCGCGCAGGCCGGCGGGCACTTCGGCCAGCCCGGTCACCGTGTTGCGCATGATCGGCAGCAGCGAATAAAGCGTCAGCGCGATCAGCGCCGGCAGCGTGCCGATCGCGCCGAGCAGCGAGATCAGGACCGCCAGCAGCGCCAGCGAGGGGATGGTCTGCAGCAGGCCGGTCAAGCCCAGCACCAGGGCGCGCAACCGCAGATGCGCGAACACCGCGATCCCGAGCGGCACGGCGATCAGGATGGCGACGCCGACCGAGACGGCGACCAGCAGCAGGTGCTGGCGCGCGAGCCGGCCCAGGTCGGGGCCGAACAGCTTGGCCATGAAGCCGCGGGCGGCGCCGTCGGTCGCTGCGGGCGCCTTCGCGCCGGGCTTTCCCGCCGCCAGGAAATCGCGCGCGATCACGTCGAAGGCCGTGCCCTGCAGTTCGGCGCGCGCGTTCATCGCGATCATCGCGCGCTCGTCGATGCGGCCCTCGAGCGTCTGCAGGGCGGCCCAGGCCTCGGGCAGCCGCGTCGGCAGGTCGAGCCGGTACAGCAGCACGGCGTCGTAGCGCGGGAAGTAGCGCCGGTCGTCCTCGAGCACCCGCAGGCCCAGGTGGTCGATCTTGGCGTCGGTGGTGTAGATGTCGATGACGTCGATCTGCTTCGCCGCGATCGCCTCATAGGCCAGTCCGTGGTCCAGCCCGGTCGGCGTCTGGCCGAAACCGTAGCGCGCGGCCAGCCCCTGCCAGCCGTCGGCACGGCCGATGAACTCGTTCGAGAGGCCGAGCCGCAGCGCCGGATGGCCGGCCAGGTCGCTCAGGGTGCGCACGCCGAGCCGGTCGGCGTCGGCGGCGCGCATCGCGAGCGCATAGCCGTCGTTGAAGCCGAGCGGGACCGCCACGCCGAGTCCGAGCGGCTGCAAGGCCGCGTTCATGGCTTCGCGGGTCATCGACTGCCGGCCCTTGAGGATTTCGAGCGCGATGGTGCCGGTGTATTCGGCGTAGAGGTCGATCTCGCCGGAGCGCAGGGCCTCGTACACGATGGCCGTGTTGCCGAGCCCCTGCCGCACCACCGGGGCGACCGGGGTCCGGGGCGCGGCGGTCTGTGCCAGCACCTCGGCGAGGATGTAGGACTCGGTGAAGCGCTTGGAGCCGATGCGCAGTGGCTGCTCCTGGGCACTCGAAGCCAGGGCGGCGCAAAAGACGGCCAGGAAGGCCAGGGCGGCGAGCCACCTGCGACGAGGCAATTGCATCGGGCCAGTGTATCGGCGCGCGGTCGCGCCGTGCGGCTGCGGGGGCCGAACATGCCGTTCTCCTACAGCCGATGGTGCGTCGTGCTGATGCTGCCCGGCAGCCAAGCCGGCCACAGTCGACGGGTGTTGATCAACTACGTCCGCCGCGGTCAAGGAAAGCCTCTGTTGCTGGTGCATGGACTGGGCAGCAGCTGGCACACGTGGCAAACCATCCTCGAGCCCCTGGCCGCGGAGCGCGCCGTGGTGGCGATCGATCTCCCGGGTTTCGGCAAGAGTCCGCCGCTGGCGGGCGAAGTCTCGGTGCAGACGCTGGCCGCGGCGGTGGCGCTGTTCCTGCGCGAGCACGACCTGCTCGGCACCGATGCCGTCGGCAGCTCGCTGGGCGCGCGGCTGGTGCTCGAGCTGGCGCGGCGCGGCGAAGTGCTGGGCGCGGTGGTCCTGCTCGGCCCGGGCGGTTTCTGGGTCGGATGGGAGCGCCTGGCGTTCCAGAGTTCGATCCGCATGTCGATGCAACTCGCGCGGACGCTGAAGTTCGCGATGCCGTCGATCACCGCCCATGAGTGGTCGCGATCGCTGTTGCTGGCACGCTTCTCGCCGTACGCTCGCAAGCTGGCGCCGGCCCTGGTGCTGGAGGAAATGCGCAGCTACGCGTCGGCCCGGTCCTTCGAGCCGATGCTGAAGGACTTCATGCGCGGGGCGCCATTGAAGGGCTCGCCCCTCGGGCGGATCTCCAAGCCGATGGTGATCGGCTGGGGCCGCCTCGACCGGATCTGCCATCCCAGGCAGGCGACGCGCGTGCAGCAACTGTTTCCCGATGCGCGGCTGCACTGGTTCGAACGCTGCGGCCACTACCCCCATTGGGACGCGCCGGAAGAGACGGCGCAGCTGATCCTCGAGACAACGGCCGACTAGCGAGAGCGAAATCGGCCGGAAATGAAAGAAGAAAGAAGCAATGGCCAAGGACCCGCAGGCGACGCCGCTGCCCGAAGCACACGGCGCTCGCGAATTGCCCTCGGTGACCGTCGAGGGCTACAGCCTCCAGTTGCGCGACAAGGACGGTTTCGTCGGCGACCAGGCCAGCCAGACCGCCTTCCGGCAGCTGCTGGAGCGCTGGCGCCAGCGCCGCCGGCGCAAGGGCCGGGATCCGCTGGGCGGCGTCCATTCGAAGGACCTCGGCAAGCGGGAGCTCGACGAGGCGCTCGGCCGGACCGAGGCGTCCGAGGCTTCGGACCTGCTCCACGGCGCGATCGAGGCGTTCGCGCAGGAGTTGGCCTGGGTGATCGAACGCTTCCTGCGCCAGCCGTCGTGGAGCGGTGTGGAGCGGATCGTGATCGGCGGCGGATTTCCGGGCAGCGACGTGGGCGAGCGCGCCGTGCTGCAGGCGGCGGCCATCCTGCAGCACATGAAGGTGTCGGTGGAACTGGCCCGGATCTGCCACGAGCCGGACGACGGCGGCCTGCTCGGCTGGGTGCACCTCGTGCCACCGCCGCTGCTGAAGGGCCACGACGCCATCCTCGCGCTCGACATCGGCGGCACCAACGTGCGCTGCGGCATCGTCAAGCTGCGCAGGAAGCGCGCGCCCGACCTGTCGAAGGCCAAGGTGGTGCGGCGCGAGAAATGGCGCCACGCCGACGAACGCCCGAGCCGCACGCTGCTGATCGACCGCCTGGCCGAGATGCTCGAGGCGCAGATCCGCTACGGCAGGAAGAAAGGCATCCGCCTGGCGCCTTTCATCGGCATCGCCTGCCCGGGCCTGATCCGCAAGGACGGCTCGATCTCGCGCGGCGCGCAGAACCTGCCGGGCGACTGGGACGGCGACAGCTTCCACCTGCCGAGCGAGCTGTGCAAGAGGATCCCGATGATCGCCGGAGCGCCGACCATGGCGCTGATGCACAACGATGCGGTGGTGCAGGGCCTCAGCGAACTGCCGTTCATGCAGGACGTGAAGCGCTGGGCGGTGCTGACGATCGGCACCGGGCTGGGCAACGCCAGCTACACCAACAAGTCGAAGTAGGCGTGTCGATCAGGCCGCCGCACCGGCGTGCCGCGACCGACCGCCGTCAGCCGAGTTCCCGGCCAAAGAAGCGCAGCGTGCGATCCCACGCGAGCTGGGCCCACACGGCGTCGTATTGCGTGATGGGGATCCGGCCCGGGCCTTGCGCGGTTTCGTTGGCGAAGGCGTGATGCGCCTGGTAGCGGTGCCCTTCATAGCGCACGCCCGCCGCGCTCAGCTTCTCCTCGAGGGCATCGACCCCCGCGATGGCGAACGCCGCGTCCTGCGTGGCCCAATGCGCCATCAACGGCACGGTGATCTTCGAGGCGTCGACATACTCCAGCGGCGGGTAGCCATACCAGACGACACCGGCATCGGCCTCGGACGCCATCGACGAGGCCAGCAGGGTCAGCGCGCCGCCCATGCAGTAGCCGGTGATGCCCACCTTGCCGCCGCGCGCCTTCAGATATTGCAGCGCGCCGCGCACGTCCTGCGAGGCCGCTTCGGCGAAGTTCAGCCCGCTCATCAGATGGTGGGCCTCCTCGGCCTCGACGGTCTTCTTTCCGCGATAGAGATCGGGCACCAGGGCGGTGAAGCCGGCCTGCGCGAAACGCTGGGCCACACCGAGGATCTGGTCGTTCAATCCCCACCACTCCTGGATCACGACCACCGACCCGAAGGCCTTCTCGGCCTCGACCAGGTAGCCTTGCACCGCGGCGCCATCCGGGCGCTTGAATTCGATCATGGTTCCCATGAGTCTCTCCTGATGTTGTGGTCAAGACAGCGAGTATCGGACACGTGGCCACGTTTGCGGGCATCGCTCAAAGCTGGAAGGCGATCGTGAGCAGCAGCCCCTCGGCGACGTCGCGCAGCAGCCCCGGCCTGCGTGCCCGGTAGGTGTCGCCGGCCGAGGCGGTGGTCGCTATCCATTGCGCCAGCCAGTCGATCTCGGTGCGGCCGTAGAACACCACCGCCGCCTCGTGGTTGAGCAGCAGGCTGCGCAGGTCGAGATTGATCGAGCCGCACAGCGCCAGGTCGTCGTCCATCACCACCGCCTTGGCATGGGCCATGAAGGGCAGCATCTTGAAGATCACGCCGGCGCGTGCCAGGTCGCGCATGGTGCGGGCACGCACGAAGTCGGCCAGGCGGTGGTTCGACCGTGCCGGGATCGCGATCGTCACCTGCACGCCACGCCGGGCCGCCAGCCGCAGCGCATCGCGCAGGCCGTCGCCGGGCACGAAGTAGGGGGTGACCGCGAGCACGCGATGCTCGGCGCGAAAGCAGGCGTCGATCAGCAGCGCCTGGGCCGTGTCCTCGGTCTGGTCGGGGCCGCTGGGCAGGAACTGCGCGAGGCTGCCATCGCTGCGCGGTCCCGTGTCGGCGGCGATGGTGCGCGACGTGCGACCGCGCACCGAGGTCCAGTCGTGGTCGAACTGGCGCGCCGCCGCGGTCGCCACGTCGCCCCGGAGGTCGAAGGACAGGTCGCGCCAGGCCACCGGATGGGCCTCGTTGCCGACGAAGTACTCTCCCGCGAGGTTCCTGCCGCCGGACCAGAGCCAGCCGTCGTCCGCGATCGTGAGCTTGCGGTGGTTGCGCAGGTTGCGCGGGCCGCTGCGGCGCAGGCTGAAGATCGGGCGGAACACCGCCACCTCGGCGCCCGCATCGCGCAGCGAATCGAAATGCGAGCGCGGCAGCGACAGCGCGCCGAAGCCGTCGAGCAGCACTCGCACCTTGATGCCCCCGCGCGCTCGGCGCGAGAGGCGGTTGATCACCTCGTGCCCGAGCGCGTCGTCGCCGATGATGAAGGTCGAGACGTCGATGGAATGCCGCGCGCCCTCGATCACCTCGAACAGCGCATCGCGCGCGGCGGCGCCGTCGGAATGAAGGCGCGTGTCGCAGCGGCTGGGCGCGGCGAGGCCGAAACTCTCGACCAGGTCGGCCGCCCAGTGCCCCGCCGGCGCCGAACGGGGCGGCCGCGGCGTGCCCACAGGGCGCAGCTTGCGCTGGCCGAACACCAGGTACATCGGGAGGATCACGTACGGGAGCAGCGCAAGGCCCATGACCCACGCGATGGCGGTGGAGGGCGCGCGCTGCTCGCGCCGCGCGCGGGTGGTCAGCACATAGACCAGCAGCGCGAAGGTCACCACCAGCAGGTGCTGCGATGGCGATGGCAGCCAGTCGAGCAGGTCGTCGATGCGGTTCACGTTCGGATGAGTGCCTGCAGGAAAGGCGGCACCGGGCGCCCCTGCGAAGCCAGAAACAGCATCATGGGTCGAACCACTTCGCGCACCGGGCCGCGCGCGCCCACGCGTTCGCGCCAGGCCAGCAGCCGGGGCGTGGCCTCGGTCATGGGAGCGCCCTTGCGTTCGGCGAACACCTGCGCCATGTAGAAGGCGATGTCGGCGAAGGAGTAGCTGTCGGCCAGGTACTCACGGTCGGCCAGCAGGACCTCGAGTTCGGCGTAGAAGGCCGTGCAGCCGGCGCAGGCCGCGAGCGCCGCGGGGCTCTGCATCTCCTGCTGCAGTCCGAAAAGCCTGATCACATGCGGGAAGAAGACCTCGTCCGACTTCAGCTCGAGCTGGCGGGCACGCGCCCGCGCCGCGACCCCGCGAGGCCACAGCGCCGGCTCCGGCACGCGGTCCTCCAGGTACTCGAAGATCTGCGTCGAGTCGAACAGCTCGACCTCGCCGTCGATCAGCACCGGCACCTGCCGCTTCGGGTTGACCCGCAGCACCTCGGGGTGCTTGGGAAGGTAGTTGTCGTCGCGGTCGAAAGGCACCATGACGCAGTCGAGGGCGACGCCCTTCTCGAGCGCCGCGATCTGCGCCTTGGCGCCGAACATGCTGAGGGGGCCGGTGAAGAGCTTCATGGATGCAGAGCCTACTTCAGCTCGACCCCAAACCAAAACCGGCCGGCGCAGCCCGGCCCGTTGGTGAAACACCGCGGAACCGGCTTCGCCGGGCCGCTGGTGTTGCCCCCGGCAGGGGGTGGGCGCCCGACACGAAGTGCGGGCAACCTGGGGGCGAGCGCTACTTCCAGACTTCCTGGGCGGTTTCGACCACGAGGCGCAGCTTGGCGCGCTGCGCCTCGACCGCGATGTTGTTGCCGTGCACCGTGCTCGAGAAGCCGCACTGCGGCGACAGCGCAAGCTGGTCGAGCGAGACGTATTTGGCGGCCGCCTCGATGCGGGCCTTGAGCTCATCCTTGTCTTCCATCTCGCCGAACTTGGTGGTCACCAGGCCCAGCACCACGGTCTTGCCCTTGGGCAGGAAGCGCAGCGGGCGGAAGTCGCCCGATCGGGCGTCGTCGTACTCGAGGAAGTAGGCGTCGAGGTCCATCTCCTTGAGCAGCGCCTCGGCCACCGGCTCGTAGTTGCCGGCCGCCGCGTGCGTGCTCTTGAAGTTGCCGCGGCACAGGTGCATGGCGAGGAGCATGCCCGCGGGCTTCTGCGCCACCACCTTGTTGATGAAGGCAGCGTAGCGGTGCGGCAGTTCGTTGGGGTCGTCGCCGCGCTGGCGGGCCGCCTCGCGCATCTTCTCGTCGCACAGGTAGGCCAGGTTGGTGTCGTCCATCTGCACGTAGGTGCAGCCCGCCGCGGCCAGCGAGCGCAGCTCGTCGCCGTACGCCTTGGCGACGTCGTCGTAGAACACCGGATCGAGCTCGGGGTAGGCCTCGCGGCTGATGCCGGCGCGGCCGCCTCGGAAATGCAGCATGGTGGGCGAGGGGATCGTGACCTTGGGCGTATTGCCGGCCGACACCTGGCTCTTGAGGTATTCGAAATCCGCGAGCTGGATGTTCTTGGCGTGGCGCACCTTGTCGATCACGCGCATCACCGGCGGTGCCAGCTCCTCGGTGCCGTCGGGCTTGCGGATCGTGACCGGGATGTCGGTCTTCACGCCGCCGAGCTGCTCGAGGAAGTCGATGTGGAAATAGGTGCGGCGGAACTCGCCGTCGGTGATGCTCTTGAGGCCGATGTCTTCCTGGAACCTGACGATCTCGGTGATGGCCTTGTCTTCGACCTTGCGAAGCTGCTCGGGCGTGATCTCGCCCTTGGCTTTCTGCTCGCGCGCTTCGAGCAGGTACTTGGGGCGCAGGAAACTGCCGACGTGGTCGTAGCGGGCGGGCAGGGCGGCGTGCTGGGACATGGGTGGGCTCCGTCGAATCTGGAAAAGAACGGTCGATCGTATCCGGACAATGAACCCCTTTGCTGGATACAGAAAGATCGGTACTTACCCTTGAATTGGCTGAAAACCGTGGACTTTAGCGAATGAATGTATACATTGCGTATCCCATGAAAGCCTCCACCAGCCCTTTCCCGCTCAACGCCTGGTATGCCGCCGCCTACGACGTCGAGGTCTCGCACGCGTTGCTGGCGCGCACCATCTGCAACCAGAAGCTGGTGCTCTACCGGCGCACCGACGGCCAGGTCGCAGCCCTGGAAGACGCCTGTTGGCACCGCCTGATGCCGCTGTCGCTCGGGCGGCTGGAGGGCGACGAGGTGGTCTGCGGCTACCACGGCCTGGTCTACAACAGCCAGGGCCGCTGCACCTTCATGCCGAGCCAGGAAACGCTCAATCCCTCGGCCTGCGTGCGCGCCTATCCGGTGGTCGAGAAGCATCGCTTCGTCTGGGTCTGGCCCGGTGACCCGGCCAAGGCCGATCCCGCGCTGGTGCCCGACATGCACTGGAACGACGACCCCGAGTGGGCCGGCGACGGCAAGATGATCCGCGTTGCCTGCGACTACCGGCTGGTGGTCGACAACCTCATGGACCTGACCCACGAGACCTTCGTGCATGGCTCGTCGATCGGCAACCGCGCGGTCGCCGAGGCGCCTTTCGTCGCCACCCACGGCGACCGTTCGGCCACCGTCACGCGCTGGATGGAGAACATCGATGCGCCGCCGTTCTGGGCCGGTCAGATCCACCATGCGCGCGGCTACCGGGGCAAGGTCGACCGCTGGCAGATCATCCGCTTCGAAGGGCCCTGCACGGTCAATATCGACGTCGGCGTGGCCGAGGCGGGCAGCGGCGCCGTGCCGCGCGACGGCGCGCCGGGCGATCGCAGCAAGGGCGTCAACGGCTTCGTGCTCAACACCATCACGCCGGAGACCGACAAGACCTGCCTCTATTTCTGGGCCTTCGCGCGCAACTACTGCGTCGGCGAGCAGCGCCTCACGCACCAGTTGCGCGAGGGCGTGGCCGGCATCTTCCGCGAGGACGAGGTGGTGCTCGAGGCCCAGCAGCGCGCGATGGACGAGCGGCCCGACTACAGCTTCTACAACCTCAACATCGACGCCGGCGCGATGTGGGCGCGGCGGCTGATCGACCAGATGATCGCGCGCGAGAAGCCGCGGGCGGCGACCATCCCGATCCAGTCGGCGGAGGTCGCGGAATGAGCGCCGTCCCGGTGACCGGCGATGCGGTCGAAGCCGGCGGTTCCCAGGCGGTCAAGGCCCAGCTGCGCTTGCGCGAGTTGATCCTGGCCGGCGAGCTGCCGGGCGGCGCGCGGATTGCCGAAGTGGCGGTGTCGGAACTGCTGGGCGTCTCGCGCACGCCGGTGCGCAGCGCGTTGATGCGGCTCGAACAGGAAGGGCTGCTCGAAGCCCTGCCCAACGGCGGCTATGCGGTGCGCACCTTCTCGGAGCGCGACGTGGCCGACGCCATCGAGCTGCGCGGCACGCTCGAAGGCCTGTCGGCGCGGCTGGCTGCCGAGCGCGGCGCACCGCCGGTGGTGCTGCGCGAGGCGCGGGCCTGCCTGCGACGCATCGACGAACTGCTGCGCGAGCCGGCGCTCGACGACGCGGCCTTCTCGCGCTACGTGGCCTTCAACGAGGAGTTCCATCGGCTGCTGTCCGAGATGTCGGGCAGTTCGCTGATCGCCAAGCAGATGGAGCGCGTGATCAACCTGCCGTTCGCCTCGCCCTCGGGCTTCGTTGTGGTGCAGGCCAACTCGCCCGCGGCCCGGGACATGCTCCTGATCGCGCAGGACCAGCACGGCCAGGTGCTCGACGCGATCGAGAACCGCGAAGGCTCGCGCGCCGAGGCGCTGATGCGCGAGCACAGCCGCATCGCGCAGCGCAACCTGCGAGAAGCCTTGCATGGCGCCCAGAACCATCCCTTGCCAGGCGTGCAACTGATCCGCCGCCGAGCCTGACGACATTTCGAAGATGAAAAGCGATATCCACTGGATGCCTGCGCGCATCACCGCCTTGCGCGACGTCAGCGCGACCGTGCGCGAGTTCGAGATCACGCCCGAGTCGGGCATCGTCGCCGGTCATGAGCCCGGCGCCCATCTGCAGGTGCAGGTGCTGGTCGGCGAGCCCGGTTCGGGGCGCATGCAGAACCGCTCTTATTCGGTGGTCGGCGCGCCCGACGGGCGGGCCTGGCGGATCGCCGTCAAGCGGCTCGACGACGGCCGCGGCGGTTCGCTCGCGATGTGGCGGCTGGCCGCCGGCGACCGGCTGCTGGTGAGCGAGCCCCAAAGCCATTTCGGCCTCGACCTGACGGCGCCCGGCTACCTGCTGGTGGCGGGCGGCATCGGCATCACGCCGCTGGTCTACATGGCGCAGCGCCTGGGTGCGCTGGCCGAGCGCAGCGGGGTGCCGGTGCGCATGCTCTACGGTGCGCGCAGCGAACAGGAACTGGCCTACTTGCCCGACTTGCGGATGGCGCTGGACCCGCACTTCAGCGCCAGCGTGCAGGCCTACACCGGCAGCGCGCCGATCGACTTCGCCGCCGAGATCGCCGCGTTGCCCGCGGGCGGCCAGCTCTACACCTGCGGTCCGGTGCCCATGCTTGAAGCGGTCAAGCGCGCCTGGGCCGCCGCCGGCCGGCCGCAGGCCGACCTGCGTTTCGAGACCTTCGGCAGCAGCGGCCGGCTCGCGACCCAGGCCTTCGAGGTGCGCATTCCGCGCCACGACCTGAAGATCACCGTGCCCGCCGGCAGCACCTTGCTCGAAGCGCTCGAGGGCGCCGGCGTCCAGACGCTTTGGGACTGCCGGCGCGGCGAATGCGGCCTGTGCGCGATGGACGTGCTCGCGGTCGACGGCGAGATCGACCACCGGGACGTGTTCCTGAGCGAGCACGAGAAAGAATCGGGTCGCCGCATCTGCGCCTGCGTTTCGCGCGCGGTCGGCACGATCACGCTCGACTCCGCCTGGCGGCCCGACGCGCCATGAGGCGCCGCAACCTCTGCGCGATCATCGCGCACTCACTTTGCTGATCGCGCAGAATTCGCACCGCCGGGGCGGGCGCTAGGTGTTTGCCGGAGCCCGGCCTCGCTTGCATCTGGTCACAATATCCCCCGTTTCGCATCCCATTGAATAAGGAGAGTTCCATGCTTCGTCGCCACCTCGTCCAGGCCGCCAGCCTGACCGCCATCGCGCTGGCCATGCCCCTGGCTCACGCGCAGGACAACACCTTCAAGATCGGGATGATCCTGCCGATGACCGGCCAGCAGGCCTCCACCGGCCGCCAGATCGAAGCCGCCGCCCGTCTTTACATGGCGCAGCACGGCGACACGGTCGCCGGCAAGAAGGTCCAGCTGATCGTCAAGGACGACACCGGCCTGCCCGACGTCACCAAGCGCATCGCGCAGGAACTGGTGGTCAACGACAAGGTCAACGTGCTGGCCGGCTTCGGCATCACGCCGTCCGCGCTGGCGGTGGCGCCGATCGCGACCCAGTCGAAGACCCCGGAAGTCGTGATGGCCGCGGCCACCTCGAGCATCACCCAGGCCTCGCCGTACATCGTGCGCTCCAGCTTCACGCTGCCGCAGGTCTCGGTCGCGATGGGCGACTGGGCACCGAAGAACGGCATCAAGACGGTGGTCACGCTGGTGGCCGACTACGGACCGGGCAACGACGCCGAGAAGTTCTTCAGCGAGCGCTTCGAGCTCAACGGCGGCAAGGTGATCGAGAAGCTGCGGGTGCCGCTGCGCAATCCCGACTTCGCGCCCTTCCTGCAGAAGGTGCGCGATGCCAAGCCCGACGCGCTGTTCGTCTTCGTGCCCTCGGGCGCCGGTGCGGCGGTGATGAAGCAGTTCCTCGAGCGCGGCATGGACAAGGCCGGCATCAAGATGATCGCCACCGGCGACGTGACCGACGACGACCAGCTCAACGACATGGGCGACGGCGCGCTCGGCGTGGTCACCTCGCACCACTACTCGGCGGCCCATCCCTCGGCCATGAACAAGAAGTTCGTGGAAGACTTCCAGAAGGCCAACAAGAACATGCGGCCGAACTTCATGGCCATCGGCGGCTATGACGGCATGCGCGTGATCTACGAGGCCCTCAAGACCACCAAGGGCCAGGGCGGCGGCGACGCGCTGCTGGCCGCGATGAAGGGCCAGGTCTTCGAGAGCCCGCGCGGCCCGGTGCTGATCGACGCCCAGACCCGCGACATCACGCAGGACGTGTACCTGCGCAAGGTCGAGAAGAAGGATGGACAGCTCTACAACGTCGAATTCGACGTCATCAAGGCCGTCAAGGACCCAGGTAAGACCAAGTAAGCCAGCCAAAGGGTTCCGGACAGCCGCATGTTGACAATACTTTTCGATGGCATCGCCTACGGCATGCTGCTGTTCGTGCTCGCGGTCGGCCTGGCCGTGACGCTGGGGCTGATGAACTTCATCAACCTCGCGCACGGTGCCTTCGCGATGGCCGGGGGCTATCTCACGGTGTTCGCCATGCAGAAGCTCGGCGTGCCCTTCCTGCTGTGCCTGCCGCTGGCCTTTCTGGTCGTCGGCGCGGCGGGGGCACTGCTCGAACGCACGCTGTACCGGCCGATGTACGGCAAGCCGCACCTGGACCAGGTGCTGTTCTCGATCGGCCTGGCCTTCATGGCCGTGGCCGCGGTCGACTACTTCGTCGGATCCTCGCAGCAGAACATCCACCTGCCCGACTGGCTGCGCGGCCGCACCGAGATCGGCGACGGCGCGTTGCTGCTGGGCATGGGCCACTACCGGATCTTCATCATCGCGGTCTGCGCGCTCCTGACCGTGGTGCTGCAACTGATCCTCTCCAAGACCCGCTTCGGCAGCCGGCTGCGCGCCGCGGTCGACGACCCGCGCGTGGCGGCGGGCCTGGGCATCAACGTCAACGTGGTGTTCCTGCTGACCTTCGCGGTGGGCTCGGGGCTGGCGGGGCTGGGTGGCGCCCTGGGCGCCGAGATCCTCGGGCTCGATCCGACCTTCCCGCTCAAGTACATGATCTATTTCCTCATCGTGGTGTCGGTCGGAGGCACCTCGTCGATCACCGGGCCGCTGCTGGCCGCGCTGCTGCTCGGCATCGCCGACGTGGCGGGCAAGTACTTCATTCCGAAGATGGGCGCCTTCACGGTCTATTTGCTGATGATCCTGATCCTCATGTGGCGGCCGCAGGGGCTGTTCACGCGCAAGGGAGGCAAGTGATGGACTTCCAGCAGATCTTGCTCAAGAAGGCGGGTTGGCGGCCCTGGGAATACGCGCTCTGGGCGCTGGCCTTCGTTCTGCCGCTGGTCATGCCCTCGCACGCGCTGATGATCAACGAGATCGCCATCGTCGCGCTGTTCGCGATGTCGCTCGACCTGATCCTCGGCTACACCGGCATCGTCTCGCTGGGCCACGCGGCCTTCTTCGGCTTCGGCGCCTACGCCGCGGCGCTGTTCGCCAAGCACGTGCTGCCCGATCCGACGATCGGCCTGCTGGTGGCCATCGTGCTGTCTGCGGTCCTCGGCGCCATCGCCAGCATCACCATCCTGCGCGGCAGCGACCTGACCCGGCTCATGGTCACGCTGGGCACCGCGCTGCTGCTGCTCGAACTCGCGAACAAGCTCGACTGGCTCACCGGCGGCGCCGATGGCCTGCAGGGCGTGGAGATGGGGCCGGTTCTGGGCTTCTTCCCCTTCGACATCTCCGGCCGCACGGCCGCCTGGTACTCGCTCTCGGTGATGCTGCTGCTGTTCCTGCTGATGCGCCGGCTGGTGCGTTCGCCCTTCGGCGCGACGCTCAAGGCGGTGCGCGACAACCGGCTGCGCGCCATGGCGATCGGCATCCCGGTGGTCTCGCGGCTGGCCGTGATTTACACGGTGGCGGCCGCGATCGCGGGCGCCGCGGGCGCGCTGCTGGCGCAGACCACCAGTTTCGTCTCGCTCGACGTGCTGGCCTTCGACCGTTCGGCCGACGTGGTGCTGATGCTGGTCATCGGCGGCGTGGGCTGGCTCTATGGCGGCATCGCGGGCGCGATCGTCTTCAAGCTTTTGCAGGACACGCTGTCGACCGTGACGCCGCAGTACTGGATGTTCTGGATCGGCCTGATCCTGGTGCTGCTGGTGCTGGTCGGGCGCGACCGGCTGCTGAAGCCCTGGACCTGGTTCGGCGGCCGCAAGGCGGCGAAGCCATGAGCGACATCGTGCTTTCCGCCACCGGTCTCGTGATGCGCTTCGGCGGCATCACCGCCACCAACGACGTCTCGCTGAATCTGCGGCGCGGCGCCCGCCATGCGCTGATCGGCCCCAATGGCGCCGGCAAGACCACTCTGATCAACCTGCTGACCGGCGTGCTCACGCCGACCGAGGGACGGATCGTGCTCGAGGGCGAGGACATCACGCGCCTGGCGCCGCACCGCCGGGTCGCACGCGGCATGGTCCGCACCTTCCAGATCAACCAGCTGTTCGATTCGATGACGCCGCTGGAGACCCTGGCGCTCGTGGTCTCGCAGCAGACCGGCGTCGGCGCGCAGTGGTGGCGGCCGCTGGGGTCGTCGAAAGCCGTGGCCGAGCGCGCGGGGCAGTTGCTCGAGCAGTTCCGGCTCGCCGACGTCGCGCAGCAGCAGACCCGGCATCTCGCCTACGGCAAGCGCAGGCTGCTCGAGATCGCGATCGCGCTGGCCTGCGAGCCGCGCGTGCTGCTGCTCGACGAACCCGTGGCCGGCGTGCCGGCCGGCGAGCGCGAAGAACTGCTGGAGACCGTGGCGGCGCTGCCGGCCGACGTGTCGGTGCTCCTGATCGAGCACGACATGGACCTGGTGTTCAGCTTCGCCGACCGCATGACCGTGCTGGTCAACGGCACGCTGCTGACCGAGGGCGACCCCGACACCATTGCCAACGACCCGAAGGTCAAGGAGGTCTACCTGGGCCATGGAGCTGATGCAGACCCCCAGGCTGGAGGCCTGACATGAGTGAACTGCTGCGCATCGAGAACCTGAGCGCCGGCTACGGCGAGGCCGTGGTGCTGCACGACATCGCGCTGGCGCTCGGCCAGGGCCAGACGCTGGCCCTGCTGGGCCGCAACGGCACCGGCAAGACGACGCTGATCAACACGCTGGCCGGCGCCACGCGCCAGCACGGCGGCAGCATCACCCTGCACGGCGCGGCGCTGCACAAGCTGCCGCCGCACCAGCGCGCGGCGGCGGGCATCGGCTGGGTGCCGCAGGAGCGCAACATCTTCAAGTCGCTCACGGTGCACGAGAACCTCACGGCGGTGGAGCGGCCCGGACGCTGGAACCCGCAGCGCGTCTACGAGATGTTCCCGCGGCTCGCGGAGCGCAAGGGCAACCTGGGGACGCAACTGTCGGGTGGCGAGCAGCAGATGCTCGCGGTCGGCCGGGCGCTGGTGGTGAACCCGACGCTGCTGCTGCTCGACGAGCCGCTCGAGGGGCTGGCGCCGATCATCGTCGAGGAGCTGCTGCGCGCGATCCGCCGCATCACGCGGGACGAAGGCCTGGCGGCGATCATCGTCGAGCAGCATCCGCAGGCGATCCTTGCGATCTCCGACGAGGCGGTGGTGCTCGACCATGGCACCGTGGTGCACGCCGGTCCTGCGGCCACCTTGCGTGCCCAGCCCGAGGTGCTCGAACGCTTGCTCGGGGTTGGCCGCTAGCGCGCAGCGGCCTACACTCGCTGGCCATCACGCTGGGCTGATCGGAGGGGCGAACCATGGCATCGATTCGACAGGAAATCCAGGTCGCGGCGAGCGCCGAGAAAGTCTGGGATGCGGTCCGCGACGTCGGTGAGATCCACCGCCGGCTGGTGCCGGGCTTCGTGACCGACTGCCGGCTCGAGGGCGACACCCGCATCGTCACCTTTGCCAACGGCCTCGTGGCGCGCGAGCTGATCGTCGATTGCGACGATGCGGCGCGGCGCCTTGCCTGGTCCGCGAGCGGTGGCCGCCTGACGCACCACAACGCCTCGCTGCAGGTGTTCGCCGAAGACGCCGCCCACAGCCGCCTGGTCTGGATCGCCGACCTCACGCCGCACGAGATGGCTGAGCCCATCGCAGCCATGATCGCCGATGGAATGCGGGCGATGAAGAAGACCCTCGAGGCCTGATTCCCGGCTTGCCCAGCGCGCTCTTCACGGGAGCCGCAGCGGAACCGGCTTCGCCGGGCCGCAGTGCGGCGCCCCCCGGCAGGGGGGTGGGCGGGCTACACGCAGTGAGCCCAACCTGGGGGGCGAGCTCAATACCCCACGGTGAAGCGACGGCGCGAGTGCTTCGGCGATTCGATCTCGTCGACCATCGCGATCGCGTAGTCCTCCATCGAGATCCAGCTCTTGCCGTTCGCATCGCTCAACAGGCCATCGCCGCCGAGCCGGAACTTGCCCGTGCGCTGGCCCGGTTCGAAGATCGCGGAGGGCGACAGGAAGGTCCAGTCGAGGTCCTTTTCCGAGCGCAGCGCGGCCAGAATCGCGCCGCCGGCCTTCGCTTCGGGCTTGTAGGCGTCGGGGAAGCCGGGTGTGTCGACCAGTGCCGCGCCCGGTGCAACCTCCAGGCTGCCGGCGCCGCCGACCACCAGCAGGCGCGGCACGCCGGCCTTCCTGGCCGCAGCGACCAGGGTTGCGGCATCGGTGCCGCCGGCAAAGCGGGTCGCACTGAGCACGGCGTCGTGGCCGCGCAGCAGGGGAACCAGGGCGTCGACCGACGTCGCGTCGGCGGCCTTCACGGTCAGGCCGGGACGGGCCTCGACGCCGTCGACCTTGCGCGCGATGCCGGTGACGCTGTGGCCGCGCGCCAGCAGTTCGTTGGCGATGCGTGAACCGGCGCGGCCGGTGATGCCGAGGAGGGCGATCTTGCTCATGTGAATCCTTGGATGGTGGTGGTTGGAAAAAAGTGCGACGCCGTGCTTCAGCCGTAGGAGGCGGTCGGCAGCGGTGCGGCGATCAGGGCGGCGAGCTGCGCGACCCAGGCCTCGGGTCGGCCGAGGTAGCGGCCGGTGTCCAGCGGCGTCAGCCGACCGTCGGCGGTGGCGAGCGCCAGGGTCGGGAAGCCTTGCCCTCCGGCCCTGGCCAGCCAGCGCCGGCTGTCGTCGATATGGCGCTGGGTGGGCTCGCCGGCCAGGAAGTCGAAGGTGTCGGAAAAGGCCGCGGCATCGAGGCCGAGGTCTGCCGCCAGTTCGCGCAGCACACCGGGCTCGGCGATCCGGCGGCCTTCGACATAGTGGGCGCGCTGCACGCGCTCGATCATGTCCAGCCCGCGGCCGGCCTCGGCCTCGGCCGCGAGCACCGCGGTCAAGGGCGGCGCGGAGTCCAGCATCGCGCCGGTGTCGTTCAGGAGGCCGTCGAAATAGGCGGCGCCGAAGGGCTGGCCGCTGAGTTGGGCGATGCGATGGTCATGCGGCATCACGTAGCTGCGCCATTCGGGCGTGATGGCGCGCCGGTTGCTGCCGGTGAGCATGCCGCCGCCATGGAACTCGATGGCCAGGGCCGGCACGCCGCGCGCGGCCTCGATCAACGGCGCCGCGGCATAGCACCAGCCGCACAGCGGATCGAAGACGTAATGCAGGGTCGCGCGCCGGGGAAGGGGATTCGATGCAGTCATGGCTCGAATCGTAAGTTTCTTGATTCGATCGAAAAACCCCGTAGCATGCAATTGTTTGTTGCTTATTTCGATCGAATATGGACCGCATCACCGCCGCCGAAGTCTTCGTCCGGATCGCCGAGCGCGGCAGCATGACCGCTGCCGCCGAGGCGCTCGACATGTCGCGCGCCATGGTCACCCGCTACCTTGCGCAGATGGAGCAGTGGGCCGGTGCGCGCCTGTTGCATCGCACGACGCGGCGGCTGAGCCTCACGGAGGCCGGCGAGGAAACGCTGGCGCGCTGCCGCCGGATGCTCGAGGCCGCCGCCGAGATGGCCATGGCCTCCAGCGCCGGGGCGGACGAGCCTCGTGGCTTGCTGCGCGTCGCCTGCGCGCAGTCGCTGGCCCAGGACGTGCTCGCGTCGGCGGTCGCCGACTACCTGCGCCGCTACCGCCAAGCAGCGATCGACCTTCACATCGACGCCCGGCCGGTGAACCTGGTCGAGGAGCGCATCGATCTGGCGATCCGCATCACCAACGAGCTCGACCCGAACCTGATCGCCCGCCCGCTGGGCCGCTGCGATTCGGTGATCTGCGCTTCGCCGGCCTATCTGGCCGCGCACGGCACGCCGCGCAGCGTGCAGGACCTGGTGACGCACAACTGCCTGACCTACTCCTACTTCGGCAAAAGCCTGTGGCAGTTCGATCACGGTGCCGAGCGGATCGCGGTGCCGGTCAGCGGGAGGCTCAGTGCCAACGAGTCGCAGGTGCTGCTGGCGGCGGCCATCGAAGGCGCCGGCATCGCCATGCAGCCGGCCTATTCGGCCCACGGACCGATCGCGCAGGGCCGCCTGGTGGCGCTGCTGCCCGGCTTCGTGCCGCAAGGCCTGGGGGTCTACGGCGTCTACGCGTCGCGGCGCCAGATGCCGGCGTCGCTGCGGGTGCTGCTGGATTTCCTGGTGACGCGCTTCGCCGACCCGGCGCACTGGCCGCCGCTGGAGCTCAGCCCTCCGGCCCCACCGCGCGGTAGAGCGCGCGCACGAAATCCGACTGCGTGATCATTCCGGTCAGGCGGCGCTCGCCGTCGATGATCGGGATGTGGTGGTGCCCGCCTTCGGAGAACAGCGGCACCAGTTCCGCCAGCGGGCGCTCCTCGCTGGCCACGCGCACCTGGCGCGTCATGATCTGGCCCACCACCTCGGGCTTGCTCGACATCACGCTGCGGGTCGCGCGGATCAGGTCGCGCAGCCGCCCGCCGATGCCGTCGTGGTGCTGCAGGTCGATCTGGCGGAAGAAGTCGGCCTGGGTGACGATGCCGACCACCCGGCGCGTGCGGTCGACCACCGGCAGCGCCTTGATGCGGCGCTCGTGCATCAGCGACCAGGCCTCCTGCAAGGGCGTGCCGAATTCGGCCACCACCAGATCGCGCGACATGATGTCGACGCAGCGCACCGTGCCCAGCCGCCGGCGCCAGGATTCCATCTCGGTCTCCCGGATCAGCGTCTCCAGGTCGTCGCGGCTGATGTCGAGCACCTGGTTGTAGCGTGCCAGCACGGCGTCGATGTCGGCCGAGCTGAAGCGCGTATCGGCCGCGGGCTGGCGGGGCGCCAGTTGCACGTGCGGGTAGCGGCGGCCGGTCAGGCTGTTGTAGGCCACGCCGGCCAGCACCAGCAGCAGCGAATCGAGCATCACCGGCAGGAAGGCGAAGGGCAGTTCGCCGGTGTGCGTGAGCACGGCCAGCAGCGCCACGGCGCCGCCCGGCGGGTGCAGGCAGCGCAGCGCGAACATCAGGCTGATGGCCAGCGCGGTCGCCAGCGCGCCGACCCAGACCGCGTCGGGCAGCCAGCGCGCGCAGGCGACGCCGACCAGCGCCGCGAGCGTGTTGCCGCCGATCACGGGCCAGGGTTGGGCCAGGGGGCTGGCCGGCAGCGCGAACACCAGCACCGCGCTGGCGCCCAGCGGTGCGATCAGCCAGCCGCTGCCGCCGGCCAGCCACTCGCAAACCAGCCCCGTGAACAGCAGGCCGAGCGCCGCGCCCGCGACCGCGCGCAGGCGTTCGCGGCCATCGACCGCGGTCCGGCCGGGCAACCAGGCGCGCGCGAAGGTGCGGAGATCGCTCGCCCGCATCGTTCAGGCAGTTTCGCCGGCGACCAGTCGCCCGATCTCGGGCCAGCGGCCGTGCAGCCAGACCCAGGCCACCAGCCCGACGCTCAGCATCAGCAGCGAGGTGGCGGCCAGCCACAGCGTGGAGTGCATCACCAGCGGCGCGATCACGCCGGCGACGACGCCGTTGGCGGTCGAGCCGATCACCGCCTGCAGCGACGAGGCCATGCCGCGGCGCTCGGGGTGCAGGTCGAGCACCAGCAGCGTCACCACCGGCACCATCAGCGCCCAGCCGAAGGCGAACACCGCCAGCGGCCACAGCGCCCAGGCGGCGTGCGGCGGGAAGAGGGCGTTGGCGGCCACGTTGACGACCGAAGTCGCCAGCATGATCACGAAGCCGTCGCGGATCTGCCGCTTCGGTGCCACCTTGCCGGCCATGCGGCCGCTGGCCCAGGCGCCGGCCATGATGCCGCCGATGGTCAGGATGAAGAACCAGAAGAACTGCGTCGGTGCCAGCGCGAGGTGGTCGCCGAGGAAGGCCGGGGCGGCCAGCACGTAGAGGAACATGCCGTTGAAGGGCACGCCGCTGGCCAGCGCCAGCAGCAGGAAGCGCGGGTCGGAGCACAGGTCCCAGTAGCCGCGCATCAGGTGCCGGACCTCGAAGGGTTGGCGCTGGTCCAGGTGCAGCGTCTCGGGCAGCAGCTTGAAGTTGGCCACCCACAGCACCACGCCGACCCCGACCAGGAACCAGAAGATGCTGTGCCAGCCCAGGTGCACGAACAGGAAGCCGCCGACGATCGGCGCGATCGCCGGCGCGATGCCGAAATAGATCGTCACCTGGCTCATGACCTTCTGCGCCTCGGCCGGCGGGAACATGTCGCGGATCACGGCGCGCGAGACCACGATGCCGGCACCCGTCGACAGGCCCTGCAGCGCCCGGAAAAGCACCAGCTGCCCGATGGTCTGCGACAGCGCGCAGCCCAGCGACGCCACGGTGAAGACCGCCAGGCCCCACAGCACGACGGGCCGGCGCCCGAAGCTGTCCGACAGCGCGCCGTGGAACAGGTTCATGAAGGCGAAGCCGAACAGGTAGGCCGAGAGTGTCTGCTGCATCTCGCCCGGCGTGGCGCCGATCGAGCGCGCGATGCCCGAGAAGGCCGGGATGTAGGTGTCGATGGAGAACGGGCCCAGCATGCCCAGCACCGCCAGCAGCACGGCCAGCGCCCAGCGCGGCGCACGCCAGAGTTTGTCGGCATCGGGGTTCATGGGCGGTGTCTCCGGTCGGTGCTTGGTGTTCTTGAAAAAAGAAGGGCGCCCGAGGGCGCCTTCCTTGTCCGGCTTGCAGCGAGCCTACAGGGTATCAATGAAGCTGCGCAGCTTGTCCGAGCGCGACGGGTGCTTGAGCTTGCGCAGCGCCTTGGCCTCGATCTGGCGGATGCGCTCGCGCGTCACGTCGAACTGCTTGCCGACTTCTTCCAGCGTGTGGTCGGTCGACATCTCGATGCCGAAGCGCATGCGCAGCACCTTGGCTTCGCGCGGCGTCAGGCTGTCGAGGATGTCCTTGACCACGTCGCGCAGGCCGGCCTGCATCGCGGCCTCGATCGGCGCCGTGTTGCTGCTGTCCTCGATGAAGTCGCCCAGGTGCGAATCGTCGTCGTCGCCGATGGGGGTTTCCATCGAGATCGGCTCCTTGGCGATCTTCATGATCTTGCGGATCTTGTCTTCCGGGATCTCCATCTTGGCGGCCAGGATGCTGGCGTCGGGCTCGAAGCCGAACTCCTGCAGATGCTGGCGGCTGATGCGGTTCATCTTGTTGATGGTCTCGATCATGTGCACCGGGATGCGGATGGTGCGCGCCTGGTCGGCGATCGAGCGCGTGATCGCCTGGCGGATCCACCACGTCGCATAGGTCGAGAACTTGTAGCCGCGGCGGTATTCGAACTTGTCGACCGCCTTCATCAGGCCGATGTTGCCCTCCTGGATCAGGTCCAGGAACTGCAGGCCGCGGTTGGTGTACTTCTTGGCGATCGAGATCACGAGGCGCAGGTTGGCCTCGATCATTTCCTTCTTGGCATCGCGCGAGGAGGATTCACCCTCGTTCATGCGCTTGTTGATGTCCTTGAGTTCGGCCAGCGGCACCACCACGCGCGACTGGATGTCGGTCAGGCGCTGCTGCAGTTCCTGCACCGGCGGAATGTTGCGCGCCATCACGGCGCTCCAGGGCTTGCCGGCGGCGGCCTGCTTCTCGACCCACTTGAGGTTGAGCAGGTTGGAGGCGACGCGGCCGCCGTTCTTGTCGTAGCCGCTGAAGTCGCGGATGAAGTCTTCCTGCGGGAAGCCGCACTTGTCCACGATGATGCGGCGCAGCTCGCGCTCCTTCTTGCGGACGTCGTCGACCTGCGTGCGCACCAGGTCGCACAGCTTCTCGATGGTCTTGGCCGTGAAGCGGATGGTCATCAGCTCATCGGACACGGCCTGCTGCGCCTTGGCGTATGCCGGCGTGCCGTAGCCTTCCTTTTCGTAGATCTTGTGGATCTTCTCGAACAGCACGGCGATGCGGTCGAAGCGCTCGAGCGCGTCGCGCTTGAGTTCCTCGAGCTTCTTGGTCAGTGCCTTGGAGCCGCCCTTGCCGTCGTCGTCGTCTTCCTCGTCGAACTCGTCGAAGTCTTCCTCGGCCACGTAGTCGTCGGCCTCGTTGGGGTTCGAGAAGCCGTCGACGATGGTCGAGATCACGACCTTGCCGTCGCGGATTGTGGCGGCCATCTCGAGGATCGCGGCGATGGTCGCGGGCGAAGCCGAAATGGCTTCCATCATGGCCATCAGGCCGCCTTCGATGCGCTTGGCGATTTCGATTTCGCCTTCGCGCGTCAGCAGCTCGACCGTGCCCATTTCGCGCATGTACATGCGCACCGGGTCGGTGGTGCGGCCGAACTCGCTGTCCACCGTGGACAGGGCGGCTTCGGCTTCTTCTTCGGCTTCCTCGACCGTGGTGGCGGTCGGGGCGGTGTTGTTCAGCAGCAGCGTTTCGGCGTCGGGCGTCTGCTCGTAGACGGCCACGCCCATGTCGTTGAGCATGGTGACCACGACTTCCATGGTCTCGGCGTCCACCAGCTTGTCGGGCAAGTGGTCGGAGATTTCGCCGTGCGTGAGGTAGCCGCGGGTCTTGCCCAGCGTGATCAGGGTCTTCAGGCGCGAGCGGCGCTTGGCCAGGTCTTCCTCGGACAGGACCGTCTCGTCGAGGCCGAACTCCTTCATCAAGGCGCGTTCCTTCGCCTTGCTGATCTTCATGCGCAGCGGCTTGACCTTTTCCTCGGTCGTCGTGGCCGCCGGTTCTTCACCGACCAGTTCGTCCTCGATGTCGGACAGGTCGACGTCGCTGGACGTCGCTTCGTTGCCGGCCTTGGGCTTGCGACCGCGCTTGGCGCCGGTGGCGGTGGAAGTGCCGGCGGCCTTGGGCGGACGGCCCACTTTCTTGGCGGCGGGCTTGGCGGTGGTGGATTCGGCGGGGACAGTCGTTTTGGTGGGCACGGTTTTCACTTTCTTGGCAGCAGACGCCTTGGAGGCGACGGCAGCCGTCTTGGTTGCCTGCAGCGCGGCGGACTTCGACGGTTTTTCTGCAGCGGGCTTCTTGGCAGCGGACACGGCAGGCTTCTTTGAACTGGGCATACGACCTCGTACAACAAGATGGACCAAGCGGAATCACACGCGCCTCGAACCCGGCGCAGGCAGGAGCACAGACACTGCGGCGTCGGGGATGCGAATCCTCGACAGCCGTCAAAAGGCAAGATGTCGGGCGAACATTTGGTGTGCAGTCCTTGCGGTGTATTGACCCTTTTTCCCATCGGGAAGTGCATTGCGCTTGGGGTCGGCCCGGAGGTGCTGCTGTCGCTCTTGCCTAATTCGCTAGACGCGAACGTCTAACTAAGCCTTACATTATAGCGCGCTGCGCGTTTTTCAAGCACTGTTTGAGCTCGAATTGAGGCGATTGCGCAACTCCAGGCGACGTACCTCGAGCGCCTTGTAGCGCTCCAGCGCCCGCGGATCGCTGCCCACGGCGGCGATCGCCTCGCTCTGCTGGATCTTGAGCAGGTCGTCCAGCATGTAGTCGAGCACGTTGCGCAGCTCCCGGGCCGCGTCGGCCGCCTGCTCGCCCTCGGCGTCGCCGACCGGGCCGCCGTCGGGGCCGGTCATGACCCGCACCGCGAGCGACTCGAAGGCGAGGCCGCGCAGGCCCTCGCGCAGCGCCGCCCAGGGCTGGGTGCCGTGCTCATGGGCCTGGCTGTCGAGCCAGGCGAAGAGCTGGCCGTGGTCGCCCGGCAGGTCGCAGAGCAGGGCGTGCAGTTCGTGCGACAGCGCCTCCCATTCGGCCGGGTTCGACAGCACCAGCCGCGCCGCCACGTCGGCCCGGCTGGTCGGCAGTCGGCGCCCGCCCGGAGGAGGACGGGGAGGCGGCGGCTGGCGAAAGGACTTGAAGCGCTTCTTTTCGGGGCCGGCGCGTGATTGTTCGTCGAACCACTGGTCGCGGCTGTCCCAGTCGTCTTCGGAGAAGGGCGCGGGGGCGCGGGCCGGCGCCGGGGCGGGCGCCCGCGGTGTCGCCGCGGGCGTCCAGAGCTCGCCGAGCTCCTGGGCACTGAGCTGCGCCAGGGCGGCCAGTTCGCTCAGCAGCTGGCGCTTGAGCGCCCCCTCGGGCAGCGCGCTCCACAGCGGCCGGGCATTGCTCGCCATGTGGGCCCGGCCTTCGGCGCTCGACAGCTCGCAGCCCTCGCGCGCCGCCTCGATCAGGAAGCGGCTCAGGGGCGTGGCCTCGCTCACGAAGCGCGCGAAGGCGTCGGCGCCGAACTCGCGGATGAAGCTGTCGGGGTCGTGCTCGGCCGGCAGGAACAGGAACTTGATGCTGCGCACGTCGGTGGCATAGGCCAGGGCGCCGTCGAGCGCCTTGCGCGCGGCGCGCCGGCCGGCGCTGTCGCCGTCGAAGCTGAAGACCACCGATTCGGTGAAGCGGAACAGCTTCTGCACGTGTTCGGGCGTGCAGGCCGTGCCGAGCGTCGCCACCGCGTTCGGGAAGCCCAGCTGCGCCAGCGCCACCACGTCCATGTAGCCCTCGGTGACCAGCGCGTAGCCGCGGTCGCGGAAGGCCGCGCGGGCTTCGTAGAGGCCGTAGAGCTCCCGTCCCTTGCTGAACACCGGGGTTTCCGGCGAGTTCAGGTACTTGGGCTTCTCGTCGCCGAGCACCCGGCCGCCGAAGCCGATGCATTCGCCCTTGACGTTGCGGATCGGGAACATCACGCGGTCGCGGAAGCGGTCGTAGCGCTTGGCGTCGCCGCCTTCGTCGGCCTCGCCGACGATCACCAGGCCGCTTTCGGCCAGCAGCGGATCGTCGTAGTCCGGAAACACGCTGGCCAGCGAGCGCCAGCCGGCCGGCGCGTAGCCGATGCCGAATTGCCTGGCGATCTCGCCCGAGACGCCGCGGCCCTTGAGGTACTCGATGGCGCCGGGTGACTGGCGCAACTGCTTGCGGTAGGCCTCGCCGGCCTTCTCGAGCACCTCGGACAGCGTGGCCTGCTTCTGGCGCTGGCCGGCGGCGCGGGCACGCTCCTCGGGCGAGGCATCGTCCTCGGGCACCTGCAGGCCGTACTGGCCGGCCAGATCGTGCACCGCCTCGACGAAGCCCATGCCGGCGTGCTCCATCAGGAAACCGATCGCGTTGCCGTGCACCCCGCAGCCGAAGCAGTGATAGAACTGCTTGGTCGGGCTGACCGAGAACGAGGGCGATTTTTCCCCGTGGAAGGGGCACAGCCCCATGAAATTGGCGCCTGCCTTCTTGAGCTGGACGTAGCGCCCGACAATTTCCACCACGTCTGCGCGTGCGATCAGTTCCTGGATGAAAGAAGCGGGGATGGTCATGTAGGCTCGGAACTCCAAATGATACGCAAGCCGTCGGGCCCGCGCCGATCGGCCGCTCGCCCGATGGCCCGAAATCGACGCATGATCCGCCGCTCCTTCCATCACGCAACGCCCGTGCTGCGCCATCCGCTGCGCTTCGCCTGGCAGGCCGTCAAGAGCTTCAAGGCCAACCAGGGCCTGCTGCTGGCGGGCGCGGTCGCCTACTACGCCCTGTTGTCGATCGTGCCTCTGCTGATCGTCAGCGTGATCGCGCTGTCGCAGTTCATCGATCAGGGAGCGCTGCTGAGCGCGGTCGGGCGCTACCTCGAGTGGCTGCTGCCGGGGCAGTCGCGCGCGATCGTCGCCGAGCTGTCGAACTTCCTGAACCATGCCGAGGTGCTCGGGCCGGTGCTGCTGGTGACGATGATCTTCTTCAGCTCGCTGGCCTTCACGGTGCTCGAAAGCGCGATGTCGGTGATCTTCCACCACCGCAAGGCCGAGCATTCGCGCCACTACCTGATCTCGGTGGTGATGCCCTACATCTACATCCTGTGCCTGTGCATCGGGCTGCTGCTGGTGACGCTGGTGTCGGGCGCTCTGCAGGTGATCGGGGAGGAGAGCGTCGAGCTGTTCGGCTACAGCTGGTCGCTGTCGGGCGTCTCGGGAGTGCTCTTGTACCTGCTGGGGCTGGGCGGCGAGATCTTCATGCTGACCTCGCTCTACCTGGTGATGCCGGTGGGCCGGCTGCGGCTGCGCCATGCGCTGATCGGCGGCGTGACCGCTGCGCTGCTGTGGGAGGTCACGCGCCGGGTGCTGGTGCTCTATTTCGCGACCCTGTCGCAGGTCAACGTGGTCTACGGTTCGCTGACGACCGCGATCGTGGTGCTGCTGAGCCTCGAGATCGCGGCCACCCTGGTGCTGTTCGGCGCCCAGGTGATTGCCCAGTTCGAGCGCCTGGAACGCACGGGCAGCCTCAAGCCGCCCGAGGACCAGGAGGGCGGCCTGGGCGAGATCAGCGCGGCGCCAGCCGGATCGCGCCGTCGAGTCGGATCACCTCGCCATTGAGCATGTCGTTCTCGATGATGTGCTTCGCGAGCTTGGCGTAGTCCTCGGGCGTGCCCAGGCGCGAGGGGAAGGGCACGCTGGCGGCCAGCGCGTCCTGCACTTCCTGCGGCATGCCGAACAGCATCGGCGTGCCGAAGATGCCGGGCGCGATCGTCATGTTGCGGATGCCGCTGCGTGCCAGGTCGCGCGCGATCGGCAGCGTCATGCCGACCACGCCGCCCTTCGAGGCGCTGTAGGCGGCCTGCCCGATCTGGCCGTCGTAGGCCGCCACCGAGGCGGTCGAGATCAGCACGCCGCGCTCGCCGGTGGCTTCGGGCTCGTTCTTCGCCATGGCGTCGGCCGCCAGCCGGATCATGTTGAAGCTGCCGATCAGGTTGACCGTGACGGTCTTGCTGAACACCGCCAGCGCGTGCGGCCCGTTCTTGCCCACGGTCTTCTCGGCCGGCGCGATGCCCGCGCAATTGACCAGTCCGACCAGCTTGCCCAGCTTCTGCGCCGCGGCGACCACCGCCTGGCCGTCGGCTTCCTGGCTGACGTCGCACTTGACGAAAACCCCGCCAATCTCCTTGGCGACAGCCTCGCCCTTGTCGGCCTGCATGTCGGCGATCACCACCTTGCCGCCGTTCGCCGCGAGCATCCGCGCCGTGCCTTCGCCGAGGCCCGAAGCGCCGCCCGTCACGATAAAAACCTTGCCGTTGATTTCCATGTCTATCTCCAGATGTGTGCCGGCCATTATCGAAGACCGGAACGACACGAAAAAAAGGCCCTGTCCGAAGACAGGGCCCTGAATTGGATCCCGAAGGACCCAAGGAGACAATCGTTGCCCGCTCGAAGCGGGCTTTGAAGAACTTAGCGCTTGCGCGTCGCGGTCTGGGCGGTGCTCTTGGCAGCGTTCACGGCGGTGGTCTGCACGGCCTGGAAGTTTGCTTCGGCGACGTCGGACGCTTGCTTGACAGCCTTTTGCACCGATTCGAAAGCGTTGTTGGCGGCAGCCACGGCGCTCTTCATCACGGCAACGGCGGTTTCCGAACCGGCCGGGGCGTTCTTGGCGGCGCTGTCGACCAGGCCGACGAAGGCTTGCTGAGCTTCAGCGGCCTTGACTTCGAAAGCCTTGGTGAATTCGGCACCGGTGCCTTGGGCGATGTCGTACAGATGACGGCTGTAGGCAGCGGTCTTTTCGGCCAGGGGCTGGAACAGGCTGGCTTGCAGCGACAGCAACTCTTGCGCGTCCTTGACGCTCAGCAGGGCTTGCGTGGTGCCGGCGGCTTCGCTGAGCGCAGCCTTGGAGGCGGTCACGTTCAGTTCGACGAGCTTTTCGACGCCTTCGAAGGCCTTGGTCGTCAGACCGAACAGGGTTTCGAGGCCGGCTTTTTGCGAAGAGATGATTTGGTCGGCGGTGAGGGACATGTGGAAGCTCCAGTGAATATGAAAAGGTCGGTTCTCGCTTGAGCTGCCCCTTCACTCATGTTGCGGTGCAGCATGGCCTCAAGTATAGGCAGCCAGGCATTTCGGACAAGGGGGTTTTTGCTGCGTTGCAGCAATTTAGAACGCGCTTTCTAAATCGTGTCCGCAGACAATGTTGCGCATGCGCGCGTTCAACTCCGGCCAGTTCGTCCTGCCTCTGCCCGCCGGCCATCGCTTCCCGATGGGGCGCTATGCCTTGCTGCGCGAACGGCTCGAGGCTCGGCTGCCCGACATCCGGATGATGGAGGCGCCGCGCGCCAGCGACGGCGAGCTGGCACTGGCCCATACGCCGCAATGGATCGCGGCCATCAGCAATGGCAGCGTCGCCCCCGAGGCGATGCGCGAGATCGGCTTTCCGTGGAGCGAGGCGATGGTCGAGCGCTCGCGCCGGTCGGCTGGCGCGACCATTGCCGCCTGCCGCACCGCGCTGGGGGAGGGCGTCTCGGCCAACATGGCCGGCGGCACCCATCACGCGAGCGCCGGCAAGGGCGGCGGCTTCTGCGTCTTCAACGATGCCGCGGTGGCCGCGCGGCTGATGCAGGCCGAGCACGGGCGGCGCGGGCGCCTGCCGCTCGGGGTGGCGGTGATCGACCTCGACGTGCACCAGGGCAATGGCACGGCCAGCATCTTTCGCGACGACCCCAGCGTCTTCACGCTCTCGCTGCACGGCGCGAAGAACTTTCCGTTCCGCAAGGAAGCGAGCGATCTGGACGTGGAGCTGCCCGACGGTTGCGGCGACGCCGATTACCTGGCCGCGCTGGAGCAGGCGCTCGACGAGCTGGAGCGGCGCTTCACGCCCGGCCTGGTGATCTATCTGGCGGGCGCAGACCCCTTCGAGCGCGATCGGCTGGGCCGCCTCAAGCTGAGCTTCGACGGCCTGGAGGCGCGCGACCGGCGGGTCTTCGATTTCGCCTGGCAGCGCCGCATTCCGCTGGCCTTCGCCATGGCGGGCGGCTACGCCAGCGACATTTCGGAGACGGTTCAGGTTCAGCTGGGCACCTTCCGGGTGGCGCTCGAATACTGGCGGCGCTGGCAAAATGCCGCGCCATGAGCGCCGCGCCGGGCCGCTCCCAAGCCAGCTCGCACCGCCGTGCGCAGCACGGAGGTTTTTTCTGATGAGCGTTCGACCGTCCCCCGATTCCCGCAGCAGCTACCGCAGCTTTCGCAGCATCCCGACGCGCTGGGCCGACAACGACATGTACGGCCATGTCAACAACGTCGTCTACTACGCCTGGTTCGACACCGCGGTCAATTCCCTGCTGATCGAGCGCGGGGCGCTGGACATCCACCAGGGCACGACGGTCGGCTTCGTGGTGGAGACGCAGTGCAACTATTTCGCGCCGCTGGCCTTCCCGCAAACGGTGGAGGCGGGCATCCGGGTGGCGCACGCCGGCAGTTCGAGCGTGCGCTACGAGATCGCGCTATTCGCCGAAGGTGCGGATACGGCCGCTGCGCAGGGCCATTTCGTTCACGTCTACGTCGACCGCACGACCCAGCGCCCGGTCAAGCTGCCGCCCGCCTTGCAAGCCGTGATCGACGACCTGAAATGAAGACACCCCCATCCAGGGCCCTCGCGGAACCGGCTTTGCCGGGCCGCTGAGGGCGCCCCCGGAAGGGGGTGGGCGGCTACACGAAGTGAGCCAACCTTGGGGGTGAGTCACATTTTTTTGACTGCAGCCATGCCCTTGGCTTCGTCAGCCTTCGCCTGCTTCTCGCAAGCGTCCTTGGCATCGCCCTTCAGGTCGTCGCACTTTTCCTTGGCGACTGCGTAGGCGGCCTTCACCTTCTCTTCCGCCACGTTGCGGGCATGGGCCTTGGTCGGCTTGTATTGCTGCTCGAGCTCGGCCATGGCCACGTTTTCCTTGCCCTTGGCGTCCTTCTCGCAGACGTCCTTGGCGTTGTCCTTCAGCGTGTCGCACTGCGCCTTCGCGACCTTGTAGTCGGCCTCGATCCTTTCCTTGGCGACCTTGTATTCGTCCTGGGTCATGGCGCTGGCCTGGCCGGCGACCAGACAGGCCGAGGCGATGGCGAGCATCAGAAAGTGCTTCTGCATGGGATGTTCTCCAGAGTTATGCAATCGGTGTGAGGGCGATGTCTTTCAGATCCGCTCCATCCAGATCGCCGCGGGGGTGCGGCCATCGCGGTTTTCCCAGTCGGCGACCTGCTTCTCGGCCTCGTCCCGGCTGATGCCATGGCGTTCCTGGATGCGGCCCAGCAATTGGTCGCGCTTGCCGGCGATGACGTCGAAGTCGTCGTCCGTCAGCTTGCCCCATTGCTCCTTGACCTTGCCCTTCAATTGCTTCCAGTTGCCTTCGACGGTGTCCTTGTTCATGACGTATCTCCTTCACTTCAGTTGGGTTGCTCGCCGGCCGGAACGCCCGGCGTGGAGACACTGTCGCGGCAGGGCCTCGCCGGCACGGTAGGACGCCCGGGGAAGGGGTCGTAGGCACTTGCCGACGCGGCCCGTGATAATCGAACGCACACCGAATTCCGGAGACCAGCGCGCCGCACCATGATCATTCACAGCCTGCTCGATACCGACCTCTACAAATTCACGATGATGCAGGTGGTGCTGCACCACTTTCCGGGCGCGCGCGTCGAGTACCGCTTCAAGTGCCGCAACCCCGGCATCGATCTGGCGCGCTTCGCGGGACAGATCCGCGAGGAGGTGCGTCACCTGTGCTCGCTGCAGTTCCGGGAACCCGAACTGAGCTACCTGCGGTCGATGCGCTTCATCAAGAGCGACTTCGTCGACTTCCTCGGGCTGTTCCGCCTCAACGAGAAGTACATCGACATCGTTCCGCAGCCCTCGGGCGAGCTGGAGATCAGCATCAAGGGGCCGTGGCTGCACACCATCCTGTTCGAGATCCCGGTGCTGGCGATCGTCAACGAGGTCTACTTCCGCAACACCCAGCCGCAGCCGGACCTCGCCGAAGGCCGGCGCCGCCTCGAGACCAAGATCGCCCAGTTGCAGGACGACAAGCTCGCCGACCTCAAGATCGCCGACTACGGCACCCGCCGGCGCTTCTCCAAGGACTGGCATGAAGAGGTGCTGCGCACGCTCGCCGGCCGGCTCGGCGCGGTGACCACGCCCGCGCCCCTGCACGCGATGTCGAAGCTGCCGCAGCTCGCCGGCACCAGCAACGTGCTCTACGCGATGAAGCTGGGCCTGATTCCGCTCGGCACCATGGCGCACGAGTACCTGCAGGCCTGCCAGGCGCTGGGTCCGCGGCTGCGCGACAGCCAGATCTTCGGCTTCGAGTCCTGGGCCCGGGAGTACCGCGGCGACCTCGGCATCGCGCTGTCCGACGTCTATGGAATGACCGCCTTCCTGCGCGACTTCGACCTCTATTTCTGCAAGCTCTTCGACGGCGCGCGCCACGACAGCGGCGATCCCTTCCAGTGGGGCGAGCGCATGCTGGCCCACTACATCGCCAATCGGGTCGATCCGCTGACCAAGACGCTGATCTTCAGCGACGGCCTCACCGTGCCCAAGACCATCGAGCTCTACCAGCAATTCCGCGGCCGCTGCCAGCTGGCCTTCGGCATCGGCACCAACCTGACCAACGACCTGGGCTACGAGCCGCTGCAGATCGTCATCAAGATGATCCACTGCAACGACCAGCCGGTGGCCAAGCTCTCGGACACACCGTCCAAGAACATGTGCGAGGACGAGCGCTACCTGGCCTATCTGCGCCAGGTCTTCGAGATTGCGCAGCCCGTCGCATGAGGGCCGTCCGATTTTCCGGCCGTTGGCTGCGCCTGCTGGCGGCCGGCTCGCTGACGATGGCCTTCCCGGCGCTGGCCGCCGCTGCCGATTTCGATGGCGGCAGCCTGTCGCCGTTGTGGGGCGTGCCCTTCGCCGGCATCCTGCTGTCGATCGCGCTGCTGCCGCTGCTGGCGCCCGCGTTCTGGCATCACCACTACGGCAAGGTGTCGGCGGCCTGGTCGCTGGCCTTCCTGCTGCCGTTCGCTGCGATCTACGGCGTCTCGCTCGCGGGCGCCCAGCTCATCCATGCGCTGCTGGCCGAGTACATCCCGTTCATCATCCTGCTCGCGGCCCTGTACGCGGTGGCCGGCGGCATCCACATCCGCGGCAACCTGCGCGGCTCGGCCGGCCTGAACACCTCGATCCTCGCGATCGGGGCGGTGCTCGCGAGCCTGATGGGCACCACCGGCGCCTCGATGCTGCTGATCCGGCCGCTGATCCGCGCCAACGACAACCGCAAGCACAAGGTGCACGTGGTGGTCTTCTTCATCTTCATCGTGTCGAACGTCGGCGGCTCGCTGACGCCGCTGGGCGACCCGCCGCTGTTCCTCGGCTTCCTGAAGGGCGTCGACTTCTTCTGGACCGCGAAGAACATCCTGCCCGACACGCTGTTCGTGGTCGGCGCGCTGCTGGCGCTGTTCTACGCGCTCGACCGCTGGTACTTCCGGCATGAAGGCGTCACGCCCTTCGACCCGACGCCCGACACCCGCAGCATCGGCTTCGACGGGGCGGTCAACTTCTGGATGCTGGGCGGCGTGCTCTTCCTGGTGCTGCTCAGCGGGGTCTGGAAATCGCCCGTGAGCGTCGACATCCATGGCACCGTGGTCGGGCTGCCGGGCATCGTGCGCGACGTCGGCCTGGTCGCGATCACGCTGCTGTCGCTCAAGCTCACCGCGCCCAAGGTGCATGCCGACAACCAGTTCGGCTGGGGCCCGATGGCCGAGGTGGCCAAGCTGTTCGCGGGCATCTTCCTGACCATCGTGCCGGTGATCGCGATGCTCAAGGCCGGCCTCGACGGCCCTTTCGGCGCCATCGTCTCGGCCGTGACCCGGCCCGACGGCCAGCCCGACCCGGCGATGTACTTCTGGGCCACCGGCATCCTGAGCTCCTTCCTCGACAATGCGCCGACCTACCTGGTGTTCTTCAACACCGCCGGCGGCGATCCGCAGGCGCTGATGACCACCTACGCGACGACGCTGGCGGCGATTTCCGCCGGCGCCGTGTTCATGGGTGCCAACACCTACATCGGCAACGCGCCCAACCTGATGGTCAAGGCCATCGCAGAGAGCCGCGGCGTGCGCATGCCGAGCTTCTTCGGCTACATGCTCTGGTCGGGTGCGATCCTGATTCCGCTGTTCGTCCTCACCACCCTCATCTTCTTCCGTTGACCATGACCAAAGCCAAAGTCCTCGTCGCCCGTTCGATCTTCCCCGAGACCATCGCCCGGCTCCAGGCCCATTTCGAGGTCGAGTCCAACCCCGACGATGAAGACTGGAGCCCGGCCCAGCTGATCGGCAAGCTGCAGGGCAAGCAGGGCGCGTTCACCACGGGCAGCGAGCGCATCGACGCCGAACTGCTGGCCGCCTGCCCCGAGCTGAAGATCTGCGCCAACATGGCGGTCGGCTACAACAACTTCGACCTCGATGCCATGACCGCGCGCGGCGTGCTCGGCACCAACGCGCCGGACGTGCTGACCGAGACCACGGCCGACTTCGGCTTCGCGCTCCTGATGGCGACCGCGCGGCGGATTGCCGAAAGCGAGCATTTCCTGCGCGCCGGCAAGTGGAAGAAATGGAGTTACGACATGTTCTCCGGCTCCGACATCCATGGCTCGACGCTCGGCATCATCGGCATGGGCCGGATCGGGCAGGGCATCGCGCGGCGCGGCGCCCTCGGCTTCGGCATGAAGGTGATCTATCACAACCGCTCGCGTCTCGATGCCGGGCTCGAGGCCGAATGCAAGGCCAGCTACGTGAGCAAGGAAGAGCTCCTCAAGACCGCCGACCATGTCGTGCTCGTGGTGCCCTACACGCCGGCCTCGCACCACACCATCGGCGCCGCCGAGCTGGCGCTCATGAAGCCGACCGCGACGCTGGTCAACATCGCGCGCGGCGGCATCGTCGACGACGCAGCGCTTGCCGCCGCCTTGCGCGCAGGCCGCATCGCCGCCGCCGGTCTCGACGTCTTCGAGGGCGAGCCGAAGGTTCACCCCGACCTGCTCACCGTGCCCAATGTCGTGCTGACGCCCCACATCGCGAGCGCGACCGTGCCGACGCGGCGCGCGATGGCCGACCTGGCGGTCGACAACCTGATCGGCTTCCTGGTCGACGGCAAGCCGGTCACGCCCTTGAATCCTGCCGTGCTTGCGGCCCGTTGATGCCCGTGATCGAGACCTGGATCCTGCTGGCCTTCGCGGCCCTGAATCTCATCCTCGTGCTCTGGCTGCTGCTGCGCTCGGCGCCGGTTCCCGATCCGGCGGCGCTGATCGCCACCCTGGGCGCCGGCAACGAGCGCGTCGAGCGCGAACTGCGCCACGAGATCAACGAGTCCTCGCGCGGCGCGCGCCAGGAAACCGCGCAGGCCTTCGCCACCTTCCAGCGGGCGCTGCTGCACCAGGGCGCGGAGTCCACGCGAACGCAGAACGCGCAGATCGACGCTTTCGCGCAGCAGCTCACGCTGCTCCAGAAGACGCTGGCCGACACCTTGAACACGCAGCTCCAGGGCCTGAGCGAGGCGAATGCGCGCCGGCTCGCTGAAGTGCGCGCGACCATGGAAACCCAGCTCGCGCAGCTGCAGCAGAGCAACACCGCCAAGCTTGACGAGATGCGCAAGACGGTCGACGAGAAGCTGCAGAGCACCCTCGAGGCCAGGCTCGGCGAGAGCTTCAAGCAGGTCGCCGACCGGCTCGAGYAGGTGCACAAGGGACTGGGCGAGATGCAGTCTCTGGCCGTCGGCGTCGGCAGCCTGCAGCGGGTGCTGACCAACGTCAAGACCCGCGGCGTGTTCGGCGAGGTGCAGCTCGAGGCGCTGCTCGAGCAGGTGCTCACCAGCGAGCAGTACGCGCGCCAGGTCGAGACCAAGCCGCGCAGCGGCCAGCGGGTCGATTTCGCGATCCGTTTTCCGGGCCGCGGCGGCGATGGCGCGCCGGTCTGGCTGCCGATCGACGCCAAGTTCCCGCGCGACGACTACGAGCGTCTGCTCGACGCCCACGAGCGCGCCGATGCCCCCGCCGCCGAGCTGGCGGCCAAGGCGCTGGAGGCGCGCATCCGCAGTGAGGCCCGCTCGATCGCCGAGAACTACCTGGCGGCGCCGCACACCACCGATTTCGCGATCCTGTTCCTGCCGGTCGAAAGCCTCTACGCCGAAGTGCTGCGCCGGCCCGGCCTGATGGACGCGATCCAGCGCCAGCACCGCGTGACCCTGGCCGGGCCGACCACGCTGCTGGCGATGCTCAACAGCCTGCACATGGGCTTTCGCACGCTGGCGCTGGAACACCAGGCCTCCGAGGTCTGGAAGGTGCTCGGCGCGGTCAAGACCGAATTCGAGCGCTACGGCGAATGGGTGGCGCGCATCAAGGAGCAGGTGGCCAAGGCCTCCGACACGCTCGACAAGGCCGACACCCGCGCCAAGCAGATGCGGCTGGCGCTGCGCAAGGTCGAGGCGCTGCCCGAGGCGCAGTCGCAGGTGCTGCTGCCACCGACGGCCGACATCGAGGGCGACGACACCCCGTGAAAGGTTCCGAACTGCTGCGCGTCATCGGCGCCCAGGTGTGCCTGCATGCCACGATGGCGGGCATGCGACTCGCGACGCCGCTGCTGGCGCTGCAACAGGGGCACAGCGCGGCCGCGGTCGGCGTGCTGATCGCGCTGTTCGCGCTGACCCAGGTCTTCCTGGCCCTGCCGGCGGGGCGCTTCGCCGACCGGCACGGGTTCAAGCGGCCGCTGTGGCTGTCGGTCCTCGCGGCGTCGGTCGGCGCCGGGCTGGTGGTGGTCTTTCCGGTGTTTCCGGTCATGTGCCTCGCCGCCTTGCTGACCGGCGGCGCCACCGGCGCGACGGTCATCGCGCTGCAGCGCCACGTGGGACGCTCCGCCACTAACGCCACGCAGCTCAAGCGCGTGTTCAGCTGGCTGGCGATCGCGCCCGCGGTGGCCAACTTCGTCGGGCCTTTTCTGGCCGGCATGCTGATCGACCACGCCGGCCGCGCGCCGGCGGACCTGCTGGCCTACCGGGTGTCGTTCGCGGTCATGGCGGCCCTGCCGCTCCTCTGCTGGATGCTCGCGCGCGGCGCGCACGAGCCGCCGCTGACCGCCCCGGTGGCGGGGGCCGTGCAGACCCGCGCGTGGGACCTGCTGCGCGAACCGATGTTCCGTCGCCTGCTGTTCGTCAACTGGCTGCAGTCGTCGAGCTGGGACGTGCATGCCTTCGTGCTGCCGGTGCTGGGCCACGAGCGGGGCATCAGCGCTTCGGTGATCGGCTCCATCCTCGGCGCCTTCGCCATCGCGGCGGCCGCCATCCGCGTCGTGCTGCCCCTGATCGCCTCGCGGGCGTCGGAGCGCAGCGTGATCCTGTGCTCCACGGTGGTCACGGCGCTGGTGTTCGCGGTCTATCCGCTGCTCGACTCGGCCCTGACCATGGGCCTGTGCTCCGTGATCCTCGGCTTCGCGCTCGGAGCGGTGCAGCCGATGGTGATGAGCATGCTGCACCAGATCACGCCGCATGCACGGCATGGCGAGGCGCTGGGCCTGCGGCTGATGACCATCAATGCGTCGAGCGTGGCGATGCCGATGCTGTTCGGCTCGCTCGGCGCGCTGATCGGCATCGCGGGGGTGTTCTGGGTGGTGGGGGGCGTGCTCGCGCTCGGCGCGCGCGCGACCTGGGGCTTGAAGGTCTGACGTGTCCAGCGGACCAATCCATATTGCAAATACGATTGATTCGTATTTGATTGACAATTAACTGACTTCAAGTCAGTATTGGCGCCTTCTTCAACGACCTTGAAGGCGTCCATGGACTCCCCCATTCAGGCCGCGGCCGACCGGCGCCGCCGTCGTCTTGCGCTCGTGGCTGCGGTGTACCTCGGCAGTTTCATCGCCACGCTCGACGTGAGCATCGTCAATGTCGCGCTGCCGACGCTGCAGCGCGCGCTTTCCACCGACCTGGCCGGGTTGCAGTGGGTGATCGACATCTACGCGCTGTGCCTCGCGGCCTTCATGCTGTCGGCGGGGCCATTGGGCGACCGTTACGGTCGCAAGCGTGCCTGGCTGGCCGGCGTGGTCGTGTTCACTGTCGGCTCGGCCCTGTGCGCGATGGCCGGTGGCCTGTCCACCTTGCTTGCGGGGCGGGCCGTGCAGGGGGTGGCCGGGGCGCTGCTGATTCCGGGCGCGCTGTCGCTGCTGGCGCACGCGTTCCCGGAACCTGCCAGCCGGGCCCGGGTGATCGGCGGCTGGTCGTCGTTCACAGCGCTGTCGCTGATCCTCGGACCGATGCTGGGCGGATTGCTGGTGGACCATGCGGGCTGGCAGAGCATCTTCCTCATCAACATCCCCATCGGACTGTTGACCGTGGGCCTGGGGCTCTGGGGCATCCGGGAGACTTCGCATCCGGAGCAGGCGGCGCTCGATCCGATGGGGCAGGTGCTCAGCGTGCTCTGGCTCGGTGCACTGACCTACGGCCTGATTGCCGCCGGCGAACATGGCTGGGGCTCGGGGCGGGCCGGGATCGCGCTGACGGCCGCTGCCGTCGGCCTCGGGCTGTTCCTGAGGGTGGAGGCGCGCGTGGCGCGGCCGCTGCTGCCGCTCGCGCTGTTTCGCGATGCACGCTTCTCGGTCACCAACTTCGCCTCATTCGTGCTCGGTTTCTCGGCGTATGCCAGCCTGTTCTTCTTCTCGCTGTTCCTGCAGCAGGTGCAGGGCGGGTCGGCCAGCGACACCGGCTGGCGGCTGGTGCCGCAGTTCGTCGCGACGGGCCTCGTGGCCTCGCAGTTCGGCCGCCTGGCGCGGCGCTACGACGTGCACACGCTGATGGTCGCGGGCTATGGGCTCATCGGCGCCTCGATGCTGCTGCTGACGCTGTTCTCGGCCGACACGCCCTATGCGCTGCTGGCGCTGCTGTTCGTGTTCCTGGGCGCGGGTTCCGGCCTGGCGGTGCCGGCCACGAGCACGGCCGTGATGGCGTCCGTGCCCGCGGAGCGCTCGGGCATGGCCTCGGCCACCATGAACGCGCTGCGCCAGGCGGGCATGCTGATCGGCATCGCGCTGCTCGGCACGCTGATGAGTTCGCGCGCCACCGTGCTGCTCGCCGACGCGCTCGAACAGGCCGGGCTGCGCGATGCGCATGAGGCTGCCGTGGCGGCGGTGTCGCGGCACGATCTCGCCGCCCTGGCTTCGCTCGATGCCGGCGTGGCACATCGGCTCCTGACCGGTGCGCTCGCCGGCGGCTTCCACGCCGCCATGGCCTGCGCCGGGCTGGCCGGCCTGCTGGCGGCGGGGCTGCTCGCGAGCGTCAGGCCGCGCGCCGCCGCGCTGCCGGTGCGCGCCTGAGGCCGGCCACGCGATGCCCGCCGCACTCGTGCCGATGCGCCTGCGGGCGCGCCGCCATCCGATTTTCACCAGGGAGTCTTCCATGATCCATCACGAACTCGGTCAATGGCCGCTCGTCATCACCGTCACTTCCGGCCTGCAGACGCGGGACGCCCTGCAGGCCTTCACCGAGGACTGGAACGGCTGGCTCGACCGCGGCGAGCCCTTCGCCTGCCTGCGGGTGTTCGCCGACGCCGAGGCGCTGGTGCATCCGGAGGGCAGTGCCCGGAGCGCGAAGCAGTGGCTGCAACAGCGGGGCGGGGACATCCGGCGCCATATGATGGGCATGGCGAGCGTGGTGCCCGTCGACCAGTACGAGAAGATCCGCAAGATGAATGTCGAAAAGCTCTTCGGCGTGCCTGCCGGCACCTTTGCCGAGGTCGACGATGCGCTGACCTGGCTTGGCGAACGCGTGATGGCGCCGCGCGGCCTGCCATTCGATCCTGTGGCCGTGCGCAGGGCCATCCGCTCGGCGCGCAACGCGGCCGCCGGGTCCTGAGCCGGTCCATGGCGAAGCGCGGCACGACCACGATGGCCGCATCCCCCGGTGCGGAGGGCGGCTCCGGGCCGGCCGCGCCGCGCCGCCGCACCAAGGCGCCCGGGACGCGCGCCGCCGCGCTGATGGATGCGGCCGAGCGGCTCTTCATCTCGAAGGGCATCGCCACCACCAGCATCGACGACATCGCGGCCGGCGCACAAGTGGCCAAGGGCACCTTCTACCTGTACTTTTCTTCCAAGGAGGCGTTGCTCGGGGCGTTGCAGCAGCGCTTCGTCGACAGCTTCTGCGCCCGCCTGCAGGAAGCCATGGACCGCCATCGCACCGACAACCACCGCGCGCGTCTCAAGGCCTGGGTGGAGACAGGGCTCGAAACCTATCTGGACAACGTGGCCTTGCACGACGTGGTCTTTCACGAATACCGGCCCGAAGACCGGCGAATGCGCAACGACAACGCGGTCATCACGCAACTCGCCGCCTTGCTGAAGCAGGGCGATGCCGCCGGCATCTGGGAGGTGGAGGCCCCGACCCTCACGGCCGTGATCCTCTTCAACGCGCTGCACGGCGTGGCCGACGATGCCGTCGCGATGGGGCCCGCCGGCGATCCGGTCGCGGACCGCCGCCAACGCGCCCGCGCGCTCACGAGATTCTTCGAGCGGGCGCTTCGCCCCGAAGACGATGCGCCCGGGCCTTCGGGTCAGAGCTTGTAGAAGCGCTTGATGGCGTCCCAGGCGTCGGCGGGTGCGTCGACGTACTCGATCAGCTTCACGTCGTTGGGCGAGATCACGCCTTCCTCGGCGAGAAACTCGAAGTTGATCAGCTGCTTCCAGTAGTCCGAGCCGAACAGCACGATCGGCACCGGCTTGGCCTTGCGGGTCTGCACCAGCGTGATGACCTCGAACAGTTCGTCCAGCGTGCCGAAGCCGCCCGGGAAGGCCACCAGCGCCTTCGCCCGCATCATGAAGTGCATCTTGCGGATCGCGAAGTAGTGGAACTTGAAGCTCAGCGCCGGCGTCACGTAGGGGTTGGCTTCCTCTTCCATCGGCAGCGCGATCGCCAGCCCGACCGAGATCCCGCCGCCCTCGTAGGCGCCGCGGTTGGCCGCCTGCATGATGCCCGGGCCACCGCCGGTGCAGACGAAGAGCTTGTCCTCGGGCTCACGGTCGTTGCTGTACTGCGCCACCAGCTTGCCGAAGGCGCGCGCCTTCTCGTAGTAGTGCGAACTGCGTGCCAGCTTGCGCCAGCGCTCCGCGGCCACGCTGTCGCCGGCGGCCTCGGCCTGTGCGATCAGGGCGCCCGATTCCTCCTCGCTGCGGAAGCGCGCGCTGCCGAAGACCACCACCGTGTTCTCGATGCCGTGGGCGCGCATCTCGATGTCGGGTTTCATGAGTTCGAGCTGCATGCGCAGGCCGCGGGTCTCGCGGCGCAGCAGGAACTCGGGGTCGGCAAAGGCCAGGCGCGAGGGGTCGGTGTGCAGCGGCAACCCCTTGTCCGCATGGGACTGCAGGGTGGCCCAGGCGTCGGCGAGCCGCTTGTCGTGAAGGTCGTGTGTGCTGTTGTTATCCATGGTCGTGCGGGGAAAAGCGGGTTCTGGATTGTGCGCGTTGCAGGTTCCGGGCCTGGCGAGCGCGACACGGGCCGCCATACGAAAAAAGGCTCCCGCGGGAGCCTTTTTCGTGAGTGCCGGTCATCAGACGCGCTTGCGGTATTCGCCGGTGCGGGTGTCGATTTCGATGCGGTCGCCCTGGGCGACGAACAGCGGCACGCCGATCTCGAAGCCGGTGGAAATCTTCGCCGGCTTCATGACCTTGCCCGAGGTGTCGCCCTTGACGGCCGGCTCGGTCCAGGTGATCTCGCGCTCGACGCTGGTCGGCAGTTCGACCGAGATCGCCTTGCCGTCGTAGAACACCACTTCGACCGGCATGCCGTCCTCGAGGTAGTTGAGCGAGTCGCCCATGTTCTCGGCCTCGACTTCGTACTGGTTGTACTCGGTGTCCATGCAGACGTACATCGGGTCGGCGAAGTAGGAGTAGGTGCACTCCTTCTTGTCGAGCACGATCTGGTCGATCTTGTCGTCGGCCTTGAACACGACTTCGGTGTTGAAGTTGGCGATCAGGCTCTTGAGCTTCATGCGCACGGTGGCGGAGTTGCGCCCGCCGCGGCTGTATTCGGTCTTGAGGACGACCATCGGGTCCTTGCCGTGCATGATCACGTTGCCGGCGCGGATTTCTTGAGCGATTTTCATAAACAGGGGTCTCTGGATGTAAGCCGCTCGTTGCACATGCACCGCGGCGGGTTCAGCGGAAGCTGCGACTGACAAAGCCAGCAAGGCTGGCGTGGCGCCGGAATTCCGCAAAGCCCGCAATTTTAGCTTTTTTGGGCGATGAAACGTCGCAAGCGAGTCAAAAGGTCATCCTGTCCGAGCAGGCTAGCGCGCGCCTCCAGGGTGGCCGATGCCCAGGATTCGAGGGTCGCCGGTTCCAGAACGGGCAGTTCGCCGTGGCCGATGCCGCTCCAGAGATGGTGGAAACGGCGCAGCGAAGGGGGCGCCTGCAGCCAGTCCAGGAAGGCGTCGAGCTTGCTGTGGTGGGCATCGTCGTCCTGCGGGTAGATCTGCCACACGAAAGGGGCGCCGGCCCAGAGCGCGCGCACCAGCGAATCCTCGCCGCGGACGAAATTGAGGTCACAGGCCCAGAGCAGGCGGTCGAAGTCCGGCTGCGACAGGGTGGGCAGCCAGGTGATGGAAAGGGCGCCGCGCCGGGCCGGGCCGGGCGGCAACGCAGCGCTGGCGCGCCCGGCGGTCACGAGCAGGTGGGTCGGTTCGGCCGCGTTTTCGAACTGCGCCAGCAGCGCATCGAGCGCCGGCGGCTCGTAGCAGAACAACGAAACCAGCCGCTCGCCTTGCCAGGCGATCCCGTGCCGCTGCAGCCAGGCAGCGCGGTCGAAGCGCTCGCGTTGCGCCGGCAGATCGGGTTCGCGCAGCAGCCCGCCCGTGCGCCCGGTGAAGCCCGGATAGTAGAAATGCTTGGTCAGGCCGGCGCCGGGGTCCCGGAACACGGGCGAGGGGAGGCCGTGCAGCCGCTCGACATAGGGCTCGGCCGAGAGGTATTCCAGGTTGATCCAGCGGCGGCTGGCGCCGTCCTTGCGCCTTTGTTCGGCGAACCGGGCGATGGCCTCGGGTGCCGGATCGCAGCCGAAGGCCTCGACCAGCACGTCGGGCGCCGGGGCCGCGGCCGCCGCCTGGGCGGCATGGGCCGGCGTCCATGGGACCAGCGTGACACCCTCGCAGCCGCCGGGCGCCATCCACGCCAGGGCCGCCGGGTCGTCGATCCACAGCCGCACCGTGTCGCCTTGCCCGGCCAGGGCGGCCGCGAGGCGCCAGCAGACGCCGACGTCGCCGTGGTTGTCGATCACCTTGCAAAAAATTTCCCAGCGCATCGCGGGATACTCTACAGCCCCTCATGAAGACACCGGAGACAGCGCCCATGGCACAACATTCGGCCGACATCCTCTGGCAACGCGGCGGCCAGGACTTCGTCGGCAACCGCTATAGCCGCCGCCACACGATCCGCTTCGACGGCGGCGCCGAGTGGGTCGGCTCCTCCTCGCCGCACGTGGTGCCGGTGCCGCTTTCGGACCCCGCCGGGGTCGATCCCGAGGAGGCTTTCGTCGCCTCGCTGTCGAGCTGCCACATGCTGTGGTTTCTCTCGATCGCGGCCTCCCGCGGCTTCTGCGTCGAGCGCTATGCCGACAGCGCCAGCGGCCGGATGGGCCACACGGCCGACGGCAAGATCGCGATGACCGTCGTCACCCTGCATCCGGAGGTGCAGTTCTCGGGCGACTCCCTGCCGTCGCGGGAGCAGCACGAGGCGATGCATCACTCGGCGCACGACCAATGCTTCATCGCCAACTCGGTCAAGACCGATGTCCGCTGCGAGCCGGTGCTGGTGGCCGCCGCGCCACAATAGGGGCGATGTCAGAGACTCGACCCGCGCATTCCGACCAACTGCTCAGCGAAGTGGCGGCACTGCCGCAATTGCCCGGCGTCTACCGCTATTTCGACGCCGCGGGCGCGGTGCTCTACGTGGGCAAGGCGCGCAATCTCAAGAAGCGGGTGGCGAACTACTTCCAGAAGAGCCACGGCGGGACGCGGATCGGCCACATGATCTCGAAGATCGTCCGCATGGAGACCACCGTGGTGCGCTCCGAGGCCGAGGCGCTGCTGCTCGAGAACAACCTGATCAAGTCGCTCAAGCCGCGCTACAACATCCTTTTCCGGGACGACAAGAGCTACCCGTACCTGAAGATCGCCTCGCACGCCTTCCCGCGCCTGGCCTACTACCGCGGCGCTGTCGACCGCAAGCACCGCTACTTCGGCCCCTACCCGAGCGCCTGGGCCGTGAAGGAATCGATCCAGCTGCTGCAGAAGGTCTTCAAGCTGCGGACCTGCGAGGACACGGTCTATGCCAACCGCACCCGACCCTGCCTGCTCTACCAGATCAAGCGCTGCACCGCGCCCTGCGTGGGCCACATCGGGCCCGAGGCCTACGCCCAGGACGTGGCCAATGCCGAAGCCTTCCTGATGGGCGACACGCAGGCCGTGCTGACCCAGCTCGAGGCGCGCATGATGGCCCATGCCGAGAAGCTCGAATTCGAGCAGGCCGCCGAACTGCGCAACCAGATGTCGGCGCTGTCGCGGGTGCTGCACCAGCAGTCGATCGAGATCGCCTCGGACAAGGACGTCGACATCCTGGCGGTCAAGGTGCAGGGCGGCAAGGCCTGCGTGAACCTCGCGATGGTGCGCGGCGGCCGGCACCTGGGGGATCGGGCCTACTTCCCGGTGCATGTGGAGGACGCGGCGCAGATGCAGCACGCCGAAGCCGAGGGCGAGGACGGCCCGCCGCCGGCCGATGCGGTGGAAGTGCAGGTGCTCGAAGCCTTCATCGCCCAGCACTACATCGACGTGCCGGTGCCGGCCACGCTGGTGCTCAGTGAGCTCGTGGACCGCGAACTGATCGAGGCCGTGTCGCAGCAGTCCGGCACGCGCATCACGGCCGTGTTCCACCCGCGCGAGCAGCGCCGTTTGTGGCTCGAGATGGCGTGCAAGAACGCCGGGCTGCAGCTCGCCCGCCTGCTCGCGGAAGAGGGTTCGCAGCAGGCGCGCACGCGGGCGCTGGTGGATGCGCTCGAGCTGGCCCCCGACGACCTCGACAACTTCCGCGTCGAGTGCTTCGATATCTCGCACACGGCGGGCGAGGCGACCCAGGCCTCGTGCGTGGTGTTCGAGCATCACGCGATGCAGAACCGCGAGTACCGGCGCTACAACATCGAGGGCATCACGCCGGGCGACGACTATGCGGCCATGCGCCAGGTGCTGCACCGCCGCTACGGCAAGCTGGCCGAGGCGATGGCGGCCGAGACCGATTCGCCGACGGCCGGCGATGCGGACGGCGCGGGCTCCGACCCCAAGCCGGGCACCCGCTCGGCGCGCATGCCCGAACTGGTGCTGGTCGATGGCGGCAAGGGCCAGGTGTCGATGGCGCGCGAGGTGTTCGGCGAACTGGGCTTGCCGCTGTCGCTCATCGTCGGGGTCGAGAAGGGCGAGGGCCGCAAGGTCGGCCTCGAGGAGCTGGTGTTCGCCGACGGCCGCGAGAAGGTCTACCTCGGCCGCGACTCGGCGGCCCTGATGCTGGTGGCGCAGATTCGCGACGAGGCCCACCGATTCGCGATCACCGGCATGCGCGCCAAGCGGGCCAAGGTGCGGGTCGGCGGCAGCCAGCTCGAGGACATCCCGGGCATCGGCCCCAAGCGGCGCGCACGCCTGCTGCAGCGCTTCGGCGGCATTCGCGGCGTGGCGGCGGCGAGCGTGGAGGACATCGCGTCGGTCGATGGCATCGCCTTCGACCTGGCCGAAGAAATCTATCGGGCGCTGCACTAGACGCTGCTTCCCGGCAGCGTCGTCGTGCCATGACACAATCGCCGCCATGTTCTGGACCCTGCCAACGATCATGACCTGGACGCGCATCGTCGCGATCCCGTTGATCGTGGGCGTGTTCTACCTGCCGTTGGCCGAACCGATGCGCAATCTGATCGCCACGGTGATGTTCATCGTCTTCGCGGCGACCGACTGGCTCGACGGCTTCCTGGCGCGCCGCCTGAAGCAGACCTCGGCCTTCGGCGCCTTCCTCGACCCGGTGGCCGACAAGTTCCTGGTCTGCGCCTCGCTGCTCGTGCTGGTCCACCTGAACCGCGCCGACGTCTTCGTGGCGCTGATCATCATCGGCCGCGAGATCGCGATCTCCGCGCTGCGCGAATGGATGGCGCAGATCGGTGCCAGCAAGAGCGTCGCGGTCCACATGGTCGGCAAGGTCAAGACCGTGGTGCAGATGGTGGCGATCCCGTTCCTGCTCTTCGATGGCCTCCTGTTCGGCGCGATCGACACCGGCACCTGGGGCCAGTGGCTGATCTGGCTCTCGGCCGTGCTCACGGTCTGGTCGATGGTCTATTACCTGCAAAAGGCGATTCCCGAGATCCGGGCCCGCGCCAAATGACCGGCGCGGCCCGGTCGGCGGGCTGGCTTCGGGCGATGCCGGCGGTCTTCGTGCTCATCTGGAGCACCGGCTTCATCGTGGCGCGCTACGGCATGCCCTACGCCCCGCCGCTCAAATTCCTCGCGGTGCGATTTGCGCTCTCGATGGTCTGCTTCCTGGTCTGGGTCCGGTGGGCGCGTGTCGCCTGGCCGCGCGATCGCGCACAGTGGGCGCACCTGGCCGTGACCGGCGTGCTGATGCAGGCCGGCTATCTCGGTGGCGTGTGGGCGGCCGTGCGTGCCGGCATGGGTTCGGGGCTGGCCGCGCTGCTGGTCAGCATCCAGCCCGTGCTCACGGCGATCTGGCTGTCGATGCGCGGGGGCGCCGTCTCGCGCTCGCAGTGGGCCGGCCTCTTCCTCGGTTTCGCCGGGTTGGTGATGGTGGTCTCGCGCAAGCTGGGGCAGGGCGGAGAGGTCAATGCGCTGACCATGGCGCTGGCGCTCACGGCGCTGTTCTCGATCACCGCCGGCACCCTGTACCAGAAGCGCTTTCTCGCGCCCTGCGATGTCCGCAGCGCGAGCGCGATCCAGCTCGGCGCCGCCCTGCTCGCAACCTTGCCCCTGGCCGCGCTGGAGGCCGACCCGATCCAATGGAACCTGGCCTCCGGAGGCGCGATGGCCTGGTCGGTCCTGGCCCTGTCGCTGGGCGGCAGCTCGCTGCTCTACCTGCTGATCCAGCGCGGCACTGCCACCGCGGTCACCAGCCTTCTGTACCTGGTGCCTCCGTGCACCGCCGTGATGGCCTGGCTGCTGTTCTCGGAGCCGATCACGGCCTTGACGCTGGCGGGCATCGCGATCACCGCGGTCGGCGTCAGCCTGGTCGTCAGGAGCTAGCCTCTTTCCAGGGTTCGCCCCTGAAGCGCTCGACCAGGAAGTCGATCAGGAGCCGGACGCGGCGCGGTGTCTTCGGACGCCAGGGTGCGACCCACTGGATGTCCGCATCCGGCATCGCGAACTGCGGCAGCACGCGCACCAGTTCGCCCGTGGCGAGCTGCGGTGCGATGTCCCAGAGGCTGCGCAGCATGATGCCGCGACCGGCCAGGCACCAGTCGCGCACCATCTCGCCCGAGTTGCTTGCGAGCGGGCCGCGCACCCGCACCCGTGCCGTGGCGCCGTCTCTGGCGTGACGCAGCGTCCAGAGCGCGAACTCGCGCTCGTTGCCGTCGCTGTTCTCGCGCGCCACCAGGCAGTCGTGCAGTGCCAGCGCGGCGACATCCGCCGGTGTGCCGCGGCGCGCGAGGTAGTCCGCGCTCGCCGCCAGTACGCGCTGGTTTCGGGCGATGCGCCGCGTGACCCAGTCGCCGGCGCGGCGGTGCTGCGGGGCCCACAGCCAGACCGCGCCGTCATAGCCCTCGGCACCCAGGTCCGGCAGATTTTCGGCCAGCGTCAGCTGGATCTCCAGCCCGGGGTGCTGTTGGTTGAAGTGCGCCAGCGCCGGGCCGAGCCAGAGCCGGCCGAAGCCGAAGGTGCCGACCAGCCGCACCGTGCCCGCCAGTTCGCGCTGCCGCTCGCCGAGCTCGCTCTCGAGGGCGGCGAAGCCTTCGAGCAGGCCCTTGGCGTGCTGGCACACGGCCTCGCCTTCCGCGGTGACGCTGAGCCGGCGCGTGGTGCGCTCGAACAGCCGCTGGCCCAGTCGCGCCTCCAGCGTGCCGAGCCGCTTGGTCACGACCGAGGGCACCACGTCCAGCGCCTGCGCGGCGCCGGCCAGGCTGCCGCGGCTGCGGATCGCCAGCACGAGCTCCAGGTCACTGCGTTCCATTCCTGCCATTCTGGAAATTATCAATTGGCCGATTGTTGCTTGCTGCTGCATGCCGCGCAACGCACAATCGCTCGCATGTTCGATGCCTTCTCCCCCTTCGACCTGTCGCGCGACGGCGTGCGCCTGCACGGCCGCATCGGCGGCAGCGGGGCGCCCCTGCTGCTGCTGCACGGCCATCCGCAGACCCATGCGAACTGGCACCGTGTGGCGCCTCGGCTGGCCGAACAATTCACGGTCGTCCTGCTCGACCTGCGAGGCTACGGCGATTCGGGCCGGCCGCCGGCCGACGAGCACCACCGGACCTACAGCAAGCGCGAGATGGCGCTCGATGCGCTCCATGCGATGCAACTGCACGGCTTCACGCGCTTCGGCGTGCTGGCGCACGACCGTGGCGCGCGGGTCGCCCATCGGCTCGCAGCCGATCACCCGGAGGCGGTCGAGCGGTTGATGCTGCTCGACATCGCGCCCACGCTCGCGATGTACGAGCACACCTCCGAAGCCTTTGCGCGGGCCTACTGGCACTGGTTCTTCCTGATTCAGCCGCCGCCGCTGCCCGAAGCGCTGATCGACAGCGATCCCGTGCGCTACATCCGCAGCGTCATGGGCGGCCGCCACGCGGGCCTGGCGCCTTTCGCCCCCGAGGCGCTGGCCGAGTACGAGCGCTGCGCCGCGATCCCCGGTTCGGCGCAAGCCATTTGCGAGGACTACCGCGCCTCGGCCGCGATCGACCTCGACCACGACCGCGCCGACATCGCCGCCGGCCGCAGGCTGGCGCAGCCGCTGCGCGTGCTGTGGGGCGCGCATGGCGCGGTCGGGCGCTCGTTCGACGTGCTCTCGCTATGGCGCGAGCGCGCCGACCGGATGACGGGCGGCGCGCTGCCGTGCGGCCACTACATTCCCGAGGAGGCGCCCGCCGAGTTGCTGGCCGAGGCGCTTTCTTTCTTCAACGCCAACTCCAAGGATTGAGACATGAGCGCCCAACGCATCGCAGTCATCGCCGGCGACGGCATCGGCAAGGAAACCATGCCCGAGGGCCTGCGCGTGCTGGATGCCGCGAGCCGCAAGTTCGGCATCGACCTGAAGTTCGATCACTTCGATTTCTCGAGCTGGGAGTACTTCGAGAAGCACGGCAAGATGCTGCCCGACAACTGGAAGGAGCAGATCGGCGGCCATGACGCGATCTACTTCGGCGCAGTGGGCTGGCCCGAGAAGATCGCCGACCACGTGTCGCTGTGGGGATCGCTGCTGCTGTTCCGGCGCGAGTTCGACCAGTACATCAATCTGCGGCCGGCTCGCCTGATGCCCGGCATCGTGGCGCCGGTGGTGCGGCGCGACGGCACGCCGCGCGAACCGGGCGAGATCGACATGTACATCGTGCGCGAGAACACCGAAGGCGAGTACTCGAGCATCGGCGGGCGCATGTACGAAGGCACGGCGCGCGAGATCGTGATCCAGGAGACCGTGATGTCGCGCGTCGGCGTCGACCGGGTGCTCAAGTTCGCCTTCGAGCTGGCCCAGTCGCGGCCGAAGAAGCATCTCACGAGCGCGACCAAGTCGAACGGCATCTCGATCACCATGCCCTACTGGGACGAACGGGTCGCGGCGATGGCGAAGAGCTATCCGGGCGTGACCCTCGACAAATTCCATATCGACATCCTGACGGCCCACTTCGTGCAGCGGCCCGACTTCTTCGACGTGGTGGTGGCGAGCAACCTGTTCGGCGACATCCTGTCCGATCTGGGCCCGGCCTGCACCGGCACCATCGGCATCGCGCCGAGCGCCAATCTGAACCCCGAGCGCACCACGCCATCGCTGTTCGAGCCGGTGCACGGCTCGGCGCCGGACATCGCGGGCCGGGGCATCGCCAACCCGATCGGGCAGATCTGGTGCGGCGCGATGATGCTGGAGTTCCTCGGCCACAAGGCGGCGCACGACGCCATCCTGGCCACGATCGAGAAGGTGCTGGCACCCGGCAGCGGCGCGCCTCGCACCCCGGACATCGGCGGAACGGCTGGCACTTCGGATCTGGGCAAGGCCATTGCGCAGGCGCTTTGAAAAGCAGTTCGCCAAAACGCCACTAAAATCGCGCTCCTCGCTGTGTTTCACGGGGCAGCGTCGTATTGACACCCCGTAGACCAGTGGTTGTAATCCCTGTCGGCAGTGCGCTGCCGGCGCATCAGAACTGCCATCCATTTTTCTGTACCACACCCCGCGGCGAAGCCAGCGGGCTGGCGCAGCCTCTGATGACCCTGATCAACAATTTTTCTACAAGGGGCCCTTGTGAACAAAACCGAACTGATTGAGCACATCGCAAAGAACGCCGATATTTCCAAAGCCGCTGCCACGCGGGCACTCGAATCCACCATCGGCGCCATTCGTACCACGCTCAAGAAGGGCGGTTCCGTGTCGCTCGTCGGTTTCGGCACTTTTGCGGTCGGCAAGCGCGCCGCCCGGACCGGCCGGAATCCGCGCACCGGCGACGCGATTAAAATCAAGGCCGCCAAGATCCCCAAGTTCCGTCCCGGCAAGGCGCTCAAAGACGCGCTGAACTGAGACATCGTTTAAGGTGGGGTGCTTAGCTCAGTTGGTAGAGCGGCGCCCTTACAAGGCGTAGGTCGGGGGTTCGAGCCCCTCAGCACCCACCACCCGATGCAAAGAAGGCGAACTGACGGTTCGCCTTTTTTTCTTGCTGTTTCGCCATCCGTCCTAGAGAGTGCTCAAGCATGTTTGATTCCTTCCGCAAGTACAACAAGATCATCATGGTGTTCTTGTTCTTGCTGATCATTCCCTCGTTCGTGCTGTTCGGCGTCGATCGCTATCAGGGGGGCGCCCAGGGCGAGAAGGTCGCGCACGTCGCGGGCGTCGACATCACGCGGCCCGAGTGGGATGCCCAGCACCGCAACGAAGTCGACCGGATCCGGCAGCAGGCGCCCAACATCGAACCGGCGCTGCTCGACTCGGACGCCGCGCGCTATGCCACGCTGGAGCGCATGGTGCGCGAGCGCGTGCTCGCCGCGGCGGCAACGAAGTCGAACATGTCCGTCTCCGAGGAGCGGCTGGCGCGGCTGTTCGCGGCCGACCCGGGCCTGGCCACGTTCCGCACCGCCGACGGCAAGTTCGACCGCGAGACCTTCATGCGCGCGACGGGCCGCACGCCCGAGCAGTACGAAGCCTCGGTGCGTGCCGATCTTGCGACGCAGCAAGTCTCGCTGGGCGTGTCCGGCACCGCCTTCGCCACGGCGGCACAGGCTGCGGCGACGCTCAACGCCTTCTATGACCGGCGCGAGATCCAGGTCGCGCTCTTCAAGCCCGCCGACTTCGCCGCCAAGGTCAACGTCAGCGACGCCGACCTGCAGGCTTACTACAAGGACCACATGGCGCTGTTCCAGGTGCCAGAGCAGGCGAGCGTCGAGTACCTGTTGCTCGATCTCGATGCCGCGAAGAAGGGCATTGCGGTCAGCGAGGCCGACCTGCGCAGCTACTACGACCAGAACGCAGCCCGTTTCGGAAGCAAGGAAGAACGGCGCGCCAGCCACATCCTGATCGCAGCGCCGGCGGGTGCCCCGGCCGCCGAACGCGAGCAGGCGCGCGCGAAGGCCGAGCAGTTGCTCGCCGGCATCCGCAAGGCGCCCGATACCTTCGCCGACGTGGCGCGCAAGAACTCGCAGGACCCCGGCTCGGCCGAGAAGGGCGGCGATCTCGACTTCGTGACCCGCGGCGCGATGGTCAAGCCTTTCGAGGACGCGATGTTTGCGCTCAAGAAGGGCGAGATCAGCGCCCTGGTGGAGACCGAGTTCGGCTATCACATCATTCAGCTCGTCGACATCAAGCCCGCCGTCGTGCCGCCGTTCGACAAGCTGCGCGCCACGATCGAGAACGAGGTGCGCAGCCAGCAGGCGACGCAGGAATTCGCCAAGGCCGCCGAGGCCTTCACCGACATCGTCTACCAGCAGCCCGACAGCCTCAAGCCGGCAGCCGAAAAACTCAAGCTCACGATCCAGACCGCTTCCAACGTCGGGCGCACGCCGGCGCAGGGCGCGACCGGCGTGCTGGCCAGCCGCAATTTCCTCAATGCGCTGTTTGCTCCCGATACGCTCGAGCGCAAGCACAACACCGAGGCGATCGAGATCGGCTCCAACCAGCTGGCCTCGGGCCGCGTGGTCCAGTACTCGCCGGCGCGGGCACTGCCCTTCGAAGAAGTCAAGGACAAGGTCCGTACGCTGCTGATCGCCGAGCGCGCGGCGGCGCTGGCGCGTGCCGAGGGCGAAGCCAAGCTCGCGGCCTGGAAGACCGATCCGGCGGGTGCCAGCTTCGGCGCGCCGATCACGGTGTCGCGGCTCGAGACGCAATCGCAGCCGGCCCCGGTGATCGAGGTCGCGCTGCGTGCCGACACCAGCAAGCTGCCGGCACTCGTCGGCGCCGACCTCGGAGCCCAAGGCTATGCGGTGGTGCGCGTGATCAAGGGCGTGCCGCGTACGCCACCGGCGCCCGAAATGGCCAAGCAGGAGAACGAACAGTTCGCGCAGGCCGTGGGTGCGGCCGAGACGGCCGCCTACTACAACCTCCTGAAGAACCGCTTCAAGGCAGAAATTCTGGTGCCGAAGCCCGCAGATTCCACTTCGATGGCCGGACGCTAGTTTTTTCACGCTACAATTGATGGCTCTACGGTGGCTGTAGCTCAGCTGGTAGAGTCCCAGATTGTGATTCTGGTCGTCGTGGGTTCGAGTCCCATCAGCCACCCCAAGGACATTCGTCAGCAAAACAGGCACTTCGGTGCCTGTTTTGCTTTGCGGCGCCGAAGCGGGCACCGTTTGCGGGATCGGGTCTGTCCCGGGTGCAGCTTCAGGCCTTTGGATGTAAAGGTGCGGTCAAGTACCCCGTGATTTCGTGTTGGTCTGCTTGCGGCAATTGGAATCTGAATTAGAATTTTGGCTTTCCAATTAGAGGATAAGCACAGATGGCCTCAACCCTTGCAGACATCAATTCCCAGATCAAGAAGCACGACGAGCAGATCGCGCAATTGCGCAAGCAAGCCGAGGATCTGAGAAATCAGGAGCGGGCTGGCGTCATCGAGGAGTTGCGCAAGAAGATCGCTGAATACGGCCTGACCGCCAGCGACCTCAAGCTCGGCGTGCGCGCCGGCAAGCGCAGTGCCGGCGTGGCCGCTCCCAAGAGTGCTGCCAAATACCGCAGCCCGACCGGCGAGACCTGGTCCGGCGGCCGCGGCCGCAAGCCGCGCTGGATCACCGAGGCGCTCAACGCCGGCAAATCCCTGTCGGACTTCGAGATCAAGTAACCCTCGCCGGTCCGCCGCCAAAAAAAGCCCGCTTCTGCGGGCTTTTTTTGCGCTCAGCGGCCGGCGAAGCCAGGCCAGTTGGTGAAACACCGCGGATCCGGCTCTGCCGGTCCGCCGGTGTTGCCCCCGGTAGGGGGTGGGAGGGCTACACGAAGTGAGCCCGACCTGGGGGCGAGCTCAATTCACCAGGACCAGCTTGCCTTTGACGCCACGCGAGCCCATGTGCGCATAGGCAGCACGGAGTTCCGACATCGGCATGGTCTGGTCGATCACCGGCTTGATCTTTCCCTGGCTGTACCACTTCGCCAATTCGGCCATCATCTGGGCATTGGCCTTGGGTTCGCGCCGCGCGAAATCGCCCCAGAACACGCCGACCAGCGATGCGCCCTTGAGCAGCATCAAATTCAATGGCAGCGAGGGGATCGGGCCGGCGGCGAAACCGACCACCAGATAGCGGCCGCGCCAGGCGATCGAGCGGAATGCAGGCTCGGCGAATTCGCCACCCACCGGGTCGTAAATGACATCCGGGCCTTTGCCGTCGGTCGCGGCCTTGATTGCATCGCGAAAGCCATTGGGCAATGCATGCGTCGTGTAGTTGATCGTCGCGTCGGCGCCAATGGACTTGCAAAGCGCGCATTTCTCGTCGGTCGATGCGGCTGCAATGACCCTGGCCCCGGCGGCTTTGGCAATCTGGATGGCGGCGGTGCCGACGCCGCCGGCTGCGCCGAGCACCAGCACCGTCTCGCCGGCTTTCAATTGCGCGCGGTCCATCAAGGCGTGCCAGGAGGTCGCGTAGATCATGATGAAGGCCGCGGCATCGACGTGGCCGAAGCCGTCGGGCAATGGCATGCACAGTGCCGCCGGCGCCAGCGTGTGGGTGCCGAAGCCGCCGGTGCCGGACAGGCACGCGACGTTCTGGCCGATCTTCAGGGTCGTCACGCCTTCGCCGACCGCGGCGATCACGCCCGCATATTCGGAGCCGGGAACGAAGGGCAGCGGGGGCTTGATCTGGTATTTGTTCTGCACGATCAGCAGGTCCGGGAAATTCAGGCTCGCGGCCTTGATTTCGATCAGCACCTGTCCCGGACCCGGTGTGGGCGTCGGCAGTTCCTTCCAGGTCAGCGCCTCGACGCCGACGGGGTTTTCGCAGAGCCATGCGTGCATGCTCGTGTCTCCTGTGAATGAGTCTGGGGTCAATGGAAAATCCGGGTCATGATAGGCGGGCGGCGCAGGCGGTGCATGTCCCTGTCGTGACGCACCCGCCGCCTACAATCGCCGCCACTGACTGACGCCATGAAGATACTTATTTCGAACGACGACGGCTTCCAGGCACCCGGCCTCGTCGCCTTGCACGACGCGCTGAAGGACGTCGCCGAGGTCGAGGTGGTCGCACCCGAGCACAACAACAGCGCCAAGTCGAACGCGCTCACGCTGGCCGCGCCGCTCTACGTGCACAAGGCGCACAACGGCTTCCGCTATGTCACGGGCACGCCCGCCGACTGCGTGCACATCGCCCTCAAGGGATTGCTCGACTACCGGCCCGACCTGGTGGTGTCCGGCATCAACAACGGCGCCAACATGGGCGACGACACCATCTATTCCGGCACCGTCGGCGCCGCCATGGAGGCCTATCTGTTCGGCATCCCCGCCATCGCCTTCTCGCAGATCGAGAAGGGCTGGGCGCATGTCGATGCCGCGGCGCGCGTGGCCCGGCGCCTGGTCGAGCAGATCGAGCGCGAGCGGATGCTCGGCGGCAATGCCTTCCTGCTCAACGTCAATGTGCCGAACCGGCCCTTCGACGAACTGAAGCCGGTCCAGGTCTGCCGATTGGGACGCCGCCATGCGGCCGAAAAGGTGATCACGCAGGACAGCCCGCGGGGCGAGACCATGTACTGGATCGCCGGCGCCGGCGGGGCCAAGGACAGTGGCGAAGGAACCGATTTCCATGCCACCGCCGCGGGCCACGTGGCATTGACGCCGCTGCAGGTCGATCTCACCGATCATGCGAACCTCGCGCACTGGAGCGGCACCATGGCGCGTGTCGCGCGCAGCGCGGCGGGGGGCTGAGTTGGCGAGCCAACGGCCGGGGTTCCCCGTACGCCTGACGCCCACGGCCTCCGCAGCGACCCGCGGGCGCATGCCCGCCGTGCCGCTCAAACCGATCGTTCCGGCGACGCCCTCGATGGCCTCGGACGCCGTGCGCGCGCGCATGGTCCAGCGACTCGCCGCCCAGGGCATCGCCGACGCCCGCGTTCTGCGTGCCATGGGCACGGTCGAACGCCATCTGTTCGTCGACAGTGCGCTGGTCAACCAGGCCTACGAAGACACCAGCCTGCCGATCGGGCTGGGCCAGACCATCTCGAAGCCCAACGTGGTGGCCCGCATGATCGAACTGCTGCTCGGCGCGCCGGCCCTGGCCAACAAGCCCGGCGAACGCCTGGGCCGCGTGCTCGAGATCGGCACCGGCTGCGGCTACCAGGCGGCCGTGCTGAGCCATGTCGCGGCCGAGGTCTACAGCATCGAACGGCTCCGCGGGCTGCACGAGCGGGCGAGGGTGAACCTGCGCTCGTTCCGGCTGGCGACCGTCCATCTGATACTGGGTGACGGCATGGTGGGCTATTCGAAGGGCGCGCCGTATGCGGGCATCATCGCTGCGGCGGGCGGCGAGGCGGTGCCCGAAGCGTGGACCGCACAGCTGGCCGTCGGTGGCCGGATCGTCGCGCCGACCCAGTCCGCGACCGGAGGCCAGGCGCTGGTCGTGATCGACAAAACTGCTCGCGGTCTCGAGCGCCGCATTCTTGAGGCGGTTCACTTTGTCCCCCTAAAATCGGGAATTGCTTGAAGGAAAGAACAATGCAGGGTATTGGCAATCGGAGCTGGCTCTCCGGCGTCACGCTGGTGGGTGCGCTCGTGATTGCGGGGTGTGCCTCACCACGCGGTCCGGTGCCGGTCGAAGACCGCGGCACCATGACGCAAGCGCCAGGCGCGACGAACGGGTCCGGCGTTCCCGGCGGGCCTGCGATCACCACCGATGCGTCGGGCAAGCCGCTGCCCGGCATCGAGAACTATGGCAAGCCCGGCTACTACGCCGTGCGGCCGGGCGACACCATCCGCCGCATCGGCATCGAGACCGGTCAGACCTGGCAGAACATCGCCCGCTGGAACAACCTCGACAATCCCGACCTGATCGAAGTCGGCCAGGTGCTGCGGGTGATCCCTCCGACCGGTGCGACCGCTGTGGCGGCGCCGCCCGCCACCGATGCCGCGCGGCCCGGGGCACAGCCGATCGTCGCGCCGGCGACCGCAGCCAGCGCAGCCGCGGCAGCCACCGCAGCTGCAGCAGCAGGCGCAGCGGCCAAACCCGCAGCGCCCGTCACCGCCTCGCCGACCCCGCCGGCAGCCGCCTCGGGCGACGAGGACGTGGGCTGGATCTGGCCGGCGCAGGGCTCCTTGATCGCGGGCTTCGACGAATCCAAGAACAAGGGCCTGGACATCGGCGGCAAGGCCGGCGATTCGGTGCTCGCCGCCGCGGACGGGCGCGTGGTCTACGCTGGCGCGGGCCTGCGTGGCTATGGCAACCTCATCATCCTGAAGCACAACAACACCTACCTCACGGCCTATGCGCACAACCGCACGCTGCTCGTGAAGGAGGACCAGTCGGTGCAGAAGGGCCAGAAGATTGCCGAGATGGGCAACAGCGATGCGGATCGCGTCAAGCTTCATTTCGAAATCCGCCGCCAGGGCAAGCCGGTCGATCCGGCCCGCTACCTGCCGACGCGCTAGCGCCATGGCCGCCTCTCGCCCTCATCGCACCGCGGACGTGCGGCGAGTGGCGGGCAACGGCGGCGGCATCCAGCCCGAGGATCGCTTCGCCGAGCAGGGCCTGGACGACAGGGCGGGCGAGGCGCTGCCGGCCGAACTGGGCGGCGGCGACTCGCTGACGATCTACCTGCGCGAGATCCGGCGTACCCAGCTGTTCACGCCCGACGAGGAGTACCGCACCGCCTGCGCCGCGCGCAGCGGCGACTTCGCGGCGCGGCAGTCGATGATCGAGCACAACCTGCGCCTGGTGGTCAACATCGCCAAGGGCTACCTGGGGCGCGGCGTGCCGATGGCCGATCTGATCGAGGAAGGCAATCTCGGCCTGATGCACGCGATCAACAAGTTCGAACCCGAGCGGGGCTTTCGCTTTTCCACCTACGCGACCTGGTGGATCCGGCAGGCGATCGAGCGGGCGGCGATGATGCAGGCCCGCGCCATCCGTCTGCCGGTGCACGTGGTGCGCGAGCTGCATCAGGTGATGCGGGCCCGCCGCACGCTCGAGGGCGATGCCGATTTCCTGGCCCGCCGGCCCGACGGCGTGCGGGTCGAGGACGTGGCGGCGCTGCTGGGCCGCGAGGTCCAGGAAGTCGCCGATCTGCTGGCGCTCGCCGAGGCGCCGCGTTCCCTCGATGCCGGCGGCGAGCGCGGCGACGACAGTTTCACGCTGGCCGATACCGTGGCATCGGACGATGAGGGCGGCGATCCCACCGGGGTCACGCAGACGCACGAGGTCGAGAGGCTCCTCGACCGGTGGATCCTGGTGCTGAGCGAACGCGAGCGCGAGGTCCTCGAAGGCCGCTTCGGCCTGCACGACCGCGATCCCGAGACGCTCGAAGTGCTGAGCGTGCGCCTGGGCCTGACGCGGGAGCGCGTGAGGCAGATCCAGAACGAGGCGCTGGCCAAGATGCGCCGGCAGCTGGCGCGTGCGGGCGTGCAGCGCGACGCGTTCCTGTAGCGGCCGGCGCTCGCCGCCCTCGGCCCTGAGACAATCCGGGGATGACGGAATCGATAGAAAAGAAGGAAGCGCCCCCCGCGCGCGATGAATGGCTGCAGGTCGAGTCGCTCGATCTCGATGCCCAGGGCGTGGCGCACAAGGCCGACGGGATGGTGGTGTTCATCGAAGGCGCCTTGCCCTTCGAGGAGGTGCGCTTCAACGTGCACCGCAAGAAGAACAACTGGGAGCAGGGCACGGTGACCGCGATCAACCGCGAATCGTCCCAGCGCGTGCGCCCGGGCTGTCCGCATTTCGGCCTGCATGCGGGCGCCTGCGGCGGCTGCAAGATGCAGCACCTCGATGCGGCGGCGCAGGTCGCGGTGAAGCAGCGATCGCTCGAGGACAACCTCTGGCATCTCGGCAAGGTGCGGCCCGAGAACGTGCTGCGGCCGCTCGAGGGGCCAGCCTGGCATTACCGCTACCGGGCGCGCCTGTCGGTGCGCCACGTGGTCAAGAAGGGCACGGTGCTGATCGGCTTCCACGAACGCAAGAGCCGCTACCTCGCCGACATGAAGGTCTGCCCCGTGCTGCCGGAGCAGGTCAGCGCCATGCTGATGCCGCTGCGCGAGCTGATCGGCTCGATGGAGGCGCGCGAGACCTGCCCGCAGATCGAACTGGCCTGCGGCGATTCGCCCGGCGGCACCGGACTCGGCGTGATCGCCCTGGTGCTGCGGCACCTGGAGCCGCTGTCCGAGGCCGACGTGGCGCGCCTGAAGGCCTTTGCGGCACGCAACGAAGGCGTGCAGTGGTGGCTGCAGTCCAAGGGCCCCGAGACGGTCAAGCTGCTCGAGGAGGGCGGCCCGGCGCTGGCCTACGCGCTGCCCGAGTTCGGCGTCACGATGCCGTTCAAGCCGACCGATTTCACGCAGGTCAATCCGCACATCAATCGCGTGCTGGTCGGCCGTGCGATGCGCCTGCTCGACGTCCGGCCGCACGAGCGAGTGATCGACTGGTTCTGCGGCCTCGGCAACTTCACGCTGCCGCTTGCGAGCCGGGCGCGCGAGGTGCTGGGCATCGAGGGCAGCGACACGCTGGTGGCGCGCGCCACCGCCAACTTCGAGCGAAACCGCCCCGCCGTGCCGGGGCGCGGCGAGCTGGTGCCCACCACCTTCGTTGCCCGCAACCTGTTCGAGATGACGCCCGCGATGCTGGTGGCCGACGGCGCCGCCGACAAGTGGCTGGTCGACCCGCCGCGCGAAGGTGCTTTTGCGCTTGCCAAGGCGCTGGCCGACTTGCACCAGCAGGTCGAGCTGCACGACGGCGGCTGGGTGCCGCCCCAGCGCATCGTCTACGTGAGCTGCAACCCCTCGACGCTGGCGCGCGACGCCGGCCTGCTGGTTCACCAGGCGGGCTACCGGTGCACCCACGCCGGCGTGGTGAACATGTTCCCGCACACGGCGCACGTCGAGTCCATCGCGGTCTTCGAGCGCGCATGAGAAAAGGGCCCCTCGGGGCCCTTTTCGATGCAGCGCCGAAGCGCTCGCTCAGTCCCGTTCCCCACCGAAGATGCCGAGCAGCGCGAGCAGGCTCTGGAAGACATTGAAGAGGTCGAGGTACAGCGCCAGCGTGGCACTGATGTAGTTGGTCTCGCCGCCGTCCATGATCTGCTTCAGGTCGTACAGCATGAAGGCGGAGAAGATCCCGATGGCGGCGACCGAGATCGCCATCATGCCGGCGCTCGAGCCGACGAAGATGTTGATGATGGCGCCGAACATCAGCACCATGGCGCCGACGAAGAGCCACTTGCCCATGCCCGACAGGTCGCGCTTGATCACGGTCGCGAGCGAGGCCATCACGAAGAACACGCCGGCGGTGCCGCCGAAGGCCGTCATGATCAGCTCGGAGCCGTTCTTGAAACCCAGCACCATCGCGATCAGGCGCGACAGCATCAGACCCATGAAGAACGTGAAGCCCAGCAGAACCGGCACGCCGGCGGCAGAGTTCTTGGTCTTCTCGATCGCGAACATGAAGCCGAAGGCGCCGCCCAAGAAGACGATCAGTCCCAGGCCGCCGGTCAGCGAGCGGGTGATGCCGGTGGAGACGCCCAGCCAGGCACCCAGGACGGTGGGCAGCAGGCTCAGGGCCAGCAGCCAATAAGTGTTGCGCAGGACGCGCTGGCGTTCTGCCTGCGGCAGCGTCTGGCCGTAGCCGACGGAGGTGTCGAGGGTGTTGACGCGGTCGTTCATTGCTGAGCTCCTGGGTTGGCTGCAACGCTGCAGTTGGGCGCATTCTAGGGGGCCGCAAGGCCGGGCCCGCAGAAAACCCTCGTCACCGAACGCATTCCTGCAGCGCATTCCCGCTGCGAGGTCGGCTGCCCGCCATCCTGAACGCTATGCTTCAGGGTTGCTCAACTTTGCTGGAAGACCATGAAGACCAAGTCCTTTCTCGAACTCGCCGACCTCAAGGCCATCGCCGCCGCCGCCGAAGCCGAGGCGCTCAAGAACAACTGGGCCGTGACCATCGCGATCGCCGACGACGGCGGCAACCTGTTGTGGCTGCAGCGTCTCGACGGCGCGGCGGCCCTGTCGGCTCATATCGCGCCCGCCAAGGCCCACACGGCCGCGATGGGGCGGCGTGAAAGCAAGACCTTCGAGGACATGATCAACGGCGGCAGGACCTCGTTCCTGACGGCTCCGGCCATCGAAGGCCTGCTCGAAGGCGGCGTGCCGATCGTGAAGGACGGCCAGGTGATCGGCGCAGTGGGCGTCAGCGGTGTCAAGTCGAACGAAGATGCCCAGGTCGCCAAGGCCGGCATCGCCGCGCTGGGCCTCTGAACCGCAGTTGCAACAAAGCAAAACGCCGTCCCTGGGACGGCGTTTGTTCGTTGGTCAGCGTGAAAAAAAGCTTGGCTAGTCGGCGGACCGTTGGCTAGCAAAAAACGACCCTTCGGAGATGAATCTCCTCGAGTCGCCCCACGATGAAACTTGCGCGAGGGGCGGGCTGGGTCCTACTTGGTCAGGATCAGCTTGCCGAGTTTGGTGGCTTGCAGACGATAGAGCGAGCCGTTGTGCAGGATGCCGACGGCCTTGCCGCCCTTGAGGAGTTCCGCGCTTTCCAGTAGCGGAGCGGGGCGGGCGGCTTCGGTGGCAGCGCGACCTCCGCCTGCGTGGTCCAGCGATGGATGGTTCAGCACGGCGAAGGCGTTGGGCGTTGCGGTCATTCGGAGACTCCTGTGTCGAAGCGATTGGTTAATGATAACCATTCTCAATTAAAAGTCAATCGCCGCGATCTATTTTTTTGACTTGCGTGGGGCGTCTACTTCGGCTCGGGCTCGGTGATGAAACCGATCTTGCGCACCCCGGCCTCCCGTGCCGCCGACATCGCCTGCGCGACACGCTCGTAGCGCACCGCCTTGTCGCCGCGGATGTGCAACTCGGGCTGCGGGTCCTTGGCCGCCTCGGCGGCCAGGCGGCCGACCAGGTCGGTGTCGTCGATCTTCTGCTCGTTCCAGTAGTAGCTGCCGTCGGCGGCGACCGTGAACAGGATGTTCTGCGGCTTGGGCTGCTCGGGCTCGCTGCTGGCGCGGGGCAGATCTATGTTCACCGCGTGCTTCATGACGGGCACCGTGATGATGAAGATGATCAGCAGGACCAGCATGACGTCGACCAGCGGCGTCATGTTGATCTCGTTCATGACCTCGTCGGGTTCGTCCTGTGTTCCGAAGGCCATGGTGCTCAGACCTTCTTGAGCGGAACGACCGTGGCTTCGCCGCCGCCGCTCTGGACGCGGGCGCCGGTCACGAAGTAGGCGTGCAGGTCGTGCGCGAAGCTGTTGAGCTTGGTCAGCACGAACTTGTTGCCGCGCACCAGGGCGTTGTAGCCAAGCACCGCGGGAATGGCAACCGCCAGGCCCAGCGCCGTCATGATGAGCGCTTCGCCGATCGGGCCGGCCACCTTGTCGATGGTCGCCTGTCCGGCGGAGCCGATGCTCATGAGCGCGTGATAGATGCCCCAGACGGTGCCGAACAGGCCGATGAAGGGGGCTGTGGACCCCACCGACGCGAGGATCGCCAGGCCGGTCTGCAGGCGCGCGGTGAATTCGTCGATGCCGTTGCGCAGGGCCCGGGTGATCCAGTCGCTGACGTCCAGTGCGTCATGCAGGTGGGCTTTGGTGTTGCGATGGTGGGCGGCGGCTTCGCGGCCTTCCAGCGCGAGCGCCCGGAACGGGTTGCCGTCGTCCTTGCCGAGCTTGGCGAGGGCGGTGGCGAAGTCCTCGCTGTGCCAGAAGTCCTGCGAGTGCTTCGCGAGGCGCTTGTACCGGATGACGTCGATCGCCTTGATCAGGATCACGATCCAGGACGCGAGCGACATGCCGATCAACAACAGCGCGACAGCCTTGGTGACGAAGTCGCCTTGCTGCCAGACGTTCATCAGGCCAAAGTGGGAATCCATACGAAACTACTCCAGAAAATTATTTGAGAACCCAGTTGATCGGCACGTTGAACTCCATTTGTTCAACGACCCCATTTCGCTTGCCCGGCACGTAGCGCCAGCTCATCACGGCGGTGCGCGCTGCCTCGTCGAGCCGTTCATATCCACTGGAGCTGACCAGGGTGGCGCGCTTCGGAAGCCCGTCGACGCCGATCAGGACGCTGAAGATCGATCTTCCCTGCTCGCCGAGCCGCTTGCTCATGGCCGGAAAGACCGGCTTCGGGTTCTGCAGGTAGTCCGCGTTGCTGGACGGCAACTGCACCGAGGGCGGGGCGGGTGGCGCGGCCGGCGGCGCGGGAGGCTCCGGCGGGGCGGGGGCCGCGATCGGCGCCGGCGGCGGCGGGGGCTCGACGCTGCCCGTGGGCGCATTGGGCGCCGGCGTCGGCTTCGGCTCGCGGATCGCCTGGGGCCGGGGCGGCGGTGGCGTCTTGGTCACCTGGCGCTTGGGTTCGGGCGGCGGCGGAGGCGGCGGGGGGAGTTCCTTGGGCTTCGGCGGCTCGATGAACTCGCTCAGGATCTCGACCGGAATCACCACCTCGGCGGCGCGGCGCAGCAAGCCGCTTTGCAGGGCCCAGAGCGCCGCGACGTGGAACAGCACCACGCTGCCGGCGATGATGGCGTTGCGCGACAGGCCTAGGGCCGAGGGGGGCGGGGAAAAACGGTCAGACACGATCAATCATTCGGATGCGGGCGCCGCAAAGGTGCCCCGGCGCAGCAAAACCACTACGCTAACGACTTACTTGCGAAGAATCCACCAGACCGAACTGGCGACCAGGATCAGGCTGCCGCCGAGTGCCGCGAAGAGTTCCATGCGTTGCTTTCCTTGATGGAATTGGCAAGCTGGATCGCCTGGGCGCCTGTTTCGCGGTGAAGCGCGGCGACCGGGTGCGAGGCACTGCATTGCGCGACCACGTCGCGCGCGCAACCTTCGCACTGGCCGCACTGGGTGGCCACGCCGAGCTCGAACTGCACTTCGTCGAAGGTCATTCCGGCGCGCGCGTGGCGCGCGATTTCACGGTCGGAAACTCGGCGGCAGACGCAGACGATCATGGCGGTGAAGGCGGCTTGTAGCTGGCTGTTTGAAGAAGGCTCGATTATAAATACGAATTCTTCGCATTTGCAATAACTATCGCGGCAGCAGGGTCGGCCCGTCCGCCCGAGTGCCTAGACTTCGGACCACATGCGCAGCAGGTTGTGATACTGCCCGGTGAGCGCGATCGATTCCTCGCACTCCCCGAGCCGGCCGCGCAGCTTCTGGATCACCTGGTCCAGCTCGAACAGCATGGCCCTTTGGCGGTCGTCGCGCACCATGCTCTGCAGCCAGAAGAATGAGCAGACGCGGGTGCCCCGGGTCACCGGATGGACGCGGTGCAGGCTGCTGGAGGGATAGAGGATGAGGTCGCCGGCGGGCAGCTTGACTTCGTGCGTCCCATAGGTGTCGACCACCTCGAGCTCGCCGCCCTCGTAGTCCTCCGGATCGCACAGGAACAGGGTGCAGGACAGGTCGGTGCGCAGTTGCTCCCCGGTGCCCGGCACCGAGCGCACCGAGCCGTCGACATGCAGGCCGTAGTGCTCGCCCCCTTCGTACAGATTGAACAGCGGCGGCACGAAGCGCAGCGGCAGGGCGGCCGAAAAGAAAAGGGAATTCCGGGCCAGCACGCCCAGGATCGTCTTTCCCAGTTCGCGGCCGACCGGGGATTGCTCCGGCAACTGCCGGTTGCGCTTGACCAGGGCGCCCTGGTCGCCGACCGTCTCGCGGCCGTCGACCCAGTCGGTGGCGTCCAGGCTTGCACGAATCTCGCGCACCTGCTCTGCGTTCAGAACGTCGGGCACATGCAGCATCATCTTTCGGTTTCCTCAAAGAAAAAGCCCCGGCGCGGGGCCGGGGCTCGAGTGTCGCACCGGGAGGATGCGACAGCATTGATCCGCGTCAGAACGCGAAGTTGGCCGTGAGGCGGGCCGAGCGCGGGGTGCCCGGCACGTAGCGGTAGCCGCTCTTGTTGATCGCTGCGACGTATTCCTTGTCGAACAGGTTGTACAGGTTCAGCTGGAGTTCGACGTTCTTGTTGATGCGGTAGGAGGCCATGGCATCGAACACCCAGTAGGCATCCGTGTAGGCCGGTGTGCCGATCGCGCCGTCGAAGCCGCGCGTGAGCTTGCCGTTGTAGCGCGCGCCGCCGCCGATGGTGAGCCCGAACGGGAACTGGTAGCTGGTCCAGGCGGTGAAGGCCTCTTTGGGCGTGTACGGGATCACGTCGATCCGGTCCGCCGCGTTGGTGGAGCCGTTGACCTTGGTGTCCATCGTCGTGAAGCCGGCGCTGATGCCCCACTGATCGGTGATCGCACCAGCCACGCCGAGCTCGATGCCCTGCACCCGCTTCTTGCCGTCCTGCGTGTAGACGGCCGTGTTGGTCGGATCCTGCACGATCTCGTTGCGAACCTCGGTGCGATAGAGCGCCGCAGTCAGCGAGAGGCGCTTGTTCAGCACGTCCCACTTGGTGCCGATCTCGTAGGTGTCGGCCTTCTGCGGCGCGAAGTCGACGCGCGAGGCGCTGTTGCCGGTGCCCGAGGCGGCCAGAGAGAAGTTGGCGCCGCCCGGGGGCTGCGCCGAGTTGCCGTAGGCCGCAAAGAAGCTGGCGTTCTCGACCGGCTTGTAGACCACGCCGATCTTGCCGGTCCAGAGGTCGCCCGAGGTCGACAGGTTGGTCGGCGTGATCGGGAAGGTCGGACCGTTGCCCATGGCGGTGGCCGAGTAGTCGGTGCTGTAGTGGTCGTAGCGCAGGCCGCCGGTCAGCTGCCATTGCTCGTTGATCTTCATCGTGTCGAAGGCGTACAGGCTGACGGTGTCGGTCTTGCCGAAGTTGCCGGTGCCGTTCGCGATCCGGTTGTAGCCGCTCACGTAGGGGTTCGGGTTGTACAGGTTGGCGACCGGCCACGAGCCCGCCGGCGCGAAGGTCGTGTTGACCGACGCGAAGCCTGGTCCGAAGAAGTTGCTGTTCTCCTGCTCTTCGCGCATCAATTCCAGGCCGAAGTTCGCGGTATGGCTGAAGCTGCCGGTCTTGAACTTCGACGACAGGCTGGTCTGGTTGACGAAGATGGTGTTTTCGACGTCCTTGTTGGTCGGCAGATTGCGCGTCACCGTCCAGGTCGCCGGGTTGCTCGGGACCACCGTGTCGATGAAGCCCGAGGTCAAGGGAGGCACCGTGCCCCGGTAGGTGTTGGTGTTGCCGACGCGGCTGGCCGTCAGGCCGCCGAGCATGAACGACGTCAGCATGTAGTCCTGCTTGGTCTGGCCCCAGCGTGTGATGTTGCGCACCGTCATGTCGGGCGTGATGTCGTGCTCGACGCGGGCCGTGAACATGTTGGCCGTGACATCGTTGAAGTCGGAGCTGGTGCCGTAGAAGTTGCTCGGATCGACCTTCGAGGCGTAGTTCAGGAAGGTGCGGCGCAGGATCGGCGAATTGATCAGCAGCGCGTCGGGCGTGGTGTAGCCCGGCAGGCCGATGGTCGGGACGCCGCCGTCGGGGATGTTGTTCTGCTTGACGTACAGGTAGTCGAGGAAGACGCGGGTCGGCGTGTTGAGGCCGAAGGCCAGCGAGGGCGCGATGGCCGAGCGCTTGTTGTTGATGAAGTCGCGGCCGTCCACGCCGGAGTCTTCGGCCACGGCATTCAGGCGGAAGGCCGTGCCCGAGCCGTCGGCGCCGCTCACCACCTTGTTCCAGTCGATGGTGCCGCGCTTGTAGCTCGCGGTGCCGAAGCCGAGCGAGCCCGAGAAGCTGTCTTCCAGCTTGGGCTTCTTGGTGATCAGGTTGATGTAGCCGGTCGGCGAACTGCGGCCGACGTCGGTGCCCGACGGGCCCTTGACCACTTCGACCTGCTCGATGTTGAAGACGTCGCGCGAGAACGAACCCAGGTCCCGGATGCCGTCCACGAAGATGCTGCCCGAGGCATCGAAGCCGCGCATGAAGATCGAGTCGCCGGTCGTGGTGTTGCCGTTCTCGCCGAGGAAGAAGGCGCCGGCACCGGGCGTGTTGCGCAGTGCTTCGGTCAGCGTGGTGGCGCCTTGCTCGCGCATCAGCGTTTCCGGGATCACCTGGATCACCTGCGGGATGTCGATCAGCGGCGCAGTGAACTTCGGGTTGGCCGAGTTGTCGACCTTGAAGTCGGTCGCGGCGCTGTCTTCGACGCGGACTTCCTTGAGGGTGTTCGTGGAGGTCTGCGCGCCAGCAGGCAGCGTCAACGCTAGAAGGGTGGCGGCGGCGGCACTGCCGAAGGGGGGCAGCGCGCGCGCGACGGCGTGCTTGCGGCTCTTGATGTAGGCCATGAAGGGTTCCCAGGTGAAAGCAAAACTGAGAGCTCGACTGGCGGGTCCTGCGCGGCCTCGGCGAAACGAGGGGAGGATTGGCTGGGTGAGCTGATTCGCGGAGGGTGCGAAGTCAGCGAATGATAATGAATCTCAATACGTTTGTTAACGTGCGGTTCACATTTGAGCGGTGTTTCGGCGACCGGTTGAGATATTTCGTTGCTTGAGCGCAACCTTCAACGCGATCGAATCGCCTAGTAGACGTCGCGGCGGTAGCGCCCGGCAGCCAGCAGTTCGCCGATGGCGGCGGGTCCGGCGATCTGCCGCAGTGCGGCATCGACGCCGCTCGCCATGCCTTGCAGGCTGCCGCAGACATAGATTGCCGCGCCGCGGGCGATCCAGGCGCTGACTTCCGCGTGCAGCTGGAGCAGCCGGTGCTGGACGTAGAGCCGTTCGGCCTGATCGCGCGAGAACACCATGTCGAGCCGCTGCAGCACGCCTGCGCGCTGCCAGGCCTCGATTTCGTCGCGGCAGAGGAAGTCGTGCCGCGCCTGGCGCTCGCCGAAGACCAGCCAGTTGTCGTGCCGGCCCAGGGCCGCGCGGGAGCGCAGATGGCCGCGCAGTCCCGCCAGCCCGGTACCGTTGCCGATCAGCAGCAGCGGGCGCCCGGCGTTGTCGCCGAGCCGGAAATTGCTGTGCGGGCGCAGCCGCAACTGGACCGTGTCGCCCAGGGGCAGGGTCGACGTCAGCAGGCCCGAGGCCGCGCCGAGCGTGCCGTCCGGATGCTGCTCCTGGCGCACCAGCAACTGCAGGTCGCCGTCGCTGGGGATGGAGGCGATCGAATAGTCGCGCGGCCGCCCGGGATCGCTGGCGAGGACGAGTTGCGCGATGTCGCCGGACGCCCAGTCGGGCGCTGGTTCGGCTACCGGCGTGAATGCCAGGCGATAGACCGGCGCACCCGCGCTGCCTTCGTTCAGCAAGGTGCGGGTGGCGAGGCGCCAAGGCACGGAGGTGGATTCGGGCGCCTCTTGCGGCCCGGCACCCGGCTTGCCGCCGCACTGCGCCTGCCAGGCGGCCAGGGTGGCAGGTTCGGCGTTGTCGACCTCGAGGCGCTCGAAGCTGCGCTTCGCGCCCGCGGCATGGAGCCATTCGTCGAGCAGGCGGCCGAAGCGGCAGAAGTTGGCGTACTGGCGGTCGCCCAGCGCCAGCACCGCATAGCGCAGCGAGGAGAGCTCGGCCGCCGAGCCCATCACGCGTTCGGCGAACAGGCTGGCGCCGTCGGGTGCGTCGCCTTCGCCATAGGTGCTGGCGATGAACAACGCCCTTGGCGTGCTTCGCAAGAGCTCTGCGTCGGCGTCGTTGAGCGACATCACGCGGGCCGGTGTTCCGGCGTCGTGCAGCCAGCGGCCGGTCTGCCATGCGAGGGCCTCGGCCTGGCCGGTCTGGCTCGCGAACAGCACGAGGGTGGCGGCTCCGGGCTCGTTCCCGGCCAGTGCCGCGGCCCGGCGTGCCATGGCTTCGCGCTGCCGGCGCTGCCGCCAATAGATGGCCGCGCACAGCGCGATGTAGGCCAGCACGGTGAGGCACGCGGCCAGCGCTCGCAGGGCGGGCTCGGTCATGCGGCGAGGGCTGGGGTCGGCCAGCGGTCGCTGATGAAGGTGCAATGCCCTTCGCCGTCGCGGCGGACGAAGAGCGCGGCGAGCCCGTGCCGTCGGGCGAAGGCCAGGCCGTCCTCCGGCCCCAGCACGGTCAGCACGGTGGCGAGTGCGTCGGCCTGCATGCACTCCGGGTGCAGCACCGTCACCGAGGCGAGCGCGTGGCCGACCGGCTCGCCAGTGCGCGGATCGAGGGTATGCGACCAGCGCCGGCCCTGATGCTCACGCGCATGCCAGCGGTCGCCCGAGGTCGCGATGGACAGGCCGTCGAGCGCCACCCGATGGGTCGTTCCGGGCAGCGCTTCCACCAGCACCTGCCAGGGATCGCCGTCGGGGCGACGCCCGGCCGCGCGCAATTCGCCGCCGACCTCGATCAGAAAGTCGCACAGTCCGAGCGCTCGCAGCGCAGCGGCGACCCGGTCGACCGCGAAGCCCTTGGCGACGCCCGACAGGTCCAGCGCGGCGCCACCCGGTTGCACGATGGAGCGCGTGGCGGGGTCGAGCGCCACGCGCTGCCAGCCGACGCGTTCACGCACCCGCGAGAGTTCGGCCGGGGAGGGCGGCCCTGCGACCGATGCGTCGGCCTGCGCGCCGAAGCCCCAGAGCGCGACCAGAGGGCCGATGCTCGGGTCGATGGCCCCGTCGCTGGCCGCCGCCCACCGCAGGGCACAGGCCAGCACCTCGGCGAATTCGGGTTCGAGCACGTGCCGGCTGCCGGCGCCGGACCGGTTGAAGCGGCTGATGTCCGAATCGGGCTCCCAGGTGCTCATCTGGGCGACCACGCGATCGAGCGCGTCCTGCGCGCAGGCGCGCACGGCATCCAGCGCGATCATGCGCGGGTTGTCGAGGCGCAGCGTCCAGGTGGTGCCCATGGTGCGGCCCGCCAGCGTCTGCAGGCTGGCCGGATCGGCGCGGCGCGGCCGGGGCACGTTGGCGTAGCCGCCTGCGCGCCAGGTCGCGAAGGAAGGGCGCCCGGCTGCCGGATCGTTCGACGTGGAACTCAGGGCATCACTTCCAGGGTCGCGGCGTAGCTCAGGCGCCGTTCCTTGGCTTGCGGCACCGAGGTCTTCTTGTCGGTCGTGCTGGCGTCGAGCCAGTACATGCCGGCTGCCGGCCAGGTCACGCTGAACTGGCCTTTGGCATCGGTCTTGAGCTTGAGCTCGTCGAGCTTGTCGCGGTAGCGGGTGTTGCCCAGCGTCACGGTGACCTCGAGATCCTTGGCAGGCTGGCCGTCGAGCTGAAGCGTGAAGCTGGTCTTCTCGCCCTTGACGAGGTCGGTCGGGTTGGCCGTGACCAGTTCGAGACCCTTGCCGGTCGGGCGCAGGGCGCTGGGCTTGCCGACGGTGGCGAAGGTCTCGTTGCGGCCGGCCGATTGCGTGACCTCGACCTCCAGTGCGTCGGCCGGGATCTGGCTCGCGATGTTTTCGGGTGTGCCGCGGGCGCGCTTGGGTTGGCCGGTGGCCTTGTCCTTCCAGCGTGCGAAGACGCCGTCGTTGATCAGTGCGATGCGGTAGGTGCCCGGCTGCGTGAGGTTCAGGTCGAACACGCTGCGCAGCTTGCCCTTGAACATGTTCTCCGGCTTGACCGCGCTGCCGTCGGGCGCGGTGACGGCCAGGCTGTCGAGGTTCAGCGGGTTGTGATTGAAGAAAAAGAGGTCGTTCGAGACCGCGGCATCGACCGTGATCCAGTCGGCCTTGGACAGCACGGTGGTCGACGGCATGATCCAGGCGTTGTGGGCCTGGACGGCCATGGTGCCGGCGCAGAGAGCGATGCCGAGGGCGAGGGTGCGCAATGAGAGCTTCATGATGGATTCCCGGAAGGTTGGAGGCGAAGAAGGAGTCAGGGCTTGAGTTCGAGCAGGACTTCGCCGAGTTCGCTGGTGCCCGCGACCTGCGACTGCTCGGCCTTCGCCGGCGGCCACTGGAAGGGGATGCTCACAATCTCGCGGCCGCCGACCTCGCGCGCCGCCTCGACATACAGCTTGTAGGCGCCCGGTGCCAGCTTGGGCAAGGCCACCGAGCCTTCGGACAGGTTGATCTGGTGCTTGCCCGCGGGCCGCGTCGCGCTGCTCACGCCGTCGACCGGCATCTGCAGTTCGCGCCCGGTGCGCCGCCACCACTGCCGGATGTCCTTCAGCCACTTGGTGCCTTCGCCTTCCGCGTTGCCCTTGTTCTTGACGTCGTACCAGACCGCCAGCGTGCTCGCGACCGATTGGTCGGGGCGTTCGATCCAGGCCGCCACATAGGGGCGGTGGTATTCGGCCACGTTGAGGCGCGGCACCTCGATGTTGACGGTGAGCCCCGCGGCGAAGGCCGGCGCGCCGAACAAGGCGGCGAGCGCGAGGGAATAGCGAACTTGCACGAAGACCTCTTTCCTGGATCAGTGGATGAACAGCAGCGCGAGCAGCACCGGAATGACCAGGCCCATGCCGACCATCGGCCATGTGAAGGGCCGGTTGCCCGCATGCATCTTGAGAATGAAAAGACCGGTGATCGAGAACACCAGCGTGGCGGCCGCGAAGATGTCGATGAACCAGCTCCAGGCGACACCGCTGTTGCGGCCCTTGTGCAGGTCATTGAGGTAGGACAGCCAGCCGCGATCGGTGCGCTCGTATTCGGCCTCGCCATCGGCCAGGCTCAGCCGCAGCCAGGCATCGCCGCCGGGGCGGGGCAGCGAGAGGTAGATCTCGTCGTCCGACCACTCGGCGTCGCGCCCGGCAGTGTCGACCGACCACTGCTTCCTGATCCAGCCCTGCAGTTCCGCGGGCAGTTCGGCCTTGCCCTTCTGTGCCCTGGCCGCGGGCAGTTGCTTCAGCAGTGCCGTGCGCAAGTCATCGTCGATGGTGCCGGTCCGGCTGGTGATCTTCGGCCTGGCCTCGATGCTGGCCGCGTGGTTGAGCGTGAAGCCCGTGATGCCGAACAGCAGCAGACCGATCAGGCACAGCGCCGAGCTGACCCAGTGCCACTCGTGCAAGGTCTTGAGCCAATAGGCGCGGCGGCGGTTGTCGGTGGTGGCAGCGGTCATCGGAGCCGGCGATTCTAGCTCTACAAATGAGAATGAATGCTATTTGCAGAGGGCTGGCCTGTGTCGAGTCCCGTTTGATGATGTAGCTCAATCCCGTGCCACGCGGTCATTCATTGCTCCTGATTCGATAGCAATGAAGTTTCGTAAAGGCAAAAAAAAGCGGGGCATTGCCCCGCTTGCATGGTGTCGCGCCGGTCTATTCGCTCTCGCCCATCTGCGACTGCAGGTAGTTCTGCAGGCCGACCTTGCCGACCAGGTCGATCTGGGTCTCGAGGAAGTCGATGTGCTCTTCGGTGTCGTCCAGGATCTCCTGCAGCAGGTCGCGCGAGACATAGTCGCGCACGCTTTCGCAGTGCGCGATGCCGGCCTTGATCGTGGCTTGCGCGCCGGTCTCGGACTTGAGGTCGCATTCGAGGATCTCGGGCACGTCCTCGCCGACCTGGAGCTTGGCCAGGTCCTGCAGGTTCGGCAGGCCGTCGAGCATGAAGATCCGGTCCATGAGCCTGTCGGCATGTTTCATCTCGCCGATCGACTCCTCGTATTCCTTCTTGGCCAGCTTGTCCAGCCCCCAGTGCTTGAGCATCCGGTAGTGCAGGAAGTACTGGTTGATCGCGGTCAGCTCGTTCTTGAGTTGCGCCTGCAGATGGTCGATGACTTGTGGGTCGCCCTTCATGGTTTTTTCCTTGTTCTTAAAAGGTCGATTGTGAGAGCCTGCCGGTCGGCGGCGCAAGTAAACCCATGCGCAGGCGTTCTGCATGCGGGTGAGGGTGATAGGCGTTCTCATTCATAGGGGTGGGCAATGCATTTAATAGCTCATGGCTATTAAAAATCAGAGATTGGTAGTTATACTAATCACTCGCACATTTCATCAGCCAACAAGGAAACCACATGTCCCTGATCAATACCGAAGTCCAACCGTTCAAGGCCGAAGCCTTCCACAACGGCAAGTTCGTGCCCGTGACCAACGAAAGCCTGAAGGGCAAGTGGTCGGTCGTGATCTTCATGCCGGCGGCTTTCACCTTCAACTGCCCGACCGAGGTGGAAGATGCTGCGGACAACTATGCCGAGTTCCAGAAAGCCGGTGCCGAGGTCTACATCGTTACCACCGACACGCACTTCTCGCACAAGGTGTGGCACGAAACCTCGCCCGCCGTGGGCAAGGCCAAGTTCCCGCTGGTGGGCGACCCGACGCACCAGATGACCCATGCTTTCGACGTGCACATCGAAGAAGAAGGCTTGGCCCTGCGCGGCACCTTCATCATCAATCCCAAGGGCATCATCAAGACCATGGAAGTGCATTCCAACGAGATCGCCCGCGACGTGAAGGAAACCCTGCGCAAGCTCAAGGCGGCCCAGTACACCGCCGCCCACCCGGGTGAAGTCTGCCCTGCCAAGTGGAACGAGGGTGCCAAGACCATCGCCCCGTCGCTGGACCTGGTCGGCAAGATCTAAGCCGCCTCGTTCGCGCCACGGCCCGGGCGCGTTCGCTCCCGGGCTTTTTTGTTTCCATCGTATTTCAAGGAGAGAGTTCACCATGCTCGACGCCGGCACCAAATCGCAACTCAAGAGCTACCTCGACCGCATCACGCAGCCGGTCGAGATCGTCGCTTCGCTCGATGACAGCAATGCGTCGGGCGAGTTGCAATCGCTGCTGAAGGACGTGGCCGAGTCGTCGTCGCTGGTGAAAATCACCGAGAGCCGCGGCGACAACCATCGCAAGCCCTCGTTCTCGATCAACCGGCCGGGCGAAAACCACGGCCCGCGCTTCGCGGGCCTGCCGATGGGCCACGAATTCACCTCGCTGGTGCTGGCGCTGCTGCAGGTCGGCGGCTACCCGCCCAAGGTCGACGACGCGGTGCTGCAGCAGATCCGCGCGCTCGACGGCGATTTCGAGTTCGAGATCTACATCTCGCTGACCTGCCACAACTGCCCCGATGTGGTCCAGGCGCTGAACCTGATGGCGATCCAGAACCCGCGCATCAAGACCACGATGATCGACGGCTCGCTGTTCCAGGACGAGGTCAAGGAACGCCAGATCATGGCGGTGCCGACCGTGTTCCTCAACGGCACCGAGTTCGGCCAGGGCCGCATGAGCCTCGAGGAGATCCTCGCCAAGATCGACACCAGCGGCGTCGAGCGCGAAGCGAAGAAGATCGCCGGCAAGGAACCGTTCGACATGCTGATCGTCGGCGGCGGCCCGGCCGGCGCGGCCGCCGCCGTCTACGCGGCGCGCAAGGGCATCCGCACGGGCGTGGCTTCGGAGCGCTTCGGCGGCCAGGTGCTGGACACCATGGGCATCGAGAACTTCATCTCGATCCGGGAAACCGAAGGGCCCAAGTTCGCGCTCGCGCTCGAGGAGCATGTGCGCGACTACGACGTCGACATCATGAACCTGCAGCGTGCCGCGGCGCTCGTGCCGAGCGCTCCGGGCAAGGACTTCATCGAGATCCAGCTCGAGAGCGGGGCCTCGCTCAAGAGCCGCTCGGTCGTGATCTCGACCGGCGCGCGCTGGCGCAACATCAACGTGCCGGGCGAGCACGAGTACAAGAACAAGGGCGTGGCCTACTGCCCGCACTGCGACGGCCCGCTGTTCAAGGGCAAGCGCGTGGCGGTGATCGGCGGCGGCAACTCGGGCGTCGAGGCGGCGATCGACCTGGCCGGGATCGTCGGCCACGTGACCCTGATCGAGTACGACACGCAGCTGCGCGCCGATGCGGTGCTGCAGCGCAAGCTGCACAGCCTCGCCAACGTCAAGGTCATCACCAACGCGCAGACCACCGAGATCACGGGCGACGGCCAGAAGGTCAACGGCCTGGTCTACAAGGACCGCGCGAGCGGCGAGAGCCATACGGTGCCGCTCGAGGGCGTGTTCATCCAGATCGGCCTGGTGCCCAACACCGACTGGCTCAAGGGCACGGTCGAGCTCTCGAAGCACGGCGAGATCGTGGTCGACGCCAAGGGCCAGACCTCCGTGCCAGGCGTGTTCGCGGCCGGCGATGCGACCACGGTGCCGTTCAAGCAGATCATCATCGCGGCCGGCGACGGCGCGAAGGCGGCGCTGAGCGCCTTCGATCACCTGATCCGCAGCTCGGCGCCGGCGGAAGAGGCGGTCGCCGCCTGACGAAATGAAAGCGCCGCGATCCGTCTCGGACGGGTCGTGGCGTCTTCTGCTCCGTTTCCCATCCCTCAATCGGCTTGGGGTAATTGTTAGTAATAAGAATCATTCGCATATGATTGTGAGTCGGGCCACCGCCTGATTCCCCCGCCAGCCAGGCCATCGCGCGCAGCCCTTGCGCGCCGTCCAGCGAGCAGCTCGTCAACTGTTTTCTGGACCTTCAAGTGGCACGCTCACTCGCTTTCGCGCATCGACTTCAATCACTTCCCTGGCTGATCGCCTGCGGCTTCAGTACCTTCGCCGCGGCCCAGGAGGCCGGCCCCGCCCGAATCGCGGCCCTCGGCGAGATCGTGGTGAGCGGCTCGCGCTCCGAGCAGAACAAGGAAGACGTCCCGGCCACCATCGAGGTGATCGACCGCCAGCAGATCGAGTTCGAGCAGATCCACGACATCCGCGACGCGGTGCGCGACATTCCCAACGTCTCGGTCCGGCGCGCGCCCGTACGCTTCGGCCTGGCGGCCGGGAACACCGGCCGCGACGGCAACGCCGGCTTCAATATCCGGGGGCTGGACGGCAATCGCGTGCTGCTGATGACCGACGGCATCCGCATGCCGCGCAGCTACGTGTTCAGCGCCAACGCCTTCGGCCGCGACTATTTCGACCTCGGCCTGATCGAGCGGATCGAGATCATCAAGGGGCCGGCCTCCGCGCTCTACGGCTCCGACGGGCTGGCCGGCCTGGTCAATTTCATCACGCGGCAGCCCGAGACCTTCCTGGCCGACGGCAAGACCTTCGGCGGCAGTGCGAACGTCGGCTACAGCGGCGACGACAACGGCTGGCAAGGAGGCGTCACGCTCGCGGGCAAGGCCAGCGACACGGTGAGCTGGCTGATCTCGGCCAACGGCAGCCGTACGCACGAACTCGAGAACATGGGCACCAACGACGCCCGCAATTCGGACCGCACCGCGCCCAATCCGGAGCGCACCAACAGCAAGTCGCTGATGGCCAAGGTGATCGTCACGCCGAACGCCAGCCTGACCCACAACCTGACCTTCGAGCACGTGGACAGATCGAGCGGCTACGATCTGCTGTCGGGCCTCTCCAAGCCGCCGTCCGTCTCGACCTCGGTGATCGGCCTGGGCGCGCTGACCCAGCTGCAGCGCGACCGCCTGACCTGGGACGGGCGGCTGCGGGTCGACTCGGTGCTGGCCGACAACCTGCTGGGCTACCTGAGCTACCAGAAGGCGAATTCGCAGGAGCTCGCCTGGGAGAACCGCTACACCGCCGCCGACCGGATGCGCGACGTGACCTATGGCGAGAACACCTGGCAGGCCGGCTTGCAGGCCGACAAGACCCTGCGCATGCCCGGGGACTGGTCGCAGCGCATCACCTACGGCATCGACTACACGAACACGCAGGTCGAGAACCTGCAGACCGGGCTGGTGCCGCCGGTCGGCGAGGTCTATCCGCTCAAGCGCTTTCCAGACACGACCGAGAAGACCGCGGCCTTCTATGTGCAGGATGAGTTCATCCACGACCAGTGGAGCATCACGCCCGGGGTGCGCTTCGACCGCTTCGACCTCGATGCGGATCAGACCGGCTTCAGCGCCCGCGCGGTGTCGCTGTCCGACTCGGCGGTCTCGCCCAAGCTGGGCGTGCTGTTCCGGGCGACGCCGCAATGGACCCTCTACGGCAACTACGCCTCCGGCTTCAAGGCGCCCAACGCGTTCCAGGTCAACAACTTCTTCGAGAACGTGATCTCGGGCTACCGGACGATTCCCAACCCCGGCCTGAAGCCGGAGACCAGCCAGAACTTCGAGATCGGCACGCGCGGGCGCGCCGGCATCCTGAATTTCGAGGCTGCGGTCTTCACCGGCACGTACAAGGACATGATCGAGAACGATCGCCTGATCGGCGGCGTGTTCGGGTCGCGCACCCATCCCGCGACCTTCCAGTCGGTCAACATCGGCCGCGCGCGCATCGACGGCTTCGAGTTCAAGGGCGAGCTCGACTGGACCACGCAGGGCACGGGCTTCTCGCTGCCCTTCGCGTACGGCCGCACGAACGGCGAGGACCGCACCGCCCACGTGCCGCTCAACTCGATCGACCCGGAGAAGTTCATGGTCGCCCTCAAGTACCAGGCGCCGACCTGGAGCGTGCGCCTCGACGCGGTTCACCACGCGGCCAAGAAGCGCAGCGATGTCGATCCGGCCGAAGTCACCACCGGCGTCCAGTTCCTCACGCCTTCGGCGACCACGCTCGACCTGAACGCGCAATGGCGCATCCGTCGCGACCTGCGCCTGAACGTCGCGCTGGTCAATCTGACCGACAAGAAGTACTGGATGTGGAGCGATGTCCGCGGACTCGCTTCGAACTCTCCCATCGTCGATGCCTACACGCAGCCCGGCCGTCACTTCAATGTGTCGCTCGTGGCCGATTTCTGATTCACCTCACCTCAGCAGGACCTCATGATGACCCATGAACTCATTCGCGAACGATTCGCCGCCCTGCGCGCCGAAGGCAAGCGCCACAAGGATGCCGCCGAAGCGCTCGGCATCAGCGAGGGCGAGGCCATTGCCGCCCATGCGGGCGCGCACGATCGGGCGCTGCGCGCAGCGCCGCTGCGCGGGCCGTGGCTCGCGTTGTTGCAAGCGCTCGAACTGTGCGGTCCGGTGCTGGCGCTGACGCGCAATGCCTCGACGGTGCACGAGAAGACGGGCATCTACCGGAACCTGTCCGGCGGCGCCCAGATGGGTCTCGCGCTCGGCGAGGAGATCGACCTGCGGCTCTTTTTCAGCCACTGGCATGCGGGCTTCTTCGTCAGCGAGGCGGCCGCGAATGCGGGCCAGCCGCCGTCGCTGAGCCTGCAGTTCTTCGATGCCAGCGGCCTGGCCGTGCACAAGATCTTTGTCCGCGATGCGACCGATCGCGATGCCTTCCAGTCGGTCGCCCAGGCCCATGCGGATGCCGCGCAGATCGTCGAGTTCGGGCCCGTGCAGCCCAAGGCGCCGCCGCGGCCCGACCGCGAGATCGACGGCGCCGGCCTCGCCGAGGCGTGGGGGCGCATGACCGACACGCACCAGTTCTTCGGCCTGCTCAACAAGTTCGAAGTCGAGCGACAGCAGAGCTTCCGCCTGACCGAGGGCACATTCGCGAAGCGGGCCGCCCGGCTGGCGGTGCGCGAGCTGCTGCACGAGGCTTCCTTCGCGGGCACGCCCATCATGGTGTTCGTGGGCAGCCCGGGCTGCATCCAGATCCACACCGGGCCGGTGGTGCGGGTCGAGCCGATGGAGATGCGCGGCATGCAGTGGCTCAACGTGCTGGACCCGGGCTTCAACCTGCACCTGCGCGAAGACCTGGTCGAGAGCGTCTGGATCGTCGAGAAGCCGACCAGCGACGGCGTTGTGACTTCGGTCGAGGCCTTCGACCGCGAGGGCGGCCTGATGGCGATGTTCTTCGGTGCGCGCAAGCCCGGCGTGCCGGAACGCGACGACTGGCGTGAGTTGGTGCGAAAACTGCCGAGCGCCGAGGTGGGCGCATGACGAGGGCGACGCGAGATCGGCGCGACACGCTGCGCCTTCTCGGCGCTTCCGCGCTGGCCGCATGCGCCTGGCCCGTCGCTGCGCAGGGTCCGGGCGCACCGCGCCTGGTGACCGTCAGCGGCGCCATCACCGAGGTGGTGTTCGCGCTGGGCGCCGAGTCGCAGCTGGTCGGGACCGACACCACGAGCCTTTACCCGGAGGCCGCCCGCCGGACGCCGAAGGTCGGCTACATGCGCCAGCTCTCCGCCGAAGGGCTGCTGTCGCTCAAGCCCGATGCGGTGATCGCCACCACCGAGTCGGGGCCGCCGGTCGTGCTCGACCAGCTGCGTGCGGCCGGCGTCAGGCTGGAGCTGGTCGAAGCCGACCACAGCTGGGGCGAGGTGCAGCGCAAGGTGGCCGCCGTGGGCCGCGCGGCGGCGCGCGAGGCGCAGGCGCGCGAACTGATGACGCGGCTCGAGGTCGAATGGTCCGAGGTGCAGAAGCGCTTGGCGACGGACAGCGCCGGCACGCGCAAGCCGCGCGTGCTGTTCGTGCTGTCCCACAGCGCGAGCCCGCAGGTGTCGGGCGAGAAGACCGCGGCGCACGCGATGATCGGCTTCGCCGGCGGCGTCAACTGCCTCTCGGGCTTTCAGGGCTACCGGCCGATGACCGCCGAGGCCATGGCCAGCGCCGCCCCGGATGTGATCCTGACCACTACGCAGAGCATCGAGGCGCACGGCGGTGCGGAGAAGTTCTGGCAGCGCCCGGAACTGGCATTGACACCGGCCTTCCGGAAGCGGGCGCTGGTGACCCAGGACGCCTTGCTGCTGCTGGGGTTCGGTCCGCGCCTGCCTCTTGCCGTCAGCGAACTGCACAAGAGCTTTCGCGCGGCATGAGCGGGCGGCTGACGATGCGCGCCACCCTGGCGGGTGGCCTCGTGCTGTTGCTGCTGAGCTTCGCCGTCGGCGCCGGTTCGGGCGCCTACGCGATCAGCGCCTCGCAGTTGCTGGGCGTGTTCGCTTCGATCTGGCAGGGCGGCGCCGATGCGTCGCCCGAGTACCTGGTGTTCGTCAACATCCGGCTGCCGCGCCTGATCCTCGGCGTCGCCGCCGGTGCGGGGCTCGGTATGGCGGGCACCCTGATGCAGGGGCTGTTCCGCAATCCGCTCGCCGATCCGGGCCTGATCGGCATCAGCAGCGGCGCCGCGCTGGCGGCCGGCGTGACGATCGTGCTCGGCACCTGGCTGATGCCGGTGCTGCCACGCACCCTGGGCAGCTGGACGCTGGTCAGCATGGCCTTCGGCGGCGGCTTTGCCGTGACGCTGCTGATCTACGGCCTGTCGCGCAGCGAGGGCAGCACGCGCATGGCGCTGATGTTGCTCGCGGGCATCGCGATCAACGCGCTGGCGGGGGCCGGCCTCGGCTTCCTGAGCGTGATGGCCTCGGACGAGCAATTGCGCAGCCTGCAGTTCTGGCTGCTGGGCAGCCTGGGCGGCGCGCGCTGGAGCGCGGTGCTGCTGGTGGGCGCGATCGTGTTCGTGGCGCTGTGCATCGGATTGACGCTGGCCGCGCCGCTGAACGCGATCGCGCTGGGCGAGGCGCAGGCGACGCTGCTGGGCGTGGACGTCGAGCGCGTCAAGCGGCGGGCGATCCTGGTGACCGCGTTCGCGGTGGGCGCGGTCACCGCGACCACCGGCATCATCGGCTTCGTCGGCCTGATCGCGCCGCATTGGGTGCGGCTGGTGGCGGGGCCCGACCATCGCGTGGTGCTGCCGGGGTCGGCGCTGCTGGGCGCGGTGCTGGTGCTGGCCGCCGACACGGTGGCGCGCACGGCGATGGCGCCGACCGAGCTTCCGCTGGGTGTGCTGACCGCCTTCATCGGGGTGCCGATGTTCCTGCTCATGCTGCGGCATTTCCGGGGGCGCATATGACGCTCGGCTGCATCGACGTCGAGGTGCGCATCGGCGGCAAGACCCTGCTGTCCGGCGCGAACATCACGCTGCACCCGGGCCGGGTGACGGCCATCCTGGGCCCCAACGGCGCGGGCAAGTCCACCTTGCTGTCGGTGCTGGGCGGCCAGCGCCGGCCGGACCGCGGCCGCGTGCTGCTCGACCGCCTGTCGCCGGCCGAGCACAAGACCGCGGCACTGGCCCTGCGTCGGGCACTGATGCCCCAGGAGAGTGCGGTGGCCTTCGACTTCACTGCCCAGGAAATCGTCGCCCTGGGCCGTTTCCCCCACCGCGGCACGCCGAGCCGGGACGAAGACGCCATCATCGAAAGCGCGATGGCGCTGACCGATGTGTCGGCGCTCGCGCAGCGCGTGCTCAACACCCTGTCGGGCGGCGAGAAGGCGCGCGTGCAGATGGCGCGTGCACTGGCACAGCTCTGGGATCCCCGGCCCGACGGCAGCGCCCGCTGGCTGCTGCTGGACGAGCCCACCGCCGCGCTCGACCTGGCGCACCAGCACGCCGCGATGCGGCTGCTGCGCGACTGGGCGGGGCAGGGCGTGGGCATCGTCGCCGTCCTGCACGACCTCAACCTGGCGCGCCGTTATGCCGATGACGTGGTGGTGCTGGTCGGCGGCGCCGGCGTCCACCAGGGGCCGGCGGCGGAGGTGCTGCAGCCGGCGCTGATTGAGCGCGTCTGGGCGATGCGCTGCCAGCCGATCAACGCTGCCGACGGCACGGTCCAGTACCTTTTCGGGTGAGTGTGGCTCGCCCCCAGGTTGGCTCACTTCGTGTAGCCGCCCACCCCCTACCGGGGGCAACACCAGCGGCCTGGCAAAGCCAGTTCCGCGGTGTTCCACGAAGGGGCCTGGCTGCGCAGGCCGCGGAATCCGGCGCCCGCTGCGATCATCTTCGCGGCTGCGCGGAGCGCGCCCGTTGGTGAGCAGTCGCGGAACCGGCTTTGCCGGGCCGCTGACTGCGCCCCCGGTAGGGGGTGGGCGCCCGGACACGAAGTGCCGGGCAACCTGGGGGCGAGCTCAGTACGTCAGGCGTTCAGGGCGCAGCTCCTGCAGGATCGTGGTCGCGATCTCCTCGATCGACTTGGTGGTGGTCGACAGCCAGCGAATGCCGGCCCGCCGCATCATCGCCTCGGCCTCGCTGACCTCGTGGCGGCAGTTTTCGAGGCTGGCATAGCGCGAATTCGGCCGGCGCTCGTTGCGGATCTCGCTCAGGCGCTCGGGCTGGATCGTGAGACCGAAGATCTTCTTGCGATGCGGCATCAGGGCCGGGGGCAACTGGCGGCGGTCGAAATCCTCGGGGATCAGCGGGTAGTTGGCGGCCTTCAGGCCGTGCTGCATGGCGAGATACAGCGAGGTCGGCGTCTTGCCGCTGCGGCTGACGCCGACCAGGATCACGTCCGCGCCCTCGAGATCGCGGTGGCTCTGGCCGTCGTCGTGCGCCAGGCTGAAATCGATGGCCTGGATGCGGGCGTCGTACTCCTTGCTCTTGCTGACGTCGCTGAAGCGGCCGATGCGATGGTTCGATTTCATCGCGAACTCGATCTCGAGCGGCCGCACGAAAGTGCCGAACATGTCGAGCAGCATGCCCTTGCAACCGGTTTCGATCACTTCGAGCACTTCCATGTTTGCCAGCGTCGTGAACACGATCGGCCGCACACCCTCGATTTCGGCCGTGTGGTTGATCTTCCGCACCGCCTGGTGCGCCTTGTCGGCGGTGTCGGTGAAGGGCAGCCGCACATGGCGGGGCTTCATCTCGAACTGGGCCAGAACGGCATTGCCGAAAGTCTCGGCGGTGATGCCGGTGCCGTCGGAAACGAAGAAAACAGTGCGCGTTTGCATATTTGGGCGACCTTGTCCTGCGGCACGCCCGACTCGGCCGCGCCTACAATTCGCCCCATTATCGGGAATGCCGGGCGCTTTCCCCCACAGCCTTCCCCTTCGAATTCCAGCATGCACCCCCCGCCGATGCCCAGAGCAAGAAGAACGATCGCGTCGCGGCGCCTGCATGCAGCATCAGTTTCAACTTCTGGAGCTTTCCCATGTCTGCACTGTTCGAAGCGACCGCCCTGGTCGTACCGTTCGAAAACCTGAGAATGACCGACGTCGAGTCGGTCGGCGGCAAGAACGCCAGTCTCGGCGAGATGATTTCCCAGCTGCCCCAGGGCGTCCGCGTCCCGACCGGCTTCGCCACCACGGCCCATGCATTCCGCCAGTTCCTGGCGCACGACGGCCTGGCCGACAAGATCAGCGCCAAGCTCGCGAAGCTCGACACCGATGACGTCCGCGCGCTGGCCACGGTCGGCGGCGAGATCCGCGCGATGGTCGAGGCCCAGCCCTTCCCGGCCGACCTGCAGAAGGCGATCGCCGAGGCTTTCGCGACGCTGTCGGCCGGCAATCCCCAGGCCAGCTTCGCGGTGCGTTCGTCCGCCACCGCGGAAGACCTGCCCGACGCCTCCTTCGCAGGCCAGCAGGAGACCTTCCTCAACGTGGTCGGCATCGAGGACGTGCTGCACAAGATGAAGGAAGTCTTCGCCTCGCTCTACAACGACCGCGCGATCAGCTACCGGGTGCACAAGGGCTTCGCCCATGACGTGGTGGCGCTGTCCGCCGGCGTGCAGCGCATGGTGCGCAGCGACCTCGGCGCGGCCGGCGTGATGTTCACGATCGATACCGAATCGGGCTTCGAGGACGTGGTCTTCATCACCTCGAGCTACGGCCTGGGCGAAACCGTGGTGCAGGGTGCCGTGAACCCCGACGAGTTCTATGTCCACAAGCCGACGCTGCGCGCCGGCAAGCGCGCGGTGATCCGCCGCAACCTGGGCTCCAAGCTGATCCAGATGGAATTCGCGACCGCCGCCGAGAAGGCGGCCAGCGGCAAGCTGGTCAAGACCACCGACGTGCCGACCGAGCAGCGCAACCGCTATTCGCTGAGCGACGCCGACGTCGAGCAACTGGCGAAATACGCGCTGGTCATCGAGGAGCACTACGGCCGTCCGATGGACATCGAATGGGGCAAGGACGGCACCGACGGCCAGCTCTACATCCTGCAGGCGCGGCCCGAGACCGTGAAGAGCCAGCAGCAGGGCAAGGCGGAACAGCGCTACAAGCTGCTGGGCCGCGGCGCCATCCTGGCCGAGGGCCGCGCGATCGGCCAGAAGATCGGCACCGGGCCGGTGCGGCTGGTCCACAACATCAGCGAGATGGACAAGGTCCAGGCGGGCGACGTGCTCGTGACCGACATGACCGACCCGAACTGGGAGCCGGTGATGAAGCGCGCCGCCGCGATCGTCACCAACCGGGGCGGACGCACCTGCCACGCGGCGATCATTGCGCGCGAACTCGGCATCCCGGCGGTGGTCGGCTGCGGCGATGCCACCGACCTGCTCAAGGAAGGCACGCTGGTCACGGTCAGCTGCGCCGAGGGCGACACCGGTTTCATCTACGACGGCCTGCTCGAAACCGAAGTGACCGAGGTCCAGCGCGGCGAGATGCCCCCGATCGACCTCAAGATCATGATGAACGTGGGCAATCCGCAGCTCGCCTTCGACTTCGCCCAGCTGCCGAACCACGGCGTCGGCCTGGCGCGGCTCGAATTCATCATCAACAACAACATCGGCGTCCATCCGAAGGCGATCCTCGACTATCCCAATGTCGACGCCGACCTCAAGAAGGCGGTGGAATCCGTGGCGCGCGGCCATGCCTCGCCGCGAGCCTTCTACGTCGACAAGGTGGCCGAGGGCATCGCCACCATCGGCGCCGCCTTCTGGCCCAAGCCGGTGATCGTGCGCCTCTCGGACTTCAAGTCCAACGAATACCGCAAGCTAATCGGCGGCAGCCGCTACGAGCCCGAGGAAGAGAACCCGATGCTGGGCTTCCGCGGCGCGGCGCGCTACCTCAGCGGCGAGTTCGGCGAGGCCTTCGCGATGGAGTGCGAGGCGCTCAAGCGCGTGCGCAACGAGATGGGCCTGACCAACGTGCAGATCATGGTGCCCTTCGTGCGCACCCTGGGCCAGGCCGAGCGCGTGACCACGCTGCTGGGCGAGCACGGCCTGAAGCGCGGCGAGAACGAACTCAAGCTGATCATGATGTGCGAGGTTCCGAGCAACGCGATCCTGCCGGAGGAGTTCCTGAAATTCTTCGACGGTTTCTCGATCGGCTCGAACGACCTGACCCAGCTCACGCTGGGCCTGGACCGCGACTCCGGGCTGGAACTGCTGGCCGCCGACTTCGACGAGCGCGACCCGGCCGTCAAGGCGCTGCTGGCGAAGGTCATCAAGGCCTGCAAGGACCAGGGCAAGTACGTCGGGATCTGCGGCCAGGGCCCCAGCGACCATCCGGATTTCGCGCTCTGGCTGGCCGAGCAGGGGATCGAGTCGATCTCGCTCAACCCCGACAGCGTGATCGAAACCTGGAAGCAGCTCGCCAAGCGCTGAGCGGCTGCGAGGGGCGGCGGTGGCAGGGGTGTCACCGCCGCGCAACGACTTTGGTCACGGTCTTCGTGTAATCCTCATGTCAGCTTGACGTATTTGCAACCAATTGCTTCTTTGGTGTCAAACTCGCCGCATCCCGGGGCGCGGTTGTGCCGAAGTCGCACCAGGACCCTTCGCCGGCCCTGCCATACGCCCTGACCTTGACGTCGAGGAACCAACCCCATGATTCTTGTCAAGACCGAAGCCGGGCAGCGTGTTCTCAAGGACCGGTCCATTGCGCTGACGCCGCGCCAGCGCACGGCGTTCATTCTTTTCGATGGCAGGCGAAGCGTCGCCGAGGTGCTCGAGTCCGGAATGGGCGTGAGCCGCGAGGAGATCGATCAGATGGTCGGGCAGGGACTGCTGGCCCGGGTCGGGGAGAGCGCGGCTGCGGTCGTTGACGGTCCCGTCCCCGCGGCGATTCCCGTGGCGGCCGCGTCCGCGCTCGCAGCGAGTGCACCGGAGGCCGCGCGCTCGGACCAGCAGCGCTACAAGGACGCCTATCCGATCGCCACCCTGTTGACCGGCAGTCTGGGCTTGCGCGGCTTCAGGCTCAACCTGTCGGTCGAAGGCAGCTCGACCTGCGAGCAACTGCTGGAGCTGTTTCCCAAGATCCAGGCCGCGGTGGGGCCCGAGAAGGCCTCTGCGCTCGAACGGGCGCTGCGCGGGAACTGAGCCCCCGCAACCCCTCGAAGGGCCTCAGGCCACCTTGAGGGCAGTCCGGCGCCGGGCCGAGTGCTATAATTTACGGCTTTGCCTTGCCACACCACGTCTGACGCCGCGGGTGGCTCAACCCCTTTCCTCGAGAAAATCGCAGGAAAAATCCACAAGGAGTGCCAATGCGTCACTATGAAATCATTTTGCTGATCCATCCGGATCAGAGCGAGCAAGTTCCGGCCATGCTGGAACGCTACAAGGGCCTGATCACGGCCGGCGGCGGCAAGGTCCACCGCGTGGAAGACTGGGGCCGCCGCCAGCTGGCCTACCAGATCAACAAGCTCAACAAGGCGCACTACCTGTGCGTGAACATCGAAGCCGAGCAGACCGTCATGGCCGAGCTCGAGCACGCGTTCAAGTTCAACGACGCCGTTCTGCGCCACCTGACCGTGGTCAAGAAGAAGGCCGACACCGGTCCTTCGTCGATGATGAAGACGGTCGAGCGCGAAGAGGCCCGCAAGGCCCAGCAGGCCGAATACGCCGCCAACAACAACGGATGATGTGAGCGCTGCCGCGGTCAATCAGCTGCTGCTGACTGCCTGCGTCGCCGAACTCGGAGCTTTGCGTTACACGCCTGCCGGATTGCCCGCCATCGACCTGCGACTCGAACACGAGTCGACAGTGACCGAAGCGGCCCAGCCCCGACAGGTCAAGGCGGCCATCAAGGCCGTTGCGTTCGGCGCAGTGGCCGAGCGGCTCGCAAGGCAGGAGCTGGGCAGTCTCTGGCGATTCCAGGGCTTCCTCGCGACACCGGGTACGGCCAAGCATCCCGTGCTTCACATTCAAGAATTCAACTAATTTTCTAGAGGTCCAAAATGGCCACGTTCAAGAAATTCAACAAGGACAAGCGTCCGAAGCGCAACACCCAGTCGCTGCTGTTCAAGCGCAAGCGCTTCTGCCGCTTCACCGTCGCCGGCGTCGAAGAGATCGACTACAAGGACATCGACACCCTGCGCGACTTCATCAGCGAAAACGGCAAGATCATCCCCGCGCGCCTGACCGGCACGCGCGCGATCTACCAGCGCCAGCTCAACACCGCGATCAAGCGTGCCCGCTTCCTCGCGATGGTCCCGTACAGCGACCAACACCGCGTCTAAGGAGCCAGATACCATGCAAGTCATTCTTCTGGACAAGGTCGTCAATCTCGGCGTGCTCGGCGAAATCGTCAAGGTCAAGGACGGTTACGCCCGCAACTTCCTGATCCCGTCGGGCCGCGCCCGCCGCGCCACCGAAGCCAACAAGGCCGAATTCGAAGCCAAGCGCGTCGAACTCGAAAAGGCTGCGGCCGCCAAGCTGGCCGAATCGCAAGCCCAGGGCGAAAAGCTCGCCGGCACCACCGTCAAGCTGACCCAGAAGGCCGGCGTCGACGGCCGCCTGTTCGGCTCGGTGACCAACAGCGACATCGCCGAAGAGCTCAACAAGCAGGGCTACAAGGTTGCGAAGTCGCAGGTGCGCATGCCCAACGGCCCGATCAAGGTCGCTGGCGACAGCACCGTCAGCGTTGCGCTGCACACCGACGTGGTGGTCGAGATCACCGTCGCGGTCTACGGCGAAACCGCCTGATCGCCCGACGCGCTTCACGCGCGTGAAAGAGCCGCCTTCGGGCGGCTTTTCTTTTTCCGGTCAAACGGGTTGTCCCAGACGCTGCACCGGAAGATCACCGCTTATTCACAGCCTTGTCCACGTGACGCCGCGCTCGCCGCGGCTTAGCATGCACGGTTGCAAGGAACTTCATGTCCGCAGTTTTTTCCTACGCCGACAACGACCCGTCGGCTGACCGCCAGATCGCGCAATTGCGCATCCCACCCCATTCGATCGAGGCCGAATCGAGCGTCCTGGGTGGCCTGTTGCTCGACAACGGCGCCTGGGACCGCATGGGCGACGTGGTGGTCGACGGCGATTTCTACCGCCACGAACACAAGCTGATCTACGCGGCCATCGGTACGCTGATCAATGCCAGCAAGCCGGCCGACGTGATCACGGTCTATGAGCAGCTGCAGAACCTCGGCAAGGCCGACGAGATCGGCGGGCTCGGCTACCTGAATTCGCTCGCCCAGTACGTGCCGAGCGCGAGCAACATCCGGCGCTATGCGGAAATCGTGCGCGAGCGTTCGATCCTGCGCAAGCTGGTGAGCGCCAGCGACGAGATCGCGACCAACGCCTTCAACACGCAGGGCAAGGCGGTCGACAAGATCCTCGACGAGGCCGAGCAGAAGATCTTCAACATCGGCGAGGAAGGCACGCGCATGAAGCAGGGCTTCCAGGGCATGGATTCCCTGGTGGTCGAACTGCTCGACCGCGTGACCGAGATGGCCGAGAACCCGAACGACATCACGGGCGTGCGCACCGGTTTCTACGAGTTCGACAAGATGACCTCCGGCCTGCAGCCGGGCGACATGATCGTGCTGGCCGCGCGCCCCTCGATGGGGAAGACCTCGCTGGCGATCAACATCGCCGAGCACGTGGCGCTCAACGAGGGCCTGCCGGTGGCGGTGTTCTCGATGGAAATGGGGGCTTCGCAGTTGGCGGTGCGTATCGTCGGCTCGATCGGCCGCATCGACCAGGGCCACCTGCGCACCGGCAAGCTGACCGACGAGGAATGGCCGCGCCTGACCGAAGCCATCGAGAAGCTGCGCAACGTCTCGCTGCACATCGACGAGACGCCCGGCCTCACCACCAGCGAACTGCGCGCCAATGCGAGACGGCTGGCACGCCAGTACGGCAAGCTCGGCCTGATCGTGGTCGACTACCTGCAACTCATGAGCGTGTCGAGCAGCATGAACGACGAGAACCGCGCCACCGCGGTGGGCGAAATCTCGCGCGGCCTGAAGATGCTGGCCAAGGAGCTCAAGTGCCCGGTGATCGCGCTGTCGCAGTTGAGCCGCGGCGTCGAGAGCCGGACCGACAAGCGCCCGATGATGAGCGACCTGCGCGAGTCCGGCGCGATCGAGCAGGATGCCGACATCATCATGTTCATCTATCGCGACGACTACTACGACAAGAACAGCAAGGAACCCGGCGTCGCCGAGGTGATCATCAGCAAGCACCGCAACGGCCCGACGGGCACCGTCAAGCTGGCCTTCCTGAAGCCCTTGACCAAGTTCGAGAACCTCGCCGGCGGCAACGACTTCTAGCCCGTTCCGGCGGAGCCGGCATTGGCGTTCAGCTGGCGCAGCATGTCGGCCAGGGTCTTGCCGGACTCGTCCCTGAAGCGTTCCGGCAGTACTTCGATGGCGTCGATGCGGTCGAGCCGAAAGCCCCGGAAGTCGTTGCGCAGTTCGCACCAGGCCGAGAAGGTCCAGACCTTGCCCCAGTAGAAGCAGCCCAGGGGGCGCACCGTGCGCTGGCTGGGGGCGCCCGCGACGTCGCGGTAGTCCATGCGCAGCTTGTGGCGCGACTGCACGGCCTCGCGCAGCGTCTGCAGCCGCGACCGCGTGCCGGGGTCGAGCACGTAGGCCGGGGCGTAGAGCGCCAGGCTTTCGGCCGATACCCGCGCCGCCGGCGGCAGCACCGACAGGATCTTGCCGAGCGCGGATTCGATGTCGCGCGCCATCGCGGCGTCGACCCAGCTTTGCGCCAGGCGCGCGGATGCCACCAGTGCCGCCGCCTCGTCCTGCGTGAACATCAGCGGCGGCAGGTCGAAGCCCGCGCCCAGGCGGTAGCCGACGCCGGCTTCGCCCTCGAGCGGCACGCCCTGGCGCTGCAGATCTGCGACGTCGCGGTACACCGTTCGCTCGGAGACCTCGAGACGGCGCGCGAGAAAGGCGGCCGTGGTGAGCCGCCGCCCGCGAATGAGCTGGACGATCTGGAACAGGCGGTCGGCACGGCGCATGGATCGGCTTCAGCTTCCCAGAAGTTTGGTCTCGAAGTCGAGGACGAAAAAGCGCGCGCCTCGCTGGACCACGGTGTGGCCTTCGGATTCGAGCCGGCGCATGAGTTCATCGAGGCCCCCGGGGTACTTGAGGTTCAGTTCGCCGTTGACCTTCAGCGTGCGCCAGTAGGGTGTGATGTCGCCGCGGCCCGCCTGCCGGTCTTCCGCCGCCGCCTGCGCCGCCATGCTGGCGAAGATCGCCGTGGTCACGGTGCAACCGATGGTGGCGCCGTGTTCGCGTGCGAGCTGTTCACCGATGCCGAAGACCGTCACGAGTCGGCCCTCGGGCACGCGCTTCATGGCGTCTTCGACCTCCCGGGGCGAGGGTGTCACGATCGTTCCCGGCCCGTGGCGACGCAGCATGCTGGGCGGAATGGGCTTCACCTCGGGCAGGCGCGGATAGCCCGCGAGCTTCTCCCGCCAGCTCTTCCTGCTGCGTCTGCTGCCGATGGTGCTGCTCATGTCAGTCCGTCAGGACTCCGATGTGGATGGCGACCTGGTCGGGCCCGCTGTAGGCCTCGAAGTCGCTCTGGTAGCGGCGCCGGATCTCCGGGTGCGCATCGAAATAGTGCCAGATCGCCTGCCAGACCGCGAGCACCATCTGCGGCATTTCACCTTGCCCGGTGAAGACCAGGTAGTCGCCGCCTTCGATCCGCACCGTCGCGGGGCCATCGGCCACCGCGACGCCGGTCGTGATGTCGAAGGCGCCGTGCGCGTCGGTCTCGTAGGCCGAGTAGACGCCGTAGAGCCGCATGTCGTCGATGCGGTGAGGGGTCGTCTCGTAGACGCGCTCGCCGAAGAAACGGTCCCATAGCGTGCCGATGCGCGCGGCCTCGGGGTCGCTCTCGTCGCGGTTCGTGGTGCGTGCGGTCAATCCGGCGACGTTGAAGGGATCGAGGTGCTGAAGTTGGGGTTGCATGGTTTTCTCCATCATGGCTTTCAGAGGTCGAGGCCTTCGCGATCGGCTTTCATGGCCGCCGCGATCAGGCGGAAATCGTGATCGTTGACATCGAACATGCCGAAGCGGAACTTGCCGCCCCAGCGTTTCGGGTCTTCGACGAAATCGAACTGTTCGATCAGCGGCAGGATGGGCGCTTCGCTCGCGGCGGCGTAATGCACGTCTCGCCGCCACGGCACGAAGCCGTTGCCCATGTCGGCCTCGTAGGGGGCATCGCCGTGCACGACGCCGATCGAAACGAAGCTCTGCAGCCTATCGGCCACGCCGAGTTCGGTGGTCGGGGCGTAGTAGGCCACGCGGTCGCCGGCCTTGATGCGTTGGAGGGGGGCCAGCTTGCCGTGTCCGACCTGCATGAAGCCGCCCGTGGCGTTGTCGCGACCGCGGCGCGCATGCTCCGCGCTCGCGACGGCGATCCAGTTCCTGTGCGTCGGCGTGTTCATGGTTCAGGCGAGGGCGTGCAGTCCGACTTCGTTGCCTTCGGTGTCGCGCAGAACGGCGAAAGAACCCATGTCCGCCGGCAGCGCGGTCTTCGGTGTCACGATCTGTCCGCCTGCCGCGGCAACGCGAGACAGTGCCGCGTCGATGCTCGGCATGCAGTCGAGATAGATGCGCACGCCACTGCCCGCCGCGGCGGCACGCGGGCTGCCGGCCACCAGACAACCGCCGGTGGCAGGCTGCTCGTAGGGAAAGATCGCCATCGGCTCGCCGCCCATGTCTTCGCGCTTCAGTGCGCGGCCGAGCACCTTCTCGTAGAAGGCCTGCGCCCGGTCCAGGTTGGCGACGGGGATCTCGAACCAGTTGATGGTGGTGGCAGTCATGGTGCTCTCCTGTGTCAGTGATTGAAGCCTCCATGCTGCGCGGAGCCTCCTGACAACGTGTTGTCAGGAGCCTTCAGCAGACCATAAAAAAGGGCCCGCGCGCAGCGCAGGCCCATTCGTGAACACCGCGGAACCGGCTTTGCCGGGCCGCTGGTGTTGCCCCCGATAGGGGGTGGGCGCCCCGACACGAAGTGCGGGGCAACCTGGGGGCGAGCTAAAGAACCTCGCTGGCGAAGTCGGCCAACCTCGAGCGTTCCCCCCGAGCCAGGGTGATGTGGCCGCTGTGCGGCCAGCCCTTGAACTTGTCGACCGCGAAGGTGAGGCCCGAAGAACCCTCCGTGAGGTAGGGCGTGTCGATCTGCGCCAGGTTGCCCATGCAGATGATCTTGGTGCCCGGGCCCGCGCGCGTCACCAGTGTCTTCATTTGCTTGGGCGTCAGGTTCTGCGCCTCGTCGATGATGACGTACTTGTTCAGGAAGGTGCGCCCGCGCATGAAGTTCATGCTCTTGATCTTGATGCGGCTGCGAATCAGCTCGTTGGTGGCCGCGCGGCCCCATTCGCCGGCGCCGCCGCCGTCGCCCTTGGCCAGGAACTCGAGGTTGTCGTCGAGTGCCCCCATCCACGGGCCCATCTTCTCTTCCTCGGTGCCGGGCAGGAAGCCGATGTCCTCGCCCACGCTGACGGTCGCGCGGGTCATGATGATCTCGGTGTAACGACGGTCGTCGAGCACCTGCGTCAGGCCCGAGGCCAGCGCCATCAGCGTCTTGCCGGTGCCGGCGGTGCCGGTCAGCGTGACGAAGTCGACGTCCGGGTCCATCAGCAGGTTCATCGCGAAGTTCTGCTCGCGGTTGCGCGTGTTCACGCCCCAGACGGCGTTCTTGGCCGAGCCGTAGTCCTTCAGCGTCTTGAGCACCGCGGTCTTGTCGCGGATCTCGGTCACGCGCGCATACATGCTGGGCTCGCCGGGCGCCTCGAAGTAGACGAACTGGTTGATGTAGAGGTTGGGCACGATCGGGCCGCTGATCCGGTAGAAGGTGCTGCTGCCGCTTTGCCAGCTCTCGATCGTCTTGCTCTGGCGGGTCCAGAAATCGGCCGGCAGCGCGAGCGAGCCGGCGTAGAGCAGGTCACCGTCCTCCAGCGTCTTGTCGTTCTGGTAGTCGTCGGCGGCCAGCCCCAGTGCGCGCGCCTTGACGCGCATGTTGATGTCCTTCGACACCAACACCACCTCCTGCTTCGGACGGCCGGGCGCCTCCCGGGCATAGAGATCGCGCAGTGCCTGCACCACGCCGAGGATCTGGTTGTCGGCCTTGCCCTGCGGCAGGCTGGTCGGCAGCGTGTAGTCGAGCGGGGCGGTCTGGAAGAACAGCTTGCCGCCGGCCTCGCGGTGGCCGGTGGTGTCGAGCTTCAGTCCCTTGCCGATGTCGGCCCCCTGCGCGCCGGCCAGCGCGTCGAGCGTGCGGCTGGTCTGGCGCCCGTTGCGCGCGACTTCGGTGGTGCCCTTCTTGTGGCCGTCGAGCTCTTCCAGCACGATCATCGGCAGGAAGATGTCGTGCTCCTCGAAGCGGAACAGGCACATCGGATCGTGCAGCAGCACGTTGGTGTCGAGCACGAAGAGCTTGGCCGGGCCGTTGGATTTGCTGCGCTTGGCACGCGCGGGTGCCTGCGGCGCAGGGACGGGGGCTGGGGCTGGCGCGGGGACGACCCTGGCGCGCGTCTCGACCTGCACCGCCGGCTCCTGTGCCGGTCGGGCCGGCGCCTTGGCCTTGGGAGGCACCGGCAGCGGCGGCGGCTCGACAGGGCCGCCGGCCTCCGCAACGTGGCGATCGAACAACTCGAGCGGCTGGGGCCCGTTCGAGCCGCCTTGTTCAGTCCTGCGGTCGGCCGAGCGGCGACCGTTGCGTCCCTGCGAGGAACGGGCGGGCGCGTCGTGCGCGTCCGGCGACAGCAGAGCGGCGCGTTTCGTGGGGGCGGGAGGCAGAGGCATGGGGGGTGTCGCTCGCAAAAGGAAGGGTGCCAGAAAGCGAAAAAGCCGCCTGAAGACCAGGGCGGCTTTGTTCGGTGGATGCGGTCGTGGAGCTCAACGGCATGAAGCCATTATGCACATCGCACGTGTCGCAACCTGTGATCGTTGCGCTTCGCCAACGCGAGAGCGCAAAACCACACGAAATCAGGCTTCAGGCAGCTTTCTTGAGCGCCTTGACCGCCTTCAGGACGTCGTCGACGTGGCCCGGGACCTTCAGGCCCCGCCATTCGGCCTTCAGCACGCCGTCGGCGCCGATCAGGAAGGTGCTGCGCTCGATGCCCTTGACCTTCTTGCCGTACATGATCTTGTTCTTGACCACACCGAACATGTGGCACATCTTTTCTTCGGTGTCAGCGATCAGCTCGAAGGGGAGTTCGAGCTTGGCTTTGAATTCGTCGTGCGACTTCATGTTGTCGCGCGATACGCCGAACACGGTGGCGCCGGCCTTTTCGAAGTCCTTGTAGCGGTCGCGGAACTGCATGGCTTCGGTGGTGCAGCCAGGGGTATTGTCTTTGGGGTAGAAATACATGACCAGCACGTGGCCGAGGTGCGAGGTGTTCGAGACCTTCAGGCCGCCTGTCGCATTGGCGTCGAATTCGGGGATGGGTTTGTTGACAACGATCGCCATGAAACTTGTTTTCTCCGTTTGATTCCATGCCCGACGCGGTCGAAACCCGTCGAGACCATGGAGGATTGGTCGTTGCTAACTGAGGAGGGCGAGCCGCCGGTTCGCAACCCGCAATTTTACCCCGAAATGCCTCCTATTGCCCTGGGGGCTTCTCGATCAGGAGCGCGGCGACCACATGACGGCCTTCGCTGGCGAGAATGTTGTAGGTGCGGCAGGCCGCCGGCGTGTCCATGGTCTCGACGCCGATGCGCCGTGCCATCAGCGGCTGGAGCCAGGCGGGTTGCGGGAATCGGATGCGCTTGCCGCTGCCGAAAATGATCAATTCGGCGCCGAGCGCAGCCAGTTGCGCGAAGTGCTCCGCGCCGAGTTGGCCGAATTCGCCGGCATCCCACTCGAAGCGCTCGCCGCGGGAGCCGACCACCACGCTCGATTCGACCCGTTCATTGTTGATGGCGACCCAGCCCGGGCCGTGCGCAGTGAGGGTCTGGACGTCGGATTTGTCGGGCTGTAGCTTCATCGGGGAGGGGTGTGATCTGTGGTCAAATTATAGGTTTTCCCCTGCGCAGACCCCCTTGGAGGGACTTTGAAACCGCTCAAGAAATCGGCCAAGCTGGCCAATGTGCTCTACGACATCCGCGGCCCGATCATGGACGCCGCGAAGCAGATGGAGGAAGAGGGCCAGAAGATCATCAAGCTCAACATCGGCAATCTGGCGGTGTTCGGCTTCGATGCGCCGGAGGAGGTCCAGCAGGACATGATCCGCAACCTGCCGGCCTCGGCCGGCTACTCGGACAGCAAGGGCATCTTCGCGGCGCGCAAGGCGGTGATGCACGAGACCCAGAAGCAGGGCATCGCGGGCGTCACGCTCGACGACATCTATCTCGGCAACGGCGCCAGCGAGCTGATCGCGATGGCCACCAACGCGCTGCTCAACGACGGCGACGAATTGCTGGTGCCGATGCCCGACTACCCGCTGTGGACCGCGGTGGCGAGCCTTTCGGGCGGCCGGCCGGTGCACTACCTGTGCGACGAGGGCAACGGCTGGATGCCGAGCCTGGACGACATCCGCGCCAAGATCACGCCGCGCACCAAGGGCATCGTGGTGATCAACCCGAACAACCCCACCGGCGCGCTGTACTCGGACGATTTGCTCAAGGGCATCGTCGCGATCGCGCGGGAGCACGGCCTGGTGATCTTCGCCGACGAGGTCTACGACAAGGTGCTGTACGACGACGTGAAGCACACGGCGATCGCCAGCCTGTCGAAGGACGTGCTGACGCTGACCTTCAACTCGCTCTCCAAGAGCTACCGCTCCTGCGGCTACCGCTCCGGCTGGCTGGTGGTGTCGGGCGACAAGAAGATGGCGCGCGACTACATCGAGGGCCTCAACATGCTCTCGAACATGCGGCTGTGCGCCAACGTGCCGGGCCAGTGGGCGATCCAGACGGCGTTGGGCGGCTATCAGAGCATCAACGACCTGGTCCATCCGGGCGGACGCCTGCGCCGGCAGCGCGACCTCGCCTACGAGCTGATCACCGCGATTCCGGGCGTGAGCTGCGTCAAGCCCAGCGCGGCGCTCTACATGTTCCCGAAGCTCGACCCGAAGATCTATCCGATCGAGGACGACCGGCAGTTCTTCCTCGAACTGCTGAAGGAAACCAAGGTGATGCTGGTGCAGGGTACCGGCTTCAACTGGGCCACGCCCGACCACTTCCGCATCGTGTTCCTGCCGCACGAAGAGGACCTGCGCGAGGCGGTCGGCCGCATCGCCGGCTTCCTCGAACGCTATCGAAACCGGGGCGCCTGAGCCCCACTGCTCCAGAGACGAATCGAATGAAACCCATCCAAGTTGGCCTGCTCGGCATCGGCACGGTCGGTAGCGGCACCTTCCAGGTGCTCCAGCGCAATCAGGAAGAGATCAAGCGCCGTGCGGGCCGCGGCATCGAGATCACCATGGTCGCCGACCTCGACATCGAGCGTGCCCGCTCGGTGGTCGGCGAGGGCGTGCAGGTGGTCGGCGACGCGCGCGCCGTGATCGCCAACCCCGAGATCGACATCGTGATCGAGCTGATCGGCGGCTACGGTGTCGCCCGCGCGCTGGTGCTGGAAGCGATCGCGGCCGGCAAGCACGTGGTCACGGCCAACAAGGCGCTGCTCGCGGTGCACGGCACCGAGATCTTCGCGGCCGCGCATGCCAAGGGCGTGATGGTGGCCTTCGAGGCCGCGGTGGCCGGCGGCATCCCGATCATCAAGGCGCTGCGCGAAGGCCTCACGGCCAACTCGATCCAGTGGATCGCCGGCATCATCAACGGCACCACCAATTTCATCCTCTCGGAGATGCGCGACAAGGGGCTGGACTTCGACACCGTGCTGAAGGAGGCGCAGCGCCTGGGCTACGCCGAAGCCGATCCCACCTTCGACATCGAGGGCGTCGACGCCGCGCACAAGGTCACGCTCATGAGCGCGATCGCCTTCGGCATCCCGGTCCAGTTCGACCGCGCCCACGTCGAGGGCATCACCAAGCTCGCGGCGCAGGACATCAAGTACGCCGAGCAGCTGGGCTACCGCATCAAGCTGCTCGGCATCACCAAGCGCAAGGCGCAGGGCATCGAGCTGCGCGTGCACCCGGCGCTGGTGCCGTCCAAGCGCCTGCTCGCCAACGTCGAGGGTGCGATGAACGCGGTGGTGGTCAACGGCGACGCCGTCGGCACCACGCTCTACTACGGCAAGGGCGCCGGCAGCGAGCCGACCGCGAGCGCCGTGATCGCCGACCTGGTCGACATCGCGCGCCTGCACACGGCCGATGCGGCACATCGCGTGCCGCACCTGGCCTTCCATCCGGACGCGATGAGCGACCTGAAGATCCTGCCGATGGCCGAGGTCGTCACCAGCTACTACCTGCGCCTGCGCGTGGCCGACGAGGCCGGCGTGCTGGCCAAGGTGACCGGCTTGCTGGCCAGCGCCGGCATCAGCATCGACGCGGTGCTGCAGCGCGAGGCCGACGAAGTGGGCGGCGAGGGCTCGACCCAGACCGACCTCATCATCCTCACGCACGACACGCGCGAAGGCACGCTCGACGATGCGCTGGAGGAACTGCAGGCGCTGCCGACCGTGCTCGCGCCGATCGTGCGCATCCGCAAGGAAGAGTTGTCCTGATGCGCTACCTGTCCACGCGCGGCCACCCGGACCGCCGCCGCTTCTGCGACATCCTGCTGGAAGGCCTGGCGCCCGACGGCGGGCTGTACCTGCCCGAGCAGTATCCGAAGGTCGATGCGGCCACGCTCGCGAAGTGGCGCGGGTTGCCCTATGCGGAGCTGGCGTTCGAGATCCTGTCGCTCTACATCGACGACATTCCGTCGTTCGACCTGAAGGGAATCTGCGCCCGCACGTACACCGCCGAGGTGTTCGGCAGCGACGAGATCGTCCCGCTGCGCGAGCTCGAGGACGGCGTCTACCTCGAAGCCCTGTCGAACGGCCCCACGCTGGCCTTCAAGGACATGGCGATGCAATTGCTGGGCAACCTGTTCGAGTACGAACTGGGTCGCCGCGGCGAGCAGCTCAACATCCTCGGCGCCACCAGCGGCGACACCGGCAGCGCAGCCGAATACGCGATGCGCGGCAAAAAGGGCGTGCGGGTCTTCATGACCTCGCCCGACGGCCGCATGAGCCCGTTCCAGCAGGCCCAGATGTTCAGCCTGCAGGATGCGAACATCCACAACATCGCGATCAGCGGCGTGTTCGACGACTGCCAGGACATCGTCAAGGCGGTGTCGAACGATCTGGCCTTCAAGCGCAAGTACAAGATCGGCACGGTCAACTCGATCAACTGGGCGCGCCTGCTGGCGCAGGTGGTCTACTACTTCGCCGGCTACTTCCAGGCGACCAGCGACAACGACAAGCAGGTCAGCTTCACCGTCCCCTCGGGCAACTTCGGCAACGTCTGCGCCGGCCACGTGGCGCGCATGATGGGCCTGCCGATCCGCACGCTGGTGGTGGCGACCAACGAGAACGACGTGCTCGACGAGTTCTTCCGCACCGGCGTCTACCGCGTGCGCTCGGCCGCCGACACGCACGAGACCTCGAGCCCCTCGATGGACATTTCGAAGGCCAGCAATTTCGAGCGCTTCGTGTTCGACCTGGTGGGCCGCGACGCTGCCAGGACGCGCGCGCTGTTCGCGGGCGAGCTGGGTAGCGCCGGGCGCTTCGACCTCAGCGCCGACCCGGTCTTCGCCGGAGCCGCGACCCGCTTCGGCTTCGTCAGCAGTCGCAGCACCCACGCCGACCGGCTGGCGACCATCCGGGACACGGACAAGCGATTCGCCACGCTGATCGACACCCACACCGCCGACGGCCTGAAGGCCGCGCGCGAGCATCTCGTGCCGGGCGTGCCGATGATCGTGCTGGAGACCGCGCTGCCGATCAAGTTCGCCGAGACCATCGTCGAGGCGCTGGGCCATGAGCCCGACCGGCCCGCGCGCTTCGAAGGCATCGAGGCGCTGCCGAAGCGCGTCGTCAAGCTGCCGGCCGATGCCGAGGCGGTGAAGGCCTACATTGCGCAGAACTGCGACTGACTCGGCGGGCGCATGAAAGTCATCGGCTTCGCCGGCTATTCGGGCGCGGGCAAGACCACGCTGGTCGAGCAATTGATCCCGGTGCTCAAGCTGCACGGCCAGCGGGTTTCGGTGGTCAAGCATGCGCACCACAAGTTCGACATCGACCATCCTGGCAAGGACACCTTCCGGCATCGCGAGGCCGGCGCCTTCGAGGTGGTCGTGGCGTCCGACAAGCGTCTGGCGCTGATCCGCGAGTTCGAGCGGCCGACCCAGCTCGGCGTGCACGATCTCATCGCCGAACTCGATGCCGGCGTCGACTGGGTGCTGGTCGAAGGCTTCAAGCACAGCGACCTGCGCAAGATCGAGATCTGGCGCGCGCCCGCGGCAGGCGAGGCGGCGCGGCCGGCGCGCTACATCGAGGATCCCTTCATCGTCGGTGTCGCGACCGACAATCCCGCGGGGCTGCCGCGGCCGACCGAGCTGCCGATCTTTGACCTCGACGACGTCGATGGCATCGGCGACTGGCTGCTGCGGCATGCCGACCGTTTCGACTACAAGGTGGAGCACCATGGCTAGCACTTCCAACCGTCCGCCCTTGATGCCGCTCGACGAGGCGCTCGCGCGGCTGCTGGCGGCCGCCGCGCCGCGTGTCGGCACCGAGAGCGTGTCGACCTTCGAGGCCGATGGCCGCGTGCTGGCGCAGGACGTGGTGTCGGCGCTCACCGTGCCGCCGCGCGACAACAGCTCGATGGACGGCTATGCGGTGCGCAGCGCCGATTGCGCCACGGTCGGCGCGGTGCTGCGGGTGGCGCAGCGAATCCCGGCCGGCATCGTGGGCACACCGCTGGCCGCGGGCACGGCCGCACGCATCTTCACGGGCGCGCAGATTCCCGAGGGCGCGGACGCGGTGGTGATGCAGGAAGACACTGCCGCGCTGCCGGAAGAAGGCGGCCTGGGCAGCGTGCGCATCGAGATCGCACCCGCAGCGGGCCAGTGGATCCGCCGCGCCGGCGAAGACGTCGCGGCCGGCGACGTGGTGCTGTCCCGCGGCGAACGGCTCACGCCCGCGGGCCTGGGCCTGGCCGCGAGCGTGGGGCTGGACCGCCTGCAGGTGGCGAAGCGGCCGAGGGTCGCGCTGCTGTCGACCGGCGACGAACTCGTGATGCCCGGCGAGGTGGCGCCCGAGGCGATGAAGCCGGGCTCGATCTACAACTCCAACCGCTTCTTCATGCGGGCGCTGCTGGTGCGGCTGGGCTGCGAGGTCAACGACCTCGGCATCGTGCCGGACCGGCGCGAGGCGACCATCGAGGCGCTGCGCGCGGCCTCGCTCAGCAACGACCTGATCATCACCACCGGAGGCGTGTCGGTCGGCGAGGAAGACCACATCAAGGGCGCGGTCCAGCACCTCGGCCAGCTCGATCTCTGGTCGCTCTCGATGAAGCCGGGCAAGCCCTTCGCCTACGGCCGCATCGGGGATGCCCACCTGACCGGCCTGCCGGGCAATCCGGTGTCGAGCTTCCTGACCTTCCTGTTGCTGGTGCGGCCCTTCCTGCTGACCTTGCAAGGGGCGACTCGCGTGGCCCCGGAGCCGATCGCGATGCGCGCCGATTTCGACTGGCCGCGGGCCGACCGGCGGCGCGAGTTCCTGCGCGCGCGGCGCAACGCGGCGGGCGGCCTCGACCTGTTCGCCAACCAGAGCTCCGGCGTGCTGACCTCGATGGTGTGGGGCGACGGCGTGATCGACACGCCCGCAGACCAGCCGTTCAAGGCCGGCGACACGGTGCAGTTCATTCCCTTCGCTTCGCTCTTGCGTTGAAGATGAAAGTCCATGTTCGCTATTTCGCCTCGGTGCGCGAGGCGCTTGGAACCGGCGGTGAGACGGTCGACACCGCCGCGCTCGATCTGGGCGCGCTGCGCGATGAACTGATCGCGCGCGGCGGGCCGCATGCGAGCGCCCTGGCGCGCGGCCGGGCGGTGCGCATGGCGCTCGACCAGATCATGAGCAGCGAGGCCGCCTTGCTGCGCGAGGGCAGCGAGGTCGCCTTCTTCCCGCCGGTCACGGGCGGTTGAGCGCTTCCAGCGTGGCGAGCAGGCGCGCGCGCCGCTCGGGCGCGACGCGTGTCATCGGTGAACGCAGCTCGTCCTGCAGCAGGCCTTGTGCGGCCAATGCCGCCTTCAAAGGGCCCGGGTTGGCGTCGGCGAACAGCGCTTCGATCAGCGGCAGCAGGGGCTGCCACTGCGCGCGAGCCTCGGCCAGCCGGCCTTCGCCGAGCAGGCGCAAGACCGCCACGAAGCGCCCGGTCTGTAGGTGCGCACTCGCGGCGATCGCACCGGTGCCGCCCTCGGCCACCGTGCTGAACAATTGCCCGTCCTCGCCCGCCAGCACCTGCAGCCGGCCGTCGGCGATCAGCGCGCGGGTCTTCGGCAGGTCGCCGCCGCAATCCTTGATGCCGCGGATGCGCGGATGGGCCGCGAGCGCCAGCAAGGTCTCGCGCTCGATCGCGATGCCCGTGCGGTAGGGAATGTCGTAGATCAGCAGCGGCACCGCGCTGGCATCTGCGATGGCGCCGAACCATTCGACGAGGCCGGCTTGCGAGGGACGGATGTAGCTCGGCGCCGGCACCAGCAGGCCGGCCAGATCGTGCGTGCCAAGCTCGCGAACCCAACCCAGCGTCTTGCCCAGGTGGTAGCCCGAGAGGCCCATGATGCGCGGCAGCGCGGGGGCCGCCCGGGTCACCGTGGCCAGCACGGCCAGTTGCTCGTCGGCGTCGAGCGCGGCCGCCTCGCCGGTCGAGCCGCAGACCACGAAGCCCGCGATGCCGGTGGGCGCCAGCCGCTCGGCCAGTGCCGCCAGCGCGGCGTGGTCGACCGCCTGGTCGCGAAACGGCGTCACGAGCGGTATCCAGAGGCCCGAGAAATCGGGGGAGGGTGAAAGAGAGTCTTGCACGCAGTTGTCCTTTCGGGAATCGACCGATGGAGGAAACCACCGTCGAATGCGCGCACGCCACCCACTTCGGCCAGAGCCTTTGCAGTTCCGTCGCTCATCCGACGACGGAACCAAAGCTCCGGTCAGACGAGCTTGGGTTTTTTGGCTTTGCCTTGCAGGCGCGTGCAGGCCGCTTCTTCGCGAGAAGAAAGGCGGGATTGCAGGGCGCTGGAAGGCATCGCGCGAGTGTAGCGCGGTGCCACAATCCGGTCATGACTGCCGCACGCGTTTCGATTCAGAAAGAGGACTTCGACCTGCAGAAGGAGGTTGCCGCGTTGCGCGCCGGCGACGCCCGGGTCGGCGCGGTGTGCAGCTTCATCGGCACGGTGCGCGACCGCAACGACGGCAGCACGGTGGCCTCGATGGAACTCGAGCACTACCCCGGCATGACCGAGAAGGCCATCGAGGCCATGATCGACGAGGCCCATCGGCGCTTCGCCATCCTCGGCGCCCGCGTGATCCACCGCGTCGGGCTCCTGCAGCCGCAGGACCAGATCATGATGGTCGCCGTGACATCGGCACACCGCGGCGAGAGCTTCCAGGCCTGCGAGTTCCTGATGGACTACCTCAAGACCCAGGCGCCGTTCTGGAAGAAGGAGCAGACGCCCGAGGGCGCGCGCTGGGTCGACGCGCGCGCCACCGACGACGAGGCCATGGCGCGCTGGGGCATCACCGTCAGCAACGCCTGACCCCGAGCCAGTCCGCACACCGGCCGCGCGCAGCGCGCCGCCCTCGTGGGCTGCCGCGGAACCGGCTTCGCCGGGCCGCTGGCAGCGCCCCCCGGCAGGGGGGTGGGCGGGCTACACGAAGTGAGCCCAACCTGGGGGGCGAGCCAGTTATTGCGGCTGGAAGCCGCTGGCCTTGATGATCTGAGCCCAGGTCTGGGTGTAGCTGCGGACCCGGCCGGCGAACTGGCCCTGCGGCATGAATTCCACCGACAGGCCCATGGCGGTCAGGCGGTCGCGCACGTCGGGCATCTTGAGCACCTTGGCCAGCGCGACGCCGAAGCGGTCGATCACGGGCTGGGGCGTCCCCACGGGCGCGAAGATGCCGTAGTAGGGCAGGTCTTCGAGGCCCGCGAGGCCCAGTTCGGCGAAGGTCGGCACCTGCGGCAGCACGGCCTGGCGCTTGTCGCCGATCACCGCGACGACGCGGATCTTGCCGGCCTTCTGGTTCTCGATGAAGTCGGGAATGGAGCCGATGCCGGCGGAAATCTGGTTGCCCAGCATGTCGGCGAGCATGGGCGCGCTGCCGCGGTAGGGCGCGGCCTGGACGTCGAGCTTGTACTTGGCGCCAATCAGCTTGACCAGGAACTCGGGGATCGAGGCCGGCGCCGGGACGCCGATCGTGTCCTTGCCGCCGCGCTCCTTCCGGACCCAGGCCACGTACTCGTTGACCGACTTGGCCGGCGTCCCGCCCGACACGGCGAGCGCGTTGGCGAAGGTGGCGAAGCCTGCCACCGGCACGAAGTCGCGCGCCGGATCGAAGCCGGCGCTCTTCACCACCAGCGGCAGGATCGAGATCGAGTGGTCATGCGTCAGGAAGAAGGTGTGGCCGTCGGCCGGCGCGGCCTTGAGCGCCTGCGCCGCAATCTGGCCGCCGGCGCCGGCGCGGTTGTCCACCACCACCGAGGTGCCCAGCTCGTCCTTGAGCTTCTCGGCCAGCGTGCGGGCGATCACGTCGGTGCCGCCGCCGGCCGGGAATCCGACCAGGAGCCGGATCGGCGTGCCGGCCGGCTGGGCCAGCGCCAATCCCCCGGCGGCCAGCAGGCCGGCCGCGAAAAAACCGCGCGCGAGGCGCGCGGCGCCACTCCATGTTGACTTCAGCATCTATCGACTCCAATGATGGGGGGTGGAAAAAAGTCCGGACGGTCTTGATATCGATCCGGAACGGCCCTATTTTGAATGCAGGAATCAAGCCATGCGTCAAGACAAACTCACTACCAAATTTCAAGAAGCCCTGAGCGACGCCCAGTCGCTCGCGCTGGGCAACGACAACGCCTACATCGAACCCGTCCACCTGCTGGTCGCCATGCTGCGCCAGGACGACGGCCCGCGCGCGCTGCTCGAGCGCGCCGGTGCCAACGTGCCCGGTCTGCTGCAGGCCGCCGAAGGGGCGATCAAGAAGCTGCCGCAGGTGCAGGGCCACGACCAGGTCCAGGTCGGCCCCGAGCTTGGCAAGCTGCTGCAGGCGACCGAGAAGGAAGCCATCAAGCGCAACGACCAGTTCATCGCCGGCGAGCTCTTCCTGCTGGCGCTGGCCGACAGCAAGGCCGACATCGGCAACCTGGCGCGCAGCAACGGCGTGACGCGCAAGTCGGTCGAAGCCGCCATCGAGGCGGTGCGCGGCGGTCAGGGCGTGAACAGCGCCGATGCCGAAGGCCAGCGCGAGGCACTCAAGAAATACTGCATGGACCTCACCGAGCGGGCCCGGCTGGGCAAGCTCGACCCGGTGATCGGCCGCGACGAGGAAATCCGCCGCGCCATCCAGGTCCTGCAGCGCCGCACCAAGAACAACCCGGTGCTGATCGGCGAGCCGGGCGTCGGCAAGACCGCCATCGTCGAGGGGCTCGCGCAGCGCATCGTCGCGGGCGAGGTGCCCGATTCGCTCAAGGGCAAGCGCGTGCTGTCGCTCGACATGGCGGCGCTCCTGGCCGGCGCCAAGTTCCGCGGCGAGTTCGAGGAACGCCTCAAGACCGTGCTGAACGAACTCGCGAAGGACGAAGGCCAGACCATCGTCTTCATCGACGAGCTGCACACCATGGTCGGGGCCGGCAAGGCCGAGGGCGCGATGGATGCGGGCAACATGCTCAAGCCGGCCCTCGCGCGCGGTGAACTGCATTGCGTCGGCGCGACCACGCTCGACGAGTACCGCAAGTACATCGAGAAGGATGCCGCGCTGGAGCGCCGCTTCCAGAAGATCCTCGTGGGCGAGCCGAGCGTCGAGGCGACGGTCGCGATCCTGCGCGGCCTGAAGGAAAAGTACGAGGTCCACCATGGCGTCGACATCACCGACCCGGCGATCGTCGCCGCGGCCGAGCTGAGCGACCGCTACATCACCGACCGCTTCCTGCCCGACAAGGCGATCGACCTGATCGACGAGGCCGCGGCCAAGATCAAGATCGAGATGGACTCCAAGCCCGAGGTCATGGACCGGCTCGACCGCCGCCTGATCCAGCTGCAGATCGAGCGCGAGGCCGTGCGCCGCGAGAAGGACGAAGCGTCGCAGAAGCGCTTCGCACTGATCGAGGACGACATCGCCAAGCTGCAGAAGGAGATCGCCGATCTCGACGAAGTCTGGCAGGCCGAGAAGGCCCAGGCCCAGGGCAGCGCGCAGATCCGCGAGGAGATCGACAAGATCAAGTTCCAGATCGCCGAGTTCACCGCCAAGGGTGACTTCAACAAGGTGGCCGAGCTGCAGTACGGGAAGCTCCCGGGGCTCGAGAAGCGGCTCAAGGAAGCGCAGGACACCGAGGCCAGCAAGGGCAAGTCGAGCGCACCGACGCTGCTGCGCACCCAGGTCGGCGCCGAGGAAATCGCCGAGGTCGTGGCGCGCGCCACCGGCATCCCGGTGTCGAAGCTGATGCAGGGCGAGCGCGACAAGCTGCTGATGATGGAAGGCAAGCTGCACGAGCGCGTGGTCGGCCAGGACGAGGCCATCGGCGCGGTCGCCAACGCGATCCGCCGCTCGCGCTCGGGGCTGTCGGACCCGAACCGCCCGACCGGCTCCTTCCTGTTCCTCGGCCCCACGGGGGTCGGCAAGACCGAGCTGTGCAAGGCCTTGGCGGGCTTCCTTTTCGACAGCGAGGATCACCTGATCCGCGTCGACATGAGCGAGTTCATGGAGAAGCACTCGGTCGCGCGCCTGATCGGCGCGCCGCCCGGCTACGTCGGCTACGAAGAGGGCGGCTACCTGACCGAGGCCGTGCGCCGCAAGCCCTACAGCGTGCTCCTGCTCGACGAGGTCGAGAAGGCGCACCCGGACGTCTTCAACGTGCTGCTGCAGGTGCTCGACGACGGTCGCCTGACCGACGGCCAGGGCCGCACCGTGAACTTCAAGAACACGGTGATCGTGATGACCAGCAACATCGGCTCGCCGATCATCCAGTCGATGGTCGGCCAGCCAGCCGAGGAGATCAAGGAGGCGGTCTGGGATGAGCTCAAGAACTACTTCAGGCCCGAGTTCCTGAACCGGATCGACGAGACCGTGGTGTTCCATGCGCTCGACGCCAAGAACATCGAGGCGATCGCTGCGATCCAGCTCAAGGTGCTGAAGGACCGCCTGGCCAAGATGGACCTCGGGCTCGAGGTGTCGCCGGCCGCGCTGGCGGAGATCGCCAAGGTCGGCTTCGACCCGGTGTTCGGTGCCCGGCCGCTCAAGCGCGCGATCCAGCAGCGGATCGAGAATCCGCTGTCGAAGCTGCTGCTCGACGGCAGCTTCGGGCCCAAGGACACGATCGAGGTCAACACCGACCCGATCCGGACCCCGGGCCAGTTCGGGTTCCGCAAGGCCGGGGAACCAAGCGCCGAGACGGTGGACTAAGCACGATGGTGAATTTTCTCGTCCGCCTGATCCTCTTCATCCTGGGCCTGGTGTTCGCGGCCAGCCTGGCGGTCGCCGTGCTGCTGCTGGCGGCGGTCTGGGGCCTGCGCTATGGCTGGGCGCGCCTCACCGGCAAGCCGGTTCAGCCCTGGGTGATGCGCTTCGATCCGCGTGGCGGCTTCGACCGCTTCCGCGCCGCCGGCCGTCCGGCCGAGCCGACCGCGGCCGACGTGGCGGGCGCCCGTGCCCAGGGGCAGGCGGCCGACAGTCCGGTGCGACTGCGCGACCCGGGCGTGGTCACCGACGTGCAGGCCCGTCCTGTGCCGCGCGACGGCGGCGGCAACTGATCAGGCGCTGTACAGCGCCTCGATGTCGTCCGCATAGCTCCGGTAGATGCTGGCGCGCCGCACCTTCATGGTGGCGGTGACTTCGCCATCGTCGTGGTCGAGCTCCTTGGTCAGGAGGTGGAAGCGCCGGACCTGCGAGACCTGCGCCAGCTGCGCGTTGCCGCGCTGGATCTCGGCGTCGATCAGTTCCCGCACCCGCGCCTGGTCCACCAATGAGCGGAAGTGCGTGAACGGGATGCGCTCGGCCTCGGCCCACTTGCCGACGGTCTCGTAGTCGATCTGCACCAGTGCGCCGACGAACTTGCGGCCGTCCGCCACCACGATGCATTCCTTGATGAAAGGGCTGCCCTTCATCGTGTTCTCGATTTCCGAGGGCGTCAGGTTCTTGCCGCCGGCGGTGATCATGATGTCCTTCAGGCGGTCGACGATGCGCAATTGGCCGTCTTCCTCGCGCACCACGTCGCCGGTGTGCAACCAGCCAGCACGGATCGAGGCCGCCGTGGCTTCGGGGTTCTTGTAGTAGCCCTCGAACACCATCTCGCCGCGCACCAGCAATTCGCCGTCATCGCCGATGCGGTGCGCTGTGCCGAGCGTCGGCGGTCCGACGGTGCCGATCCTGACCTCGTCGCGGCGATGGCCGGCGATCATGCCGGTCGATTCCGTCAGGCCATAGACCTCCACCAGCGGTACGCCGAGCGCACGGAAGAAGCGCACCACGTCGGGGGGGATCGGCGCCGCACCGGTCAGCGCGACTTTCACGCGGCGCAGGCCGATGAAGTTCTGCAGCGCGCGCAGCACGGTCCAGTAGGCCAGTGCGAAGCGGGCCCGCTCGCCCAGGCGCCATGCGCTGCGCGGCTTCTCGGCCAGCGGCATGCCCGCGGCCAGCGCGCGCCGGTACAGCGCACGCTGCAGCCGACCGGCCTCCTGCATCTTGATGCTGATGCTGGCGTGCAGCTTCTCCCAGATGCGCGGCACGCCGAGGAACATGGTTGGCGCGACCTCGCGCAGGTCTTCCTGCACGGTGCGGATCGACTCGCCGAAGTTGACCTGGGAACCGAGGTAGAGCGGCACGAAGGTCGAGAGCATCTGCTCGGCCACGTGGCACAGCGGCAGGTAGGACAAGTGCGTGGTGTCGTGGTCCAGCCCGAGTCGGTCGACGATGCCCGGCACCACGCCGCGAATGTTGCGCCAGGAGATCATGGCGCCCTTGGGCTTGCCGGTGGAGCCCGAGGTGTAGATCATCAGGCCGATGTGGTCCAGCGTCTGGGCTTGCAGGGCGGCGTCGATCTGCGCCTTGCCGCCTTGCGCCGCGGCCGCGGCGCCCGCGCGTTCGACCTCCTCGAAACTGAGCACGCGTTCGCGCAGCGCGGGTTCGAGGCTGCGCAGGCCCTTGGTCTCGATCACGATGATCTTCGCGAGCCGTGGCAGCCGGTCCAGCGCCTCGATCACCTTGTCGGTCTGTTCCTGGTCCTCGCAGACGATCACCTCGATGTCGGCATGGGCGACGACGTAGGCAATCTCGCTGCTCGGGCTGGTCGGGTAGACACCGACCGTCACGACGCCGACCAGCCCGGCACCCATCTGCGCCAGCACCCACTCGATGYGGTTCTCGGACAGGATGCCCAGGTGGCCGCCGGCCTGCAGCCCGAGCGCGCGCAGGCCGAGGCCGAAATGGCTGGCGCGGCGGTGGTAGTCGGCCCAGCGTACCGGTTGCCAGATGCCGAAGTCCTTCTGGCGGATCGCGATCGCGTCGGGCCGCATGCGCGCCTGTTCGACCAGCATCTGCGGCAGGGTCAGCGCGGGCAGGGCATCGTTCGTCATGACAGCCAGCGCTTGCGGCGCTTGTAGTGCTTGAGTCCGCGGAAACTGCGCGCCTCGCCGCCGCCGCCCACGCCGAGATAGAACTCGCGCACGTCGGGGTCGGCCGCGAGCCGCTCGGCGCTGCCGTCGATCACGATCTTTCCGTTCTCCATGATGTAGCCGCGGTGGGCCACGGCCAGCGCCACGCTGGCGTTCTGCTCGACCAGCAGCATCGAGACGCCGCGCTCGGCATTGATGCGCGCGATGATCGTGAAGATGTCCTCGACCAGCTTGGGGCTCAGGCCGAGCGAGGGTTCGTCGAGCAGGATCAGCTCGGGCTCGGCCACCAGCGCGCGGCCGATCGCCAGCATCTGCTGCTCGCCGCCCGACAGGTAGCCGGCCAGGCCCTTGCGGCGCTCGTGCAGGCGCGGGAAGTAGGCATAGACGCCATCGAAGTTGCGCGGCGCCGGGCCGCGGCCGGTGTGCGCGTAGGTGGCGGCCACCAGGTTCTCCTCGACCGTGAGGTCTTCGAACACGCGCCGGCCTTCCATCACGTGGCAGAGGCCGCGTCGTACCAGTTGCTGCGGCGCCACCCGCTCGGTCGACGCGCCGTTGAAGGCGATGCGCCCGGCCTGCAGTTCGCCGTCCTCCAGCGCCAGCAGGCCCGACACCGCCTTCAGGGTCGTCGACTTGCCGGCGCCGTTGCTGCCCAGCAGCGCCACGATCTGCCCGCGCGGGACGGCCAGCGACAGGCCGCGCAGCACCTGCACCACCTTGTTGTAGACCACCTCGATGTTGTTCACCTCGAGGACCAGGTCCGCCGCCGCGCCTTGCATCGTCAGTCCAGCTTGATCCAGTCGGAGGAGGGCACCATCTTCTGCGCCTTCATGTCGGCCGTGTACACGCGCCCCACGGGAATCGAGTTGCCCTTGATCGTGATCGGCACGCCGATCAGCCCGCCGGTGTCGAAGTCCTTGATGGTGTTGAGAGCCGCCTTGAGGTTCTTGCCGTCGAGCGGCTTGCCGGCATCGAGCGTGCGCTTGGCGGCCTCGGTGAACAGCATCGCGGTCAGGAAGCCCTGGGTGTAGGCCGTGCTCTGGTACTCGGGGCGCATCTGCCGGATCTTGTCGAGCATCGGCGACTTGGCCGAGGTGTCGTAGTAGTAGCGGTAGGGCATCACGCCCATGAAGCCGTCGCCGGCCTCGCCCATCTTCATCACGGTCGAGCTGTCCATGGTCCAGAAGGTGCCCATCCACTTGCTGGTCATGCCCATCTGCTTGCCCTGCTGCACGAACTCGGGGATCGGCGCCAGGATGTAGCCGTGGAAGATCGTGTAGTCGGGATTGGCGCGGCGCAGCTTGATGACCTCGGTCGAGACGTCGACGCTGCCGGGCGGGGTCATGAGCTTGACCGGCACCGAGAGGCCCAGCTTCTTCGCCATCGCCTCGCTGGCCTCGATCGGGTCGCGGCCGAACTCCGAGTCGGAGTACACGAAGGCCACCTTGGCGCCGGGCTTCTCCTTGGCGATGTGTTTCAGCAGGATGCCGAACATCTCGGTGTAGTCGGGGCCGACCAGGAACTGGTTCGGGTACTTGGCCGGGTCGTTGAGCTCGGTCGCGAAGGAGGCGCCGGCCATCATGATCTGGCCGCCGCGGTCGAGCTCGGGGTTGATGGTCTTGGCGAAGCCGGTGGAGTCGCCGTAGTACAGGTTGACCTTGTTCTGGCTCGTGATCTTCTTGAAGGCAGCCACCGAGGCGTCGACCTTGTAGCCGGTGTCCTCCGGCACGTAGCGCAGCTTGCGGCCCTTGATGCCGCCGGCGTCGTTGACGATCTTCACGTAGTCGGCGATGCCGGCGTTGATGCCGATGCCGGCGAAGGCGAAGACGCCGGTCATCGGGATCGAGCCGCCGATCACGATGTCGTCGGCGGCTTGCGCATGCACCGCCAGCGGTGCGGCGAGCGCGGCCGAAGCGGCCAGCAAGAGGGTACGGCGTCGTGCCGAGACGGGTTGTTGTGGCTTCATGATGTCTCCGGGTTGGATGCGGCCTAGGTCTTGAACGGCCACAGATGGAAAAAGCGGCGAATGCGCCGCCACACTTCTGCGAGCCCGTGCGGCTCGAACACCAGAAAACCGACGATCAGGAGGCCGAAGACGACCGTGCGCACGGGCGAGAGGAACACCGTCGCCTCGGTGCCTCCGGGGAGCAGGTCGAACACCAGCTTGAGCAGCTCCGGCACCATGGTCATGAAGACCGCGCCGAGGATGCCGCCCAGGATCGTGCCCATGCCGCCGACGATGATCGCGGCCAGGAAGAAGATCGACATCAGGAGCGGAAAACTCTCGGGCGTGACGACCCGGAAGAAGTAGGCCCAGAGGCCACCGGCGACGCCGGCGTAGAAGGACGACAGGCCGAAGGACAGCAGCTTGTAGCGCAGCAGCGGAATGCCCAGCACCTCGGCCGAGATGTCGCGGTCGCGGATCGCGATGAAGGCGCGGCCGATGCGGGTGCGGAACAGGTTGGCCGCGCCCAGCACCATCAGCAGCGTGACCGGCAGGATCACCCAGTAGAGCCGGAACGAGGTGTCGAGCGCGAGCCCGAACAGCTGCGCCGGTGGCAGCGAGAGCCCGGTGGTCCCGCCCGTGAGCTTGAGGTTGGCGAACAGGAAGTGCGTGATGAACGAGGCCGCGATGGTCGCGATCGCGAGATAGAGCCCCTTGACCCGCAGCGACGGGATTCCGACCACCAGGCCGCCGAGCATCGCCACCACGCCGCCGGCCACCAGGTTGAGCAGGAAGGGCGTTCCCAGCCGGGTCTGCATGATCGCGACCGTGTAGGCGCCCAGCCCCATGAAGGCGGCCTGGCCCAGGCTCACGAGCCCGGTGTAGCCGGTCAGGATGTTGAGGCCGGTGGCGCTCGCGACATTGATCGCGACCAGGCAGGCCAGATAGAGCCAGTAGTCGCTGGCCATGAACGGGAACAGCAGCAGCAGCGCGGCGCCAAGTGCCAGCCAGGCCTTCTGCGTGCGCGAATCGAACAGCGCGGCGTCGGCGATGTAGCTCTGCTTGAGGGTTCCTATCCGCATCAGAGTCTTTCGATTTCGTGGGTGCCGAACAGGCCGTACGGGCGGATCATCAGCACGACGACCAGCACCAAGAAGGTCGCCAGCAACTTGTATTCGCCGCCGAGGTACGAGCCCGCCAGCGCCTCGACCAGCCCGATGAAGACACCGCCGACCAGCGCGCCGAGCACGCTGTCGAGGCCGCCGACGATCACCACCACCAGCACCGAGAGGCCGAACACGCCCATCGACGACGAGATGCCGCCGATTGAGCCGACGATGATGCCGGCGACCGCCGCGATCATGGCCGAGGCCACCCAGGCGAGCGAGAACACGCGCGGCACGTTGATGCCCATCGAGTAGGCGGCAGCCTGGTCGGAGGCGGTGGCGCGCAATGCGACGCCGCCGCGCCAGAAGCGGAACACCAGCAGCACGAGCACGATCAGCGCCAGCGCCACCAGCGAGCCGTAGGCCACCTTGGGCGCCAGGAAGGCGTCGCCGATCATCACTGGCGTCTTCGGAAGGAACTCGGGCAGACGGCGCTGGTCGGCGGTCCAGATGATCTCGACCAGGCCGACCAGGATCGACCCCAGGCCGACGGTCACCATGAAGACCGAGATCGGTGGTTCGCCGAGCAGCGGCCGGATCATCGTGCGCTCGACCAGCGCGCCCAGCAGGCCGGCGCCCAGCACCGCACCGAGCACCGCCAGCCAGATCGGCAGCGAAAAGCTGGCGGCGAAGGCAAAGAACAGGTAGGCGCCGATCATCAGCATTTCGCCGATCGCGATGTTGACCACCCGGGTGGCCTTGTAGACCAGCACGAAGGCGAGCGCGGCCAGCGCGTAGAGGCCGCCGCTGGCGACGCCGTTGAGGGCGATCTCGAACAGGTAGGCCCAGTCCATCATTGGGCTGCCGCCATGGCCGCGCCGCGCAGCTTGTCGCGCAGCGCGGAGACGTCCCCGGCGCCGAGGTAGGCCCGGATCACCTCGGGGTCGGCCTGTACCGCCGCCGGCGCGCCCTGGGCAATGACCTGGCCGAAGTTGAGCACCACCACGTGGTCCGAGAGGTCCATCACCATGCCCATGTCGTGCTCGACCATCAGCACGGTCACGCCCCATTCGTCGCGCACGTCGAGGATGAAGCGCGCCATGTCCTCGGTCTCCTCGCGGTTCATGCCGGCCACCGGCTCGTCGAGCATCAGCACGCGCGGCTGCATCGCCAGCGCGCGCGCCATCTCGACGCGCTTCTGCAGGCCGTAGGGCAGCGCCGAGACGGGCGCGTGGCGGATGTGGTCGATCTCGAGGAAGTCGATGATGCGTTCCTCGACGTCGCGCCGCAGCTCGGCTTCCTCGCGTCGCGCGCGGCCGAGGTAGAGCAGGGCGTCGAACACGTTGGTCCTGAGGTGCGAGTGGCGCCCGAGCTTGATGTTGTCGAGCACCGTCATGCCGCGGAACAGCGCGATGTTCTGGAAGCTGCGCGCGAGGCCGAGCCGGGCCCGCTGCGGTGCCGGCAGCGTCGTGATGTCGCGGCCTTCGAACAGCACCCGGCCGCTGGTGGGCCGGTAGAAGCCCGAGATGGTGTTGAAGAGCGAGGTCTTGCCGGCGCCGTTGGGGCCGATCACGGCCGTGATGGAGCCGGCCGCGACCTCGAAGCCGACGCCGCTCAGCGCCCGCACGCCGCCGAAGGCGAGCGTGAGGGCCTCCACGCGCAGCACGGGGCTGGAGGGCACTGCGGCGTCGGGACTGGCTTGGGCGTCAGGCATCGATCAGGGTTTGCGCGGAAGGAGGTGGGGTTACCCGTGCGTAGAATTTCTACTCACCGGTAATGTTCGATGCGGCGCCGCCTCGGCGGCATCGGGACTTTCCCGGGCACCTCGACCCATGGCCACCAGGACACTCCCCAAGCCCACAGGCGCCTCGCCCTGGAAGCCGGCCGGCGCCCGCGCGCAGCAGCGCGAGGCCAAGCGCAATGCCGTGCTGCAGACGGCCGCCAGGCTGTTCAACGAGCGCGGCTACCACGCGACCTCGCTCGACGACATCGCCGAGCAACTGCACGTCAGCAAGCCCACGCTCTACTACTACGTGAAGAGCAAGGACGACATCCTGCTCGAATGCGTGCGCACCGCGCTCGGCATGATGCAAGAGGGCATCGACGAGGTCCGCCGCGCCGGCGGCAGCGCGATCGACCAGCTCATGGCGTGCATGCGGATCTATTCGCGCATCGTGACGATGGACTTCGGCATGTGCGTCATCCGCATCGGCGAGGACCCGCTGCCGGCACCGCTGCGCAAGGAGCTTCGCCGCCTCAAGGCCGGCATCGACGGCGAGTTCCGGCGGCTCATCGCCGACGGCATCGCCGAAGGCTCGCTGGCGCCCTGCGACCCCAAGATGGCGGCCTTCGTGCTGGCCGGTGCGCTCAGCTGGATCGGCCGCTGGTACCGGCCCGGCGGCGGGCTCGACCCGGAGCAGATCGCCGACCAGAGCATCGCGCTGCTGATGTCCGGTGTGCAGCAGCGGCCCGCGACGGCGAGGAAGACGGCGGCGCGCAAGTCAAAATAGCGGATGTCCACGCCGCGTCCGCCCGTTCTCATCGATCCCCTGGAAGTCGAATTCAGCGCCATCCGGGCCCAGGGCGCGGGTGGCCAGAACGTCAACAAGGTGTCCAGCGCGGTGCACCTGCGCTACGACATCCCGGCGAGTTCACTGCCCGAAGACGTCAAGGAGCGGCTGCTCGCCTTGCGCGACAGCCGCATCACCCAGGAGGGCGTGCTGGTGCTGAAGGCGCAGCGGCACCGCAGCCAGGACATGAACCGGGCCGATGCGCTGGCGCGCCTGCAGGAACTGGTCGACGGCGTCGCCACGCCGCCGCGCGCACGCCGCGCCACCAAGCCGACCTATGGCTCCAGGCAGCGCCGGCTCGAAGGCAAGAGCCAGCGCTCGGAGATCAAGAGCCTGCGCGGACCGGTGAAGGACTGAGTTCTTCGGCCGCCGCCGGCTGCCGCGCGAGGGCCGCCAGCGCCTCGTTGTCGGTCCGGTAGGCGAACAGCATCGGCCCCGGCGCCAGCAGCCCGGCGCGCTCGAGCACCTGCTGCGCCGGCAGCTTCAGGCCCGAGATGTGCAGCCGCACGCCCTGCGACTCGAGCAGGCGGCGGATGCTGCCGAACACTTCGGCGCCGGTGATGTCGATGCGGTTGATCGGGTGGGCGAAGAGGCAGACGTCGGTCAGCCCGGGCCGCTCGGCCAGCGCCACCGTGATCGCGCGTTCCAAGGTGCTGGCCGACGCGAAATCAAGCTCGGCGTCCATGCGCAGCGCATAGAGGTCGGGGGCCAGCGGCGGCAGGTGCCACAGGTGGCGGTCGCGCAGGCTGCCGTCCGGGTGCAGGCCGACCTCGATGATGCGCGGATGCAGGTGGCGGTACATGTAGTGCGCCAGCGCGGCCAGCAGGCCGCCCAGCACGCCCCAGTAGATCGATGGCGCGGTCGCGATCGTGAGCGCGAAGGTGCCGAGCGCGATCGACGCTTCGATGCGGGAGATGCGCCACAGCGCGACGAAGGCCGAGGGCCGCAGCAGCCCGATGGTGGCGGTCGCCACGATGGCGGCGAGCACCGCCTGCGGCACGTGGTAGAGCAGCGGCATGGCCCACAGCAGCGCGGCGGCGACCACGGCGACGCTGAACAGCGTCGCCCATTGCGTCTTCGCGCCGGCGTACAGCGTGATGGCCGAGCGCGAAAAGGAGGAACTGGTCGGGAACGAGCCGGTCAGGCCCGAGGCGATCTTGGCCAGACCCTGGCCGATCAGGTCCTGGTTCTCGTTCCAGAGCTTGCCGGAGCGTGCGTTGTCCACCTTGGCGCTGGATGCGGTCTCCAGAAAGCTCACGAGCGTGACCAGGAAGGCCGGCAGCAGCAGGCTGCCCAGTTCATTGAGCGAGAGGCCGCCGGGCCAGTAGAAATGCGGCAGGCCCGAAGGCAGCGTGCCGATCACCGCGCCGCCGTGCAGCGCATAGCCGATCGCGGCGCTGATCGCCGCGGTGGCCCCGACCAGCGCCATGGTGGTCGGGAAGCGTGGCGCCAGCCGCTTGCCGAGCCACAGAGTCGCCATGCCCCCGAGCCCGAAGGCGATCGCGATGACGTCGGGCCGCGGGCCCTGCAACAGCTGGGTGGCCGAGCGTCCCGTGTAGCCCAGCAAGGCGGGCAACTGCGAGAGCGTGATCAGCACCGCCGCGCCCTGCGTGAAACCCATCAGCACCGGCGAATTGACCATCCGCAGCAGCCAGCCGAAGCGGACCGCGCCGAGCGTCACCTGCATCAGGCCCGACAGCAGCGTGAGCCAGACCGCGTAGGCCACCCATTCGCGGCTGCCGGGTATCGCCAGCGGCGCCAGCGAGGCGCCGACCAGCAGGCTGGTGAGGGCCGTGGGGCCGACCGAGAGCCGGGCGGAGGAACTGAACAGCAGCGCGACCAGCGCCGGCAGCAGCGCGGCGTAGACGCCGGTCACCAGCGGCATGCCCGCCAGCGCCGCATACGCGACGCCCTGCGGGATCACCATCAGCGCCACCGTGACGCCGGCCGCGGCCTCGTTGACGAGCAGTGCCCGGTCGGGACGCGGCCAGGCGAGGAAGGGAAGCCAGCGCGTGAGCTGGTCGCGGGTCAGGGCCATGGGCGCAGCCCGCGGGAAGTTGGAGAATGCACCCGCCGATGATACGAAAGCGCGGACCTTCGATCAGGGCGCGGGCGTCGCGGCCGCCGCCAGGCGCTCGATCAGCAGGACCGCAGCGGGCGAGGGTGTCCGGCCGCGCAGGCTCACCGCGCCGACCGCCACCGGCCAGGGGCGAAAGTCGGCGAGATTCAGGCGGACGAACTCGCCGCTCGCGAGTTCGCTTGCCAGTACCTGTTCGGTACACACCAGCACCACGTCGCTTTGCCGGGCCAGATCCTTGAGCAGGTACACGTTGTCGCAGGTCAGGGCCCAGGGCACCGCCTGCGGCAGCTTGAGCATCCGGCGCAACCGCTCCCTGAGCTCCGGCGGCAGGTGCACCGAGGCGAAGCGCTCGCCCGCGATGTCGGCCATCGCGAGCCGACGGCGCCGCGCCAGCGGATGCGCGGCCCGGCAGAAGAAGCCGCCACGCTGCGTCGCGAGCGGATGCACCGCGACGGTCTCCGGCAGCGTCGTGGCGCGCGTGTCGGCGGCGAAGAACTCGATGGCCTCGGTGTCCAGCAGCTTGCACAGTGCCGCCGTGTGGTCGATCTGCAGCGTCACGCGCAATCCCGGATGGCTGGCCTGGAGTCCGGCCAGGGCCACGGGCAGCAGCGTGGCGGCGGGAAACGGCCCGGCCCCGACCGCGAGCTCGCCGATCTCGGCGTCGCGCAAAAGTCGCATGTCGTGCGCGAGGTCGCGCGCGCTGCGCAGCAAGGGGTGGGCGCGCGCCAGCAGCTGGCGGCCTGCGGCCGTGAGCGCGACGCCTCCCTGGCTGCGGTCGAAAAGTCGCACGCCAAGCGCGCTTTCGAGCGACTGGATGCTGCGGCTCAGGGCCGACTGGGTCAGGTGGGCCTGCTCGGCCGCGCGCGCGAAGTGGCGCGTCTCGGCCAGCAGGGCGGCGTGCTGCAGCTTGCGCAGGTCCATGGCTTCGATCTTCAATTTCGATGGAGGAGGCAATGAGTTTCTCTCATCAAGATACGGAAAACAATGCATTGGACGTGCAAAGTGCCGGCACCCAGAATCCGCGTCACCGGGCCGATCGCGCACGGAGGAGGCAAGACAATGAACCATCCGGGTCCGGGAAGGCGCCAGATGCTGGGCGCGCTCGCTGCCGTCGGTGTCGGTGCCGTGGTCGGCACGCTGGGCGAGCGGGCGCAGCGTCCGTACCGCGCACCGCGGGGCCTGTCGGCGGCGGTGAGCGACAGGCAGCGGGCCGGCCGGCGGCCCAACATCCTGCTGATCATGTCGGACCAGGAGCGCGGCTGGCCCGACCTGCCGGCGGGCCTGGGCCTCGACGCCCACGAACTGCTGCTCGAGCACGGGACCGGGTTCACGCGCCACCACGCGCACACCACGCCGTGCTCGCCCTCGCGCTCGAACATCTATTTCGGGCAGCACACGCAGCGCACCCACATGACGGCCAACATCGATGCGCCGCCCACCTTCCCGAAGCTGCCCTCGGGCCTGCCCAGCATGGGCCACCTGCTGCGCGCCCAGGGCTACTACACGGCGTACAAGGGCAAGTGGCACCTGAGCCCGATCGGGCACGATCCCGGGCTGGTGTACGGCGCCTATCCGAACACGGTCGATGCGCTCGAGCCCTTCGGCTTCGCCGACTACAACATCGACGGCGATCCGCATGGCGCCACCTGGACCGGCTACCGCTACGACGCCCAGATCGCGAGCAACGCCGTGCAGTGGCTCGGCACCCGCGCCCGTGCGCTCGCCGATGAGCGCAAGCCCTGGTTCCTGGCGGTCAACTTCGTCAACCCGCACGACATCATGTACTTCAGCTCGGGCCAGGAGCAGCTGCGAACGCGGCTGCGGCGCGACCTGCTCGCGCCCCTGTCGGCGCCCCCGGTAGGCGGCACCTACGATCGTCGCTGGGACCTGCCGCTGCCCGCCAGCTACTACCGGGACGACCTGTCGACCAAGCCCTGGGCGCAGCGCTCGTACGTCGAGGTGTGCAACACGCTCTACGGCCACATCGAACCCTCGAACGAAGCGCTGTGGCGCGCCTACCAGAGCTACTACTTCAACTGCATCCGGGACGTCGACGCCCATGCGCTCACGGTGCTGCGCGCGCTGGAGCGGCTCGGCATGGAACGCGACACCATCGTGGTCTACACGGCCGACCACGGCGAGATGGCGGGCGCGCACCGGCTGCGCCAGAAGGGCCCGCACATCTACAAGGAAAACGTGCGCGTGCCGCTGATCGTGCGCCACCCCGACGTGCGCGGCGGCCGCCAGACCGAGGCGCTGAGCGGCTGCATCGACGTGCTGCCGATGCTGCTGGGCTTTGCCGGCGTGCAGGACGCCGCCCGCAGCGAGCACTACCCATGGCTGCAGGGCGTCGATGTCGGCGCCGCGGTGTCGGACCCGCGCGCACGCACCGAGCGCGATGCGCGCGGCATCCTCTTCAACTACGGCGTTCCGCTCTACATCGACCCCGACTTCACGCGCGCGACCATCGAGACCGATGCGCGCAGCCCCGGGCTCGCGGCGCTGCGCGTGGCGCTCGACCGCGGCCAGATGTTCCCGGGGCGCGAGCACCCGGCCTTGTTCCGGGGCGTGCACGACGGCCGCTACAAGTTCGCGCGCTACTTCCGGCCGGCCGACCACCACACGCCCACCGACTGGGCGACGCTGACCGCGCGCAACGAACTCGAGCTCTACGATACCGAGACCGACCCCGACGAACTCGTCAACCTCGCGGCGCAGCCGGAGGCCCACAAGGAGCGCTTGCTGGCGTTGTCGGCGCGCACCAATGCGCTGGTGGCGCGCGAGGTCGGTGCCGACCTCGGTGCGGAGTTTCCCGGCCCGGCGCGCTGGTACAGCCGCAGTTGAACATTCAGGAGAGGCAACGATGACTTCCAGCGCGCCCCGCTCGCGTCTTCTTTTCTGGACCGGACTGGCCACGATGCTGCCCGGCCTGCAGTTCGTCTTTCCGGTGGCGACGCTCGGCGCCCTCGGCATCGAGGTGGGCGATGCCGCGGGCATGTTCTACGCGCGCCACTGGGGGCTGATGGCGGTGTGCGTGGGCGCGTTGCTCATGGTCGCGTCGCGGCCCGTGGGCGCGCGCGGCGCCATCGTGCTGGCCGCCACGGTCGAGAAACTGGGGCTGGTGCTGCTCGTCGCACTGGCCTGGAACGAACCGGCCTTGCGGGGATTGCGCGGCGCCGCGGTGTTCGACGCGCTGTGCGTGCTGCTCTATGTGCCCCTGCTGTGGCGCTGGGCGCGCTAGATTCGCGCCATGACCGACCTGCAATCCCTGTTCGATGACCAGCACCGGGCCAGCCGCCACGCCGCCGACGTGCCGATCGCCGAGCGGCGCGACCGCGTGCAGCGCGTGCAGGGCCTGCTCGACCGGCACGGCGCCGCGATCGCGGCGGCGGTCGAGGCCGACTTCGGGGTCCGCTCCGCGGCGCTCACCGAGGTGGCCGACCTGTTCGTACTGCGCAACCTGCTGCGCCAGCTCTTGTGCCGGCTGGCCGGCTGGAGTCGGCCGGTGCGCGTGCGCACGCCGATCCACCTGCAGCCGGCGCGGGCCTGGGTCCAGCGCCAGCCGCTCGGCGTGGTGGGCGTCATCTCGCCCTGGAACTACCCGCTGCAGCTTTCGCTCGGCCCCGCGGCCACGGCGCTGGCTGCGGGCAACCGCGTGATGCTCAAGCCCAGCGAGCTGACGCCGCGCACGTCGGCGCTGCTCGCCGAGCTGGTCGCCGAGGCTTTCGCCCCGGGGGAGTTCACTGTGGTGCAGGGGGACGCGGGCATCGCGGCGCAGTTCGCGGCGCTGCCTTTCGACCACCTGTTCTTCACCGGCTCGACCGCGGTGGGCCGCAAGGTGGCGCAGGCCGCGGCGGCCAACCTCACGCCGACCACGCTGGAGCTGGGCGGCAAGTCGCCCTGCATCGTCGATGCCTCGGCCGACCTCGAGGAGGCGGCGCTGCGCATCGCGCACGGCAAGCTGCTGAACGCCGGCCAGACCTGCATCGCGCCCGACTACGTGCTGCTGCCGCGCGGGCGCGAGGACGACTTCGCGGCGGCCTGGCAACGCGCGGTGGCGCGGCTGTTCCCGCGCGTCGAGGGCAACCCCGACTACGCGGCGATCCTGGGACAGGGTCACCTGGAGCGGCTGCGCGCGCTGCTCCAGGAGGCCAGGGACAGCGGCGCCCGCATCGAGCAGCCCGTTGCCGACCCGGGAGCGCGGCAGCTGGCGCCCGCATTGGTCATCGGCCCGGAGCCGGGCCTTCGGCTTTTGCAGGAGGAGATCTTCGGCCCCATCCTTCCGGTCCTGCCGTGCGACGACAGCGAGCAGGCGATCCGCTACATCAATGCCCGCCCGCGACCGCTCGCGCTCTACTGGTTCGGCACCGACACGGCCGCGCGCGACCGCGTGCTGGCGGGCACCGTGAGCGGCGGCGTCACCGTCAACGACACGCTGATGCACATCACGCACGACAACCTGCCGTTCGGCGGCGTGGGCGAAAGCGGCTGGGGCTCCTACCACGGGGAGGCCGGCTTCCTGCGCTTCACGCAGCAGAAGGCGGTGCTGGTGCAGTCGCGCTGGTCGGCCGGGTCGATGATCTATCCGCCCTATGGCGAGAAGCTGCGGCGGATGATGAAACTGCTTCGCGTGCTGGGCTAGCAGTTCAGCCGGCGCCGGGCCGCCCCAAGGCGGCTGCGGCCCCCCCGGGGGGCAGCGACCCACACGAAGTGGGGGAGCGTGGGGGTCAACCTACCCGCGCTTCTTGTGCTGGAACGCCGTCGGCGACTGCCCGGTGGCCGCCTTGAACATCGCGCAGAAGGCGCTGTCGGTCGCGTAGCCGCTGGCCGAGGCCACCAGGCTCACCGCCATGCCGCGTGCGAGCAGCGGCAGCGCATGCGCCAGCACCGCCTGCTGGCGCCACTGCTGCCAGCTCATGCCAAGCTGGTCGCGAAACAGCCGGGCCACCGTGCGCTCGCTGGCGCCGATCTGCTGGGCGCGTTCGGCCAGCGTGGCGCGGCCGGCCGGGTTGCGCAGCAGCGCCTCGCACAGCTGGCGCAGGCGCTTGTCAGCCGGCAACGGTACGTCGATGCGGATCTGGGTGGCGCGCTCGAGCTCGTCGACCAGCAGCGGCGCGATCCAGCGCTCGCGCTGCGCCGCATGCGGATCGGCCGGCGGCAGGCCGTCGGGCGTGGTGTCCAGCGCCAGCATCAGCGCGCGCATCAGCGGGCTGATCTCGAGCACCTCGCAGCGCTCCCAGACCGGACCCAGCCAGCTGTGCAGGTACACGGTGCGCAGCTCGGCATCCTCGATCAGCGAGATGCTGTGCGGCATGTCCGCCGGAACCCAGAGCGCGCGCGAGGGCGGCACGATGTAGCTGCCGTCCTCGGTGCTCAGGCGGATCACGCCGCGGGTCGAGAAGGTCAGCTGCGGCCAGGGGTGGCGGTGCAGTTCGACCAGCGTGTCGGCATTGAGGAAATGCTCCTTGGCCCGCAGCGGACGCAGGGCGTCGGGCGCGTAGAGGTGCGGCGTGAGCGGGCCGACGCTGTTGGCGGGGGCAGGACCGGGCGCGATGGGGGCGGCGGTGGGCGGCATGAATTCGACAAATGTTGTCTCTGTATCGCCATTCTGCCGTGCCGGGCCGGCTTAGGATCGACCCCCACGCCAGTTTCTTGTTGCAATCCATGTCTTCCGCTCCTTCCGCCAGTTCCGCGCCCACCGTGCGCTCCGACGTCAAGCTGATCGGCCTCGTCGGCCTGGCGCATGCCGTCAGCCATTTCAGCCAGCTGTTGCTGGCGCCGCTGTTCCCATGGCTGAAGGACGCGTTCAACGTCAGCTACACCGAACTCGGCGCCGTTCTGACCGTGTTCTTCGTCGTCTCCTGCCTGGTGCAGGCGGCCTCGGGTTTCATCGTCGACAAGCTCGGGCCGCGGCCCGTGCTGTTCGTCGGGCTGGGCATGCTGGCCCTCGCGGCCTTCGGTTATGCGCTGGCGCAGAACTACTGGATGCTGCTCGGCTCGGCGGTCGTGGCCGGCATCGGCAACGGGGTGTTCCACCCGGTCGACTACACGCTGTTCAATCGCAAGGTGGCGCCGACGCGCCTGGGCCATGCCTACAGCGTGCACGGCATCACCGGCAGCCTGGGATGGGCGTTGGCGCCGGCGTTCGTCGTGCCGCTGGCGATGGCCTTCGGCTGGCGCGTGGCACTGGCGTCGGGTGGCGCCGTGGCGGTGGTCGTGCTGGGGGTCCTGTGGCTCAACCGCAGCGCGCTGTCGCTCGACGTGAAGGCGGTGCAGAAAGCCGTCGGCGCGGACGCCGCAGCCGGCGGCGAGTTGGCCTTCCTGCGCATTCCGGCCGTCTGGATGTGCTTCGGCTTCTTCTTCTTCTATGCAATGGCGCTGAGCGTGGTGCAGACCTTCGCGCCGTCCGCGGCCGGGCGCCTGCACGAGGTGCCGGTGGCACTGATCGCGATCTGCCTGACCGTCTACATGGTCGCCAGCGCGGCCGGCATGGTGGTGGGCGGCTTCCTGGCCTCCGATCCGTCGCGCTGCGAGCGCATCGTCGGCGCCAGCTTCGGCATGGCCGCGGGGCTGGCGCTGGTGCTGGCATTCGCCGACCTGGCGCCAGCGCTGGTGCCGGTGATGTTCGGAGCGATGGGCTTCGCCTCGGGCATCGCCGGACCGTCGCGCGACCTGCTGGTCAAGCGCTCGACGCCCGCCAATGCCACCGGCCGCGTCTACGGCGTCGTGTATGCCGGGCTGGATATCGGGCAGGCGGTCGCGCCGCTGATCTTCGGCCGGCTGATGGACCACGGCCAGTACGTCAGCGTGATCGTGGGCCTGGCGGTGGTGCAGGGCGTGTTGATCGCCAGCGCCTTCAACGTCCGACGCGTCCGCCGCGAAGCCCTGTTGCCCGCTTCGGCCTGACGCTTCTTGCCTGCCTCGCTCTACCTGGTCGTCGCGCTCGGCGCGGTGGTCGCCGGCTTCGTGCAGGGGCTCTCGGGCTTCGCCTTCGGGCTGGTCGCGATGTCCTTCTGGGCCTGGACGGTGGAGCCGATGCTTGCCGCCATGCTGGCGGTGTTCGGCGCCCTCACCGGGCAGTTGATCGCGGCTGTCACGGTGCGCCGCGGCTTCGACTGGCCGACCTTGTGGCCCTTCCTGGTCGGTGGGCTGGCCGGCGTGCCGCTCGGCGTCTGGCTGCTGCCCCGGCTCGACGTGCCGCTGTTCAAGGCCTGCGTGGGCGGCCTGCTGGTGATCTGGTGCCCGGACATGCTGATGGCGCGGAGCCTGCCGAAGGTCCGGGCGGGTGGGCGCGCGGCCGACGGCGTTTCGGGGTTGCTGGGAGGCATCTGCAGCGGCGTCGCGGGCTTCGCCGGGGCCATCCCGACGCTCTGGTGCAGCGTGCGCGGCATGCCGAAGGACGCGAGCCGCGCGGTGGTCCAGAACTTCAATCTCGCGATGCTCGCCGTGTCGTTCGCGTTCCATCTCGGCGCCGGCAATGTCGGGGCCGAGATGCTGCCGCTGCTCGGGATCGTGGCGCTCGCGGTGCTGGTTCCGGTCCTGCTCGGCGCCCGGCTCTACATCGGCATCAGCGAGGCGGCGTTCCGCAACCTGGTGCTGGGGCTGCTGACGGCCTCGGGGGTGGCGCTGCTGGCGTCGTCGCTGCCGGCACTCCTGCAGCAAGCGAGCTGAGCGTCGCGCTCAGCGCTTCGGAAGAATTTCGAGTACCTGTTCCGCCGGCCGGCACAGGCGCGTGCCCAGCGGCGTGACCACGATCGGACGGTTCAGGAGGATCGGGTGCGCGACGATGAAGTCGAGCAGCTGGTCGTCGGTCCACCGGGTGTCGCCGAGGCCGAGCTCGTCGTAAGGCGTGCCGCGCTGGCGCAGCAGATCGCGCACCGGAACGCCCATCGCGGCGGCCAGCTCGCGCAGCCGCTCGCGGGTGGGCGGCGTCTTCAGGTATTCGATCACCTCGGGCTCGAGACCGTGTTCACGGATCAGCGCCAGCGTATTGCGCGAGGTGCCGCAGCCCGGGTTGTGGAAGAGGGTGACTTGGCTGGTTTGCATCCGCCTATTTTCACGCCTCGGCGCCTTCCGCCTGCGAGGACCGTGATCAGGCCGAGATCAGCGCATCGACGCGGCGCAGGCCCTCGATGGTCCTGACGCAGGCTTCGGCCACCTCGGTGCCCTTCACCGCGAAGTGCTGGTGGAAGTACCTGCGGTGTTCCACGTGCTCGTGGAAGTGATGCGGTGTGAGCACCGCCGACAGCACCGGCACGTTGGTCTCCAGCTGCACCGTCATCAGCGAGTTGACCACTGTGGTGGCGACGAAGTCGTGGCGGTAGATGCCGCCGTCGACCACCAGGGCGCAGCCGACGATGGCGGCATAGCGGCCCGAGGTCGCGAGCCGCTTGACGTGCAGCGGGATCTCGAAGGCGCCCGGCACGTCGAACACGTCGATGGTGTCGAGCGGCACGCCCTGGCGCTTCATTTCGGCCAGGAAGGCGTCGCGCGCCTGGTGGACGATGTCCGAGTGCCACTGCGCCTGAACGAAGGCGATGCGCTGGCCGCGCGGGGCGTCCGAGGCAGGGATGGCGGAGAGGGGAAGGTCGTTGATCTGACTCATGGTTTGCCTTTGCAAGGATTTCCTGAATCAGGGCGCACGAACCCGACGCCCGGCCGGCACGAGAACGCGCCGGCCCGACCACGGGATCGCGCTCTCTTTCATCCGGACTGTGACCGTCGGCCCCGGGATCTCACCAGGTCTGCTGACCCCGAGACTCAAGCAGAGCCTCGGGCGCTCGCGGGCTCGTGCAGCTTGCGCCGCCATCACCGCCGGTGGGGAATCTCACCCCGCCCTGAGAACGCTGCTCCGGCTCGCGCCGAAGCAGCACGGATTCTAGGCAAGTCCGGCCGGCCGCGCTGTCGCCCAGGGGCCAAGACCCCGGACCGGCCGGGGCTGGCGCGTCGGCGCCTCAGCGAGCGGCCAGGAATTGCGCCATGCGCTGCATCTCCTCGTCGAGCGCGGCGCGAAACGCGGCGCCCGTCGGCGGGGTGCCGGCATAGCCGAAAGCGGGCTGCAGCCGGCCGTCGCGCGCCGAGACATTGGCCCATCCGATCACGCGCTCGTGCCACAGCATGGGCAGGGCGTAGTAGCCGAACTTTCGCTTCGACGCCGGCGTGTAGGCCTCGAACTTGTACGCCCAGCCCCACAGCAGTTCGAAACGGCGGCGGTCCCACACCACCGGGTCGAAGGGGGCGAGCAGGCGAAGCTGCTCGTCGGGCGCGTGACGTCGCGAGGCCGGGTTGTCGTCCGCCGGCCAGTACCAGGTCGTGCCATCGATGCGGCAACTGGCGAGCTGTTCGCGCGCCAGGCGCAGCGCCGCTTGCACCTGGACCGAGAGATGCGGGGCGCCGTAGCCGAGCAGGCGCACGAGGTAGGTCAGGCTCGCGGCCGGCAGGGGCGCGTACTTGCGCACCACCAGATCGATCAGCGCGGCGGCGCGCTGCGCCCGGCCGGCGGGGCTGTCGTCGGCGGGCGGGTGCGTCACCGCCTCGTAGACGCGCGTGCCGCTGTCGCGCCGCTTCACGCGCAGCATGCCGCGGTAGTGCATGCCGTCGAGCAGGTGCGTGCTGGCGTTGCTCGAACCGCCCCAGTAGTTCTTCATGCGGCCATGCGCGAAATGCTGCTCGACCTCGCGCGGATGCACCGGCCCGCGCTCGCGCACGAAAGCCAGCACATCGGCCGCCTTGCGCCGGGTCTCGGCATCCCATGCGCGCCCGGCCTCGCGCGGGTGCATCAGCGCCAGGTGCTCGCGCGGCAGGAATCCGTAGTTGACGAGGCAGTCTTCCTCGACCGCGAGCCGCGTGTAGCGATTCTCCAGATCGCCGACGCGGTAGTCCTTGACGCGATGGCGCAGCGTGAGGTCCTGCGCGCGCGCCGGCGCGCGGATCGGATCGGCCTGCACGAAGCCCAGGCGCTGGATCGCGCGCGGCAGCGTCGTCGGCGTGAAAAGGGTCCGCGCCACCGCGTAGCGGCGCAAGGCATCGAGGGTCGTCTCAGGCATGCAGCGGATTGCAGCACAGCTGCGGGATGTCGCCGGGCGCTACTTCTTCGGCGCGTCCAGCTTCACTTTCGCCGGGGTGATCTCCCGGACATCGGCCCACGCCTTCGCGTCGAAGCGGAACTCGGCGACAGCGCACGTGGGCATGTCGACGATCTCGTTCGACAGCCGGTGCGCGAGGTCGGTGAACTCGGGGTTGTGGCCGAAGAGCATCACGTGCTCCAGCGTGTCGTCGAGTGCGCAGATGACGGCGAGCAGGCCGTCCGGGCTGCTGGCGTAGAGCCGTTCGTCGACGAAGATGGCCTCGCGTGGGTAGCCGATCTCCGCGGCGATGAGTTGCGCCGTCGTCAGCGCGCGCAGTGCCGGGCTCGACACGATCAGCTCGGGCTTCACTCCGCGCTTGCCGAGGCGCTTGCCCATGGCGGGCGCGTCCTGGTGGCCGCGATCGTCCAACGGTCGCTCGCGGTCGGGCAAGGACGGATCGTCCCGACTCGATTTGGCATGGCGCACCAGAAACAAGGTTTTCACGATCGACTTTCGAACTCGTTCAACTCTACACCCCGGAGTAGCGTGTGTGCGAAGACGTCATATCCGCTCGAAGCGGACGTTCGCCCGGATCGAGGCCTGGCAATCTTGAATACAGTACGCCCCATACGACCAGCCATTCAGCACGACCGATTCATGATGTCCGACGCCCCCGTTCCAACAGCACGTTCCCGCATCCATCTGCTGCGCCTGTTGCCGATCGCGGCCTGCCTCCTGGCGCTGGGCTGCGCGAGCCCACCGGCGCCGGGGCCCGCCGTCGGCGCCGCGGCGCTGACGGCTGAACAATCGAACGACGCCGCGATCCATGCGCTCGGCCTGGTCGGCACACCCTACCGCTACGGCGGCAACACGCCGGAAGGCGGCTTCGATTGCAGCGGGCTCATCGGCTACGTGTATCGAAAGAGCGCAGGCCAGGCGACGCCGCGCACCGTGGCGCGGATGGGCGCCTTCGGCCGCCCGGTGCCGGTGTCCGAGATCCGCTCCGGCGACCTGGTGCTCTTCGGCGCTTCCACGCCGTCGCACGCGGGCATCTACGTCGGAGAGGGGCGATTCGTGCACGCGCCGTCGACCGGCGGCGAGGTGCGGCTCGATCGCCTCGACGGTGTCTACTGGTCGCGTCAGCCGGTGCAGGCGCGCCGGCTCTGAGGGGGGCCGTCCGCAGGCCTCGATGACGGGCCTGATCGCACCTGTCGACGCTTGCAGCGTGGCCGCGATGGGTGGGCGCGTCCGACCTGCGCAGGTGCGGCGAAGCGTATTCCTTCGCTGCGCTTTGCAGCGCATACTGTGCGGGTGGCGTGACAGGCTCGCGCCGAGAGAACGAGGATGAACTCGCCGCAACCTCTGCGCTTGTACGTGCCCGAGCCGACCGGGCGTCCGGGTCACGAGACCGACTTCTCCTACCTGCACCTGTCGCCTGCCGGCGCCGTGCGCAAGCCGGCCCTCGACGCCTCGCCGGTCGACACTGCCGACCTGGCATTCACGCTTGTGCGCGTGCTCGGCGAGGACGGCCGCGCTGTCGGCCCGTGGGCGCCGCAGCCCGATGTGCCGCTGTTCAAGCGCGGCCTGCGCGCGATGATGAAGACGCGAGCCTTCGACGCCAGGATGCTGATTGCGCAGCGGCAGAAGAAGATCTCGTTCTACATCCAGTGCCTGGGCGAGGAGGCCATAGGGACCGCCCATGCGTTCGCCATCGAGCCGGGCGACATGTCATTTCCGACCTACCGTCAGCAGGGCCTGCTGCTGGCGCGCGACGACATTCCATTGGTGGAGCTGATCTGCCAGTTGATGAGCAACGCGCGCGATCCGATGAAGGGACGCCAGTTGCCGGTGATGTATTCGTACAGGCGCGCCGGCTTCTTCTCGATCAGCGGCAACCTGGCGACGCAGTTCATCCAGGCGGTCGGATGGGGCATGGCTTCGGCGATCAAGGGCGACACGAAGATCGCGTCGGCGTGGATCGGCGACGGCGCCACGGCCGAATCCGACTTCCACACGGCGCTGACCTTCGCGCATGTCTACCGCGCGCCCGTGATCCTCAACGTCGTCAACAACCAGTGGGCGATCTCGACCTTCCAGGCCATCGCCGGTGGCGAGGCAACCACTTTCGCGGCGCGCGGCGTCGGCTGCGGCATCGCGTCGCTGCGCGTCGACGGCAATGACTTTCTCGCGGTGCTCGCGGCGTCGCGCTGGGCGGCCGAGCGGGCGCGCAGCAATCTCGGGCCCACGCTGATCGAATGGGTCACCTACCGCGCCGGCGCGCACTCGACGTCGGACGACCCGTCGCGCTATCGGCCTGCCGACGACTGGCAGCATTTCCCGCTCGGCGACCCGATCGCCCGGCTGAAGCAGCATCTGGTGGGCCTGGGCGCCTGGTCCGACGAAGAGCATGAGCGCACGCAAGAGCAACTCGAGGCCGAGGTGTCCGCTGCGCTGAAGGAGGCCGAGCGCTACGGCGGGACGCTGATCGACGGCCATGTCCCGCCGCTCGAGTCGATGTTCGAGGACGTCTACAAGGACATGCCGGCGCACCTGCAAGCGCAGTTGCGGCAGGCGCGTGGCTGACATGGTCTGCCTCCACGCTCATCACTTCGTGCATTGCTGCCCCCCGAGGGGGCGTTCAGTGGGCGGGCGCTGACATGGCCCGCATGACGATGGTCCAGGCCCTGCGCTCGGCGATGGACGTGATGCTCGAGCGCGACCCGAACGTCGTGGTCTACGGTCAGGATGTCGGCTACTTCGGCGGCGTGTTCCGCTGTACCGAAGGACTGCAGGCGAAGCACGGCCGCTCGCGCGTCTTCGATGCCCCGATCTCCGAGGGCGGCATCGTCGGCTCGGCGATCGGCATGGCGGCCTACGGACTGCGCCCGGTGGTCGAGGTGCAGTTCGCCGACTACTTCTACCCGGCCTCGGACCAGATCGTCTCGGAGGCCGCGCGGCTGCGCTATCGCTCGGCCGGCGACTTCAGCGCGCCGATCACGATCCGCATGCCCTGCGGCGGCGGCATCTACGGCGGGCAGACGCACAGCCAGAGTCCGGAGGCGCTGTTCACGCATGTCTGCGGCCTGCGCACCGTGATGCCCAGCAATCCCTACGACGCCAAGGGCCTGCTGATCGCCTCGATCGAGAACGACGACCCGGTGATCTTTCTCGAGCCCAAGCGGCTGTACAACGGACCGTTCGATGGCCACCACGACCGGCCGGTGGTGCCCTGGTCGCAGCACGCATTGGGCGAGGTGCCCGAAGGGCACTACACGGTGCCGCTCGAAACGGCCGCGGTGTTCCGCAGGGGCGCCGACCTGACCGTGCTGACCTACGGCACGATGGTGTTCGTCTCGGAGGCGGCCGCGGCCGAGAGCGGCGTGGATGCCGAGATCATCGATCTGCGCAGCCTCTGGCCACTGGACCTGGAGGCGATCGTCGCCTCGGTCAGGAAGACCGGCCGTTGTGTCGTTGCCCACGAAGCCACGCGCACCAGCGGCTTCGGCGCGGAACTCGTGGCGCTGGTGCAGGAGCACTGCTTCTATCACCTGGAGGCGCCCGTCGAACGCGTGGCCGGCTGGGACACGCCGTACCCGCACGCGCTGGAATGGGCCTATTTCCCTGGCCCGGCGCGCGTGGCTGCGGCGTTCAGGCGCGCGATGGAGGCATGACGTGGCCGGCAGCATCCATGTGATCAAGGTGCCCGACGTGGGCGAAGGCACCGCGGAGGTCGAGCTCGTGGCCTGGCACGTACGGCCGGGTGACGCGGTGGTCGAAGACCAGGGTCTGGCCGACGTGATGACCGACAAGGCCATCGTCGAGATTCCGTCGCCGGTCGCGGGCCGCGTGCTTGCGCTGGGCGGAGAGGTCGGACAGACACTGGCGGTCGGCGCCGAGCTGATTCGCATCGAGCGGGCCGGCGACGCCGAGGCGCCCGTGGCTGCGCCTGCGCGGGCCGCCCCGCCACCTTCGCCGGCAGCGAAGCTTGCCGCAACGCCGCCGCCGTATGCGGGGCCCGCGAGGCCCGCGGCGGACCGTCCGATCGCCTCGCCGGCGGTGCGCAGGCGCGCATGGGAACTCGGCGTCGACCTCGGCGGCGTTGTGGCCAGCGGCACGGCTGGCCGCATCGTGCATGCCGACCTCGACGCGCATGTCGCCGCGCATGGCACGCGGCCGCCGGACCGTGCGCCCGGAACGGGGAGCGCCGAACGCAACGACCAGCAGGCGGTGCCCGTCATCGGCCTGCGCCGCCGCATCGCGTTGCAGATGCAGGAATCTAAACGTCGCATTCCGCATTTCAGCTACGTCGAGGAAGTCGACGTCACCGAGGTCGAGGCCCTGCGCGCGGCGCTCAACACGAAATGGAGCGCCGAGCGGGGGCACCTGACCTTGCTGCCCCTGCTCATGCGTGCGATGGTGCTGGCGGTGCGCGAGTTCCCGCAGGTCAACGCCCTCTTCGACGACGAAGCGGGCGTCGTCACGCGTCACGGCGCGGTGCACATCGGCATCGCCACGCAGACCCGGCACGGCCTGGTCGTGCCGGTCGTTCGGCATGCCGAGGCACGCGACCTGTGGGCCATGGCCGCCGAGTTGGCGCGCCTGGCCGAAGCCGCGCGGGCGGGCCGCGCGACGCGCGCGGAACTGAGCGGCTCGACGATCACGATCAGCAGCCTCGGCGCGCTCGGCGGCATCGTGTCGACGCCGGTGATCAACCGCCCCGAGGTCGCCATCGTCGCGGTCAACCGGATCGTCGAACGCCCGGTGCTGCGCGGCGGTGCCGTCGTGTCGCGGCGGATGATGAACCTGTCGTCATCGTTCGACCACCGGGTGGTCGACGGCATGGACGCCGCCCGGTTCGTGCAGGCGATGCGCGCAACGATCGAAGCCCCTGCGCTGCTGTTCGTCGAATAATGCGCTTCAGGCGCCGAAGTGCGGCTCGACAGCCTGGGCGACTTCTTCGGGTCGCTACTTGTATCGCGTCGGGCCATGGGCATTGAACCGATCTTGCGTTTCCGGGAATGAACCGATCGGAAAAACGAGGCATGGCATGACCCCAGGAGCATTCGTCGGAGCGGTTCTCGTCGTACTTGCCACGATGATGCCTGCGCATGCCCGCACCGAAGCCATCGGCGGAGGCCCGTCCCACCGTGGCGCTTCGCGCCCACCTGTCGACAGCACCGCGCTGTCCGACGGTGGCTCGAGCAGCGCGAAGACCGACGCTGCGGTCGGCCCCGGCGGGGCGATCTACACCCCCTTCGCGGAGGTGCCCGAGTCCAGTGGCTCGCAGGCCGCCGCCGCGACGCGATCCTCGAAATCCGAGGCCCCGGACTTGAGCCTCACGGTCATCGCGGCGCTCGCCGGCGTTGCCGTGTTCGGGTACATCCTGCGGCGCGCCATGGATGCCCATTGAGGGTTCCGTCGCGACCGACGCGCCAACGCATGCCCCGCTTTTGCCGAGCTGCCTCCATGGGTATTGAACCGATCGTCCGTTGTCGGGAATGAACGGGTCCGGTCGGCAAGCGCCGTCCGGGTCCGTGTTTCAACCCGCTTGGAGGTCACCATGAACATCCCACGGTTGTCGATCGCCCGTCGGTTTCACCTCAGTCGCGTTGCCGGCGCCTGCCTTGCCGTCGCCTGCGGCGTCGGTTGGGGAAGCGTCGAGGCTGCCGCAGGGTCGAACCAGCCACCGCCGCCGTGCCATCCGAACCCGCATGCCAGGGCCGACGGCGAGATCGTCGAGCAGCGCGGGGACGTGCGGCATCTGCCGGATCCATTGAAGGATCGTCTGGAGGCACTGGCCGAGCGCCCGCATTCGGCGCTGCCCATCCAGGCGTACGCTGAAGCCGATCAGCCGAGCCAGCTGTTTCAGTACTACGTGCTCGACGCGACAGGCTTCGAGCCGAATCCGTTCACTAAGCGGTTCCCGGGTGTGAACGACCAGGTGCAACTGACCGCCACCGGATTCGACTGCGGGCTGCCCACGATCGGTGCCGTGCGGCTGGTGGTGGAGCCCAAGCCGGAACTGCCGACCGACCCGACCGACATCCGCGCGTTCATCGACATCTTCACCGACCTCTCGGGTCTGTTCGTCATCAACAACGAAAGCGGCTGGTACGAAGGCTGGATGATCCACGATCTGCGCGTCGCGCCCGTGGCTTCGCCGTCGGGCTCCGCCAAGCCGGCGTTCGGCACGATCACGCCGGAGGACGCCGCCGCGCTGAAGGCGATGGGCAATGGCCACAACGTGCCGGGCCAGTTCTTCACGATGGACGGGCGCGATGTGCATCTTCCTGGCGCCGACGACCAGTTTCCGAGCCGGCAGACCAACGTCGTGCCGATCCAGTTGAGCATGGGGGCGTACAACTGCCTGCAGCAAAGCGACTGCCATTCCTACTGGGAATTCAACTACACGACGAACTGGGTCCATCCGACCTATGAGTTGCCCTTCACTGGCGGCCTGCCGGGCAGCTTCGAGGCGGGCCAGCTCGGTGCACTGTCGTCCATCGTGCCGGGATCAGGCCCCGCTGGCGTGAAGAACAACCCCGTGACCTATGGCGACAATCCCAACACCCTCGGCGCGCTGACGGGCAGCGGCCCCCGCGACGCCGACAAGTTCGACGGCGAAGCCGATGCACAACGCGAGTACCGGATGCGGTTCATTCCGAGCGGCCTGGCGCACGAGATCTATCTGGACATCTACGAACGGGTCAAGTCCTTCGAGCCTGGCGTGCCGTTCCCGCAGCGCCTGTATGACGCCTATGCGATCGAGGTCAAGCGGGTCGACGCCAATGGCGACGGCGTCATTTCGGCCGTGGAAGGCGACGTCGACACGGCCTCCGATGGCTTCGCGGACAACGCGCGGCTGTTCCTTCCGCCGACCTCCTTCAACCGCTTCGCGGTCACGCGCGAGATCAATGACGGGCTGCTGGCGCCGCGCTTTGCCCCGAGCCAGAGAGCCTGGGTGTTGAGCGGGAGCCAAAAGGCGGTGCGGCCGGCGGTGCCCGCGTCCGAGGGCCGCGACGGTGACGACCGCTGACCCTGCCGTGGCCCAGCTCGAGCGCAAGGGAGTAGAGTCTCTGAACGCCTCACATCACGAGCCTTCCATGCCGAGCATGCCCCGCGACGCCGTTCGGACTCAGGACGAGGGGTCGCCGTTGGCCGAACGCGCCGAGGCGCGTCTGGTCGGCCGAACCGCGGACGGCGAGTCGAAAGCGTTCGAGCAGCTGTACCGCGTCTACCATCCGCGTCTCACGCGTTTCCTGGGCCGCGTGACCAGGCGGCCCGGTCTCGTCGGAGAACTGCTCAACGACACGATGCTGGTCGTCTGGAACCGGGCCGGAACCTACAACGGCCACTGCAAGGTCTCTACCTGGATCTTCGCGATCGCCTACCGCAAGGCCATCCAGGCACTGAGCCGCCTGGACGAGCCCGTGCAGGACGAGCGCGACATCGATCATCCTGCGCCCCTGGAGGCCGGTCCTGAGTACCATGCCGCGCAGTCGCAAACGCGCGCGGTGCTGGCACAAGCCCTGGACTGCCTCTCGCTCGAGCAGCGTGCGGTGGTCCATCTCACCTATTTCCACGGCATCGGCTGCCGCGAGATCGGCGAGATCATCGGCTGTCCGGTCGACACCGTGAAGACGCGCATGTTCCACGCACGGCGCAGGCTGAAGACATTGCTGTCCGGCCGGCTGGAGGACTGGCTGTGAGCGGGCGGGTGGTACACCTCGGCACCGACTTGCATCAGAAGGTGCAGGCGCTGCTGCCGTGGTATGTCGGCGCGAGCCTCGGTGCGGAAGATCGCCTCCGTGTCGAAGCCCACATCGCCGAGTGCCCGCGCTGCCAGGCCGAGTTGGCTTGGGAACGAAGGTTCCAGGCCACCTATGCGGACATCGACGCCCCGGGGGGTGATGTCGACCAGGAGTTCGCGCTGTTGCGCGAGCGCATCGCCGGCGCCGCTGTGCAGCGGCGCCGCGTCGGGTTCCTGGCGCGGCTGAAGGATCGCTGGCGCGAAGGCCCGGCGTGGACTCGCTGGGCATTGGCGGCGCAGTTCGCCGTGGTCGCGGCGCTGAGCGGCTTGCTGCTCCTGCCGCTGGCTCCCGAACAGCGCTTCCGGGCGCTCGGCGGCTCCGCGGCCACACCTGGCGACAGCGGCAACCTGATCGTGAGGTTCCGGCCCGAGGCCACCGAACAGGAAATGCGGCGTGTGCTGCGCGACAGCGAGGCCCGGCTGGTCTACGGACCGACCGTCACCGATGCCTATCTGCTGGCCGTGCCGGYCGGCTTCGAAACGGCGGCGGTGACGCGGCTGCGCAAGGAAAGCGCGGTGTTGCTCGTCGAACCGCTCGACGGCCGGGTCGTGCCATGAAGTTCCTTCTGGTCGCGTGGCTGCTTGCTCTCGCCGCGGTCCAGCCGCTCGCCTTCGCCGAGCCGGCCGATCAGGCGGCGGCATCGACTGCCGCCGGCCAACAGGTGCTGCTGTTGTTGCGTCTTCCGCCGGAACACTTTCGACCCGAAAGCGCCTATTCGGGCGGCTATGGCGACGGCCCCGCCCATGGCGCGCGGCGCCGCGTGGCTGCTGCGCTGGCACGCGAACACGGGTTGACGCTGGTCAACGACTGGGCGATGCCGCTGCTGGGTGTGGACTGCTTCGTGTTGACAGTGCCTGATGACCAACTGCCCGAACAAGTGGCGCAGGCGTTGTCGCGCGACCCGCGCGTCGCCTGGGCCCAGACCATGAACGTCTACCGGGCGCGCGGCCACGACGACCCGCTGTACGCGCTGCAGCCGGCGGCGCAGGCCTGGCACCTGTCGGATCTGCACGAGACCTCCACCGGCCGAGACGTGCGCGTCGCCGTCGTCGACAGCGGAGTCGACGAGGACCACCCTGACCTTGTCGGTCAGGTGGCGTTGAAGCAGAACTTTGTCGTCGGCCGTCCCGACCTTCCGGAGCATCACGGTACCGCGGTCGCCGGCATCATCGCCGCGCGCGCCGACAACGGCGTCGGCATCGTGGGTGTGGCACCGAACGCCCGCCTGCTGGCGCTGCGCGCCTGCTGGCAAGAGAACAGCCAAGCGACCCTGTGCACGAGCCTGAGCCTTGCCATGGCACTGCACTTCGCCATTTCGCATCAGGCGGACATCATCAACCTGAGCCTCAGCGGCCCGCCCGATCGCTTGCTGGACAGGCTGCTGGACGTGGCCCTGACGCGCCGCATCAGCGTCGTCGGCGCCGTCGACCGAAGCCTGCCGGACGGCGGATTTCCGGCCTCGCACGCCGGCGTCGTGGCCGTCGCCGACGACACCGGCGGTCCGGACTTCCTGGGAGCCCTGGTCGCGCCGGGGCGAGATGTGCCGACCACGCTGCCCGGCGCCCGCTGGGACCTCGTATCGGGCTCGTCCTTTGCCGCAGCCCATGTGGCGGGGCTGTTCGCCTTGATGCGCGAGCGGTCACCGGCGCACGCGGTGCCGCCCTCCATGGCCAGCGTCGTGTATTTTCCCGGCGGAGGAATCGACGCTTGTGCCACACTGACACGCGTCGCAGGCTCTGGTGCCTGCGTCCGCACCGTGACGCGCTCCACGACACCCCTCAACGTTCGTCAGTGACATGCCGACCGCCGGTCTGCATGCCGCGCTCTGCACCTCGCTATGCCTTGCCTGCGGCGTCGCCTTCGCACAAACCGGCGGCAACGTTGCGTTCTTTTCTGACTATCGCTACCGCGGCGTTTCCCTCAGCGACGAGCGGCCGACGCTGAGTCTGAGCGTCGCGCACGACGATCCGAACGGCTGGTTCGGCGGCGCATCGCTCACGGGCGTGACGCTGGGGCCAGAACTCCGGCGACAGCTGCAGGTGCTCGGCTACGCCGGGTATGCGGGCCGGCTTTCGGATCGCCTCGGCTGGGAAGCGGGTGCCACCGCCGTTCATTACGGCGCCGACTCGCGGTACGACTATGCAGAGGGGTTCGCGGGCCTGAGTGGCGAACGGTGGAACATGCGGCTGCTCTACGCGCCCGACTATTTCGGCAGCGGCGCACGCACTGCCTATGGCGAGTTCAACGCCGGGCTGCCGCTCTCGCCACTGACGCGCGCGACCGCCCACTTGGGCGCCCTGATGCGGGTCGGCGGGGCTTCCGCAGAAGGCGGGCGCCTGACCCTCGATGGGAGCCTGGGGCTGGCCGTCGCGCGCGACGCATGGGAAGTGCGACTCGACTGGGTCGCCGGCGGTCGCAGTGCGGTCTATCCGACCGCCTATGGGCGCGCGGCCAATGGCGCGCTGGTGCTCAGCGCGTCGCTGGCCTTCTGAATCGCCGGCGAATGAACCTTTTGGTCTCGGCGCGGAATACACCGTACCCAGCTCGAAAGGAGTCGCAAATGAGTGCCTATCGCTTGAAGTTGTACGGGCTCGCTTGTGCGAGTGCGTTGGTGTTGGCCGCCTGCGGCGGTGGAGGAAGCTCCGTCGGCGCATCTCCGATGGGCGTCAGCACCGGCACCGGTACGGGCGCCGGTATGGGCGCCGGTATGAGCCCCGCCACCGGCATGAGCTACGTCGCAACCAACCTCGTTTCCGACCTCTCCGGCGTGAACAATCCGTACGGCACCGCCAGCACGGATCCGCATCTGGTCAAGGGACGGGGCGTGGCCTTCAACCCGACGGGATTCGCCTGGGTGACGAGCAACGGGACCTCGACCTCGACGCTCTACGACGGCAACGGCACGCCGCAATCGCTGGTCGTGGCGATTCCGCCCGGCGCCGCCGGCAGCGCCGCGCCGACGGGCATCGTATTCAATGGCCACCAGGACTTCATGGTCACGCTGAACGGCATGTCCGGTGCCAGTGCCTTCATCTTCGCTGGCGAAGCAGGCACCTTGTCGGGCTGGTCGCCCACGGTGGACATGACCCATGCCGTCATGGTCTTCGATGGCGGCAGCGCGGGTACGGTCTACAAGGGCCTGGCGCTCGCCAGCACAGGCACGTCGGACCTGCTGTACGCGGCTGATTTTCGCCACGCGAACGTCGACGTGTTCGACGCGAATTTCACGAAGGTCGACGTTGCGGGCGGCTTCATCGATCAGGCATTGCCGGCCGGCTACGCGCCATTCGGGCTCCAGGCGATCGGCGGCCTGATCTATGTCAGTTACGCCAGGCAGGACACGTCGGCGCGCAACGAGGTCGCAGGCGCCGGCCTGGGCGCCGTCGACGCCTTCGACACCGCGGGACACCTCGTCAAACGGCTCGTTCCGGTCGGCGGTGCGCTCAATGCGCCGTGGGGCATGGCCATGGCGCCGGCCAACTTCGGTGCCTTCAGCAACGCATTGCTGGTCGCCAATGTCGGGGACGGGAAGATCCACGCGTTCAACCCGGCGACTGGCGCACTGATGGGCACGCTCTCCATGATGGACGGCAATCCGATCGTGATCGATGGCTTGCGCGGCATCGCGTTCGGCAATGGGATCGACAACCAACCTGCCAACACGCTGTTCTTTGCCGCGGGGCCCGGTGGAGGAGCTCATGGTGTCTACGGTCGCATCGACAGCCGCTGAAACTTTGTCCGTGAAGGAGAAATCACCATGAAACGCGCAGTTGTTGCATTCATTTCAGCCATGTCGCTGGCCGTCAGTCTGTCTGCCCTGGCCGCTGGTGGCGGTGGCGGTGGCGGTGGCGGTGGAGGCGGAGGCGGAGGCGGAGGTGGAGGTGGCGGACCTGGAATGGGCGAACTGGCAAATCCAGATCCCGACTTCAGGGCGGGAATGGCCGCTGTCAGCAAGGAGGACTGGCCGCAAGTCCTGGCGCACATGACCGTCTACACCCTGCGCAGTCCCGGCGACGCCGACGCCTGGAACGAGCTCGGCCACGCGCACCGCAAACTGGGCAACATGGAGGCCGCACTGAGCGACTATGACAGGGCGCTGAGGATCAATCCGAAGCACAGGGGCGCGCACGAGTATCTCGGCGAGGCCTACCTGCAGATGGGCGATCTCGGGCGGGCCGAGCAGGAGTTGAAGGCACTCGATTCGCTCTGCTTTTTCCCGTGCGAACAGTACACCGACCTGAAATCGGAAATCGCGAAGTACCGGAGCCAACACGCGAAGACGGGACCGTGACGCGCGAGAACGCGATGAGGCCGTGCGCCGCCGCTTCACTGCTTGCGCGAGTCGGACCGTGCTGCTTTCGGAGGCACCCTGTTGCAGGCCACGCCAGGCAACGATTTCGCTCGAAGCCAGCACGGTTTTCCACAACATTCTCCACAGCGGCAGGGGAGAACTTCCTGCCCGGACGCTCGTCCCGGCATCAGCCGGATCTGCCGCGAGCGGCCTTCCTGTGGCTCTCGGCGCGCGGTGCGTCCGTTCCGGCCAAGGCACTGCCGCCATTCACCTGGTCGAGCCACAGCAAGGCGTCGACATAGGACATGAACCGGTTGAGGTATTCCGGCGACAGGTCGCGCATCAGCGTGAGCGAGCGATGCACGAGATGGTGCGAGTTGAGGGGGCCGGCGTTTTGCGGCATCTTCGCGAGCGACTGCGTCAGCCGTCGATCGGCGCTGAGCTTCGACCAGGTGCTTCTGAAGTACCTGAGCGTCTTCAGTTCGGCCGGGGCGGAGAGACTGGCCACAGTGTCGCGTGCCGCCGTGCCGTCCCCGTGGGACGACGGGTGCCGGGCGACGTGGTCGACGAGCTCCGCGAGCGGCCCGCGACGGGAGGGGCCTTGCGCTCTCGTGGTGTCGCCGTCCGTGCTCCGGGCTCTTTCGAGATCCTCGCCATATGCCGCAAGCAGCCTGGCCAGCTTGTCGTCCAGGATGCGCCGCGCGTCGCCATGGTGGGCGGCCGCCCGTCGGGCCAGCGCTTCGATGAAGCGAAGGCGGACGGGATCGAAACGATGGTCGCCGCGCTTGCGCCATGCATCGATGATGGCGCCCGGGTCCATGCTTCGGACCATGGACGCCGCGCCGGTTCCGCCTGCCTCGTCGCTACTCACGGGGCAACATGCTTGCGTTCGAGGGCCGCGGCGTGGGTGCCATTTCGACTCGCCGGTTCTTCGATCGTCCGTCGGCGTCGGCATTCGACGCCACCGCCTGTTCGGAACCGAACGCTGCGGCAAAGACAGAGGCCGATGGGACGCCTTCCTCGATCAGCGTCCGGGTCACCGTCAGGGCCCGCTGGGCCGACAGCTCCCAGTTGTCGGCGAACCGGCGGTTGCCGTCACGCACCTGCCGATCGTCGGTGAAGCCGCTCACCATCAGGATCTCGTTGCGGGCCTGCAGGTAGGCGGCCAGCGGTGCGGTCAGGCTCTTCAACAGTTGCCGGCCGTCGGGCTGCAACTCCGCGGAGTTGACGGAAAACAGCACGCTGCCGCTGATGCCGATGCGCCCGTTGTTCAACGTCACCCGGCCCGCCGCCAGGGGCCCGGCCAGGGCTTTCTCGAGCGCCTGCAGCCGCTGCGCTTCCACCTGCCGCTGCTTGACCTCGGCTTCCAGCTTGGTCGCGAGTTCCAATTGCATGCCGAGCACGCACACCAGGATCAGCACGAAAGCCCCCAGCAGCCCCGACATCAGGTCGCCGAAGACGGCCCATACCGGCACTGTCGGCTCCAGGCCGGCGTCCATGTCCTCGGTCATCACGCTTCGCTGCCCACGGCCGCACGACTGCTCGCCAGCTGCTGCAGATCCTCGACGATCTGCTTCTGCGACATGATGCTCAGGTCGATGACTTCTCTGGCCTGCGTCACGTAGTAGTCCAGTTGCTCGTCGCTGCGTGCGATGGACTTGCCGAGCGCGCCTTCGATGCGCTGCAGATGGGTCACCAGCTTGTCGTTCGATTGACTGAACAGCTGCACCCCGAAGCCGAATGCTTCGCCCAGGCTCGCCACCTCGACGGCGCTGCCGGTGATCTGTGCGGCGACCTCGGCCATCTTCCCGGACTCCTCGTCGACCTTCTCCGTGAAGCGCGCGCCCACACGGTCCAGCAGATCCGCCGACGCAGCGACCAGAGCGTCGATCGCGGCGCGCTGTTCGGTGGAGGCATGGTTCACGGCGCCGAGCAGGGTCTCCAGCGTTTCCAGGATGCGGCTGCGCTCCTCCAGCATCGCGTTGTCGCGGGCCATGCTGTCGGACAGCTTCTGGCGCAGTTCGGCGATCACTTCGGCCGCGGCGCGCGGGGCTTCCGAGGCGGCTTGCATGAGCTGGGCAATTTCGGCGATCGTATTCTTCGCGTGCGCTTGCGCTTGGGCGGAAATGTCGGTGGCGGTCTCCGCCAGCGTCCGGCAGATCTGCTGCTGCTGGCTCTCGCTGCGCGCGCCCGCTTGCTGCCATTCCTGCTGTAGCGACACGGCCATCGTCTCGAGCGCCTGGGTCCAGGCCGCCAGCCGTTGCTGGTCTTGCGACGCCATCTCCGTCTGCAGGTCCGCATGCGCCTGGTCCACCGTGCGCAGCAGCGAAGCCGCGTGCTGCTCGAAGGTCGCCGCCGCCGCCGCCAAGGCGCCCTGCGTGTCCCTCGACAGGTTCTCGCCGACACGCTCCTGCTGCGCCAGGGCGCTGCGCCAGGTGTCCGACACGCTGTCGACCGTGGTGTCCAGCCGGGCGGAGACGCCCTCGATCAGCGATGCCGAGCGTTGCTCGAAGGTTTCGGCGAAGTGGTCGAGCGTGGTGCGCAGGTCCTTGGATTGCGCCTCGCTCGCGCGTTGGTGCCCGGCGAGCGCGGTCTTCCAGAGCTCCGCCACGGTGGTGGTGGTCGCCTCGAAGCGGGTCGACAGCCCGTCCAGCTGCCGCTGCACGCTGTGCTCGACGGTGTCGTGCAACGAGGCCGCCTCGCGCGCGATCCCGGCCATGGTGGCTTCGACCACCGGCCGGATCGTCGCGCCCGCAGCGCGGGCACTCTCGGTCAGGCTTTCCTGCAAGGATCGGCCGACGGAAGAGGCCAGGCCCGCATACGCGGCCTCGGCCTTGCTGTGGAAGCTGTCCTGGCCGGAGATCAGGCGCTCGTTCAGCGCCTGGCTCTGCCGTTCCATCATCGCCATCATGGTCTGCAGCCGATCGACCAGTTCGGGCATCGCCTGGCCCTGCCGCTGCAGCAGCTTGAAGGACTCCTCGCGCTGATGGGCCAGCGAGAACACACGCAGGGTGGTCGCGATCCGCGTGTCGAGCAGTTGCGCGGTCTGCAGCCTGTCGCGCCGGCACAAGGCGGAGACCAGGCCCAGCATCGCGGACGCGGCCACGCCCGCGAGCGAGGTGCCGAACGCCAGCCCCAGGCCCTTGACCGGGGCGGCCAGGGAGGAGCGGATGGCCTGCAGGTCGGACGCGCTGTCCAGTGCCGTGCCGGTGCCGTTCAGGGTGACCACCATGCCGAGGAAGGTGCCCAGCATCCCCAGCAGCACCAGCAGCCCGGTCAGGTACGGCGTCAGGGCGGGGCCGGGCAAGCCGACGCGCTCGCCCTCGATGCGCAGGCGCACCGCGTTCTGCAGGGAAGGATGCAACTGGTCGAGCCAGTGGCCCAGGCTCGCGGGGGGATTGGACATGTCCGCCACGGCGCTGGCCAAGGTGGAGGTGGCCTGGTGGAAGCGGTGCAGTTCCAGCGCGCCCATCAGGTAGAAGGCGCCGATGAGCAGCGTGATCGCCAGTGCCAGCGGGTTGGTGCCGATGTAGCCGACGCCGACCCAGCACACGGCGGCCAGGCCCACGAAGAATGCGGCGTGATGAAGAAATCTGGTCATGGAGGTTTGGGTTGGCTCGAGCGAAGGGCTTCGAGCAGTCCTTCGAGCGGTTGAAATCGAAGATCCAGTTCGGCGAGCAGCACGCCCTGCATGTCCTTGCCGAAGACGTCCAGCCACTTTCCGGGCTGGCGTTCCGCGTCGGCCTCGTCCGGCGGCGTCGCCTGGTCGGCCCGGCGCAGGCGCGTGAAGTGCTTCTCGAGCAGCGCGGGCACGGTGGCCAGCAGGCGCTGCTCGTGCGCACCCAGCACCTGCTCCATGACCGCATCGACCGCGGCAAGCCGGGCCATGGCAGGCGATCCGGCGGCCAGCCTCGAACGCAGACGACCGCGCAAGGGGCCGATGCTCGCCTCCATCGCCTGTTGCCTGGCGAGGTAGCGCCGACGGTAGGGCGCGAAGTCGGTTGTCGTGTCCATGGGGGTGGCGATGGCATTCACCAGCGCGGTTCGCACGCGCTTGCATTCGCCTTCTTCGGCGCTTCCGGAAGCCCGTGCGCCAGGTGGCGGAGTCGACGGACTGCCATCCAACGCCGCGGACAGCGAGATGGCGTCGGTCCAACTGAGCCAATGACTCAATCGATCCGCGAAAGACTGTTTGGATTCGGGGGCGTCGGTGTCGGCCAGCCGAGCGAGCAAGCGAATGAGCGCCGAGCCGGTGAGACCTGTGCGCCGTGACACTTGCACCATACTGGGAAAACCGCGCATTTTACACCGGCCACTTCCCGGCACGACCTGGCCCGTCGCCTCGGCTGGATGTGGGGTGACGGGACGTAGACTTGGGCTCGATGACGGGCCGGAGTCGGCCCAGGACCCATCGAACGACCTCGACACAGCTCTCCCGGACCCCACCATGCCCACGTTCCCCGACGACATCTACACCGAGCCTTCCAACCTGGATGGCGCAACCCTCGACAACCTCGGCCCGCTGCGCAGGATGGCGGGCCTGTGGCGCGGCGAGAAAGGCGTGGATGTCAAGCCCAAGGCGCAGGGCCCGAAGACGCAGGTCTACGTGGAGCACTACGAGCTGCAGCCGATCGATCCGCAGACCAACGGCCCGCAGGTGCTCTATGGCCTGCGCTATCACACCTTCATCCACAAGCCCGGCCTGACCAAGATGTATCACGACCAGGTCGGCTACTGGTTGTGGGAGCCCGCCACCGGTACCGTCATGCAGACACTGGCGATTCCCCGAGGGCAGATCGCGATGGCAAGCGGCAAGGCAAGCGCAGACGCGGACCGCTTCGAACTGACGGCCACGCGCGGGAGTCTGGTGAACGGCATCGTGTCCAACCCCTTCATCGAGCATGCCTTCACCACGCTGGAGTGGCGTATCGAGGTCGCGTTCAATGCCGACGGAACCTGGTCCTACGAACAGGACACCGTGATGCAGATCCAGGGGCTGGCCGAACCCTTCCATCACACCGACCGCAACACGCTCACGAAGGTCGGCGAGCCGTCGCCGAATCCGTTGGCGATGCGGGAATGAGGCTCGCGAGGGGGAAGGTCAGACCGCGCTGCGGTGCCGCTCGATGCAGATCTCCAGCGTCTGCTCGCCGGAGCGCTGCCACCAGTCCAGCGTCGAGAAGATCTCGACCTCGCTGAAGCCTGCGAAGCCCGCCGCCTCGACCCAGCCGCGGATCTTCTTGAGCTCGACGACGCCGTCGCCCATCATTCCGCGGTCGGACAGCAGGTCGCGTGTGGGTGTCAGCCAGTCGCAGACGTGGTAGGCCAGCAGACGCTCCTTGCCGGCGCGCGCGATCTGTTGTTCCAGCTTCGGGTCCCACCAGACGTGATAGACGTCGAGCGCGACACCCAGCATGCCCGAGCGTTGCGCGTCGAGTTCGTCGCAGAGATCCAGGGCGTGCTCCAGCGTGTTGATGCACGCGCGGTCGGCGGCCTGCATCGGATGCAGGGGCTCGATGGCCAGCGGCATGCCGACCTGGCGCGCGTAGGCCAGCGAAGCGGCGATGCCGTCGCGCACTTCGGCGCGCGCTCGGCCGAGGTCCTTGTAGGCGGCCTTGCCGTCGAGCGCACCGGGCAGGGCGCCGACCACCAGCACCAGGCAAGGCGCCCCGAGTGTCTTCGCCTCATCGATGGCGCGGCGGTTGTCGTCGAGCGCGGCCCGAAGACCGGGCGCGTCGGGTGCCGGGAAGAAGCCGCCGCGGCAATAGCCCGAGAGCACGATGCCGCGCGCCTTCAGCTGCTTCGCGATCTTGTCGAGGCCGACGCCGGCGACCTGGTCGCGCCAAGGACTGATGGCGCGGATGCCGAGCGCGGCGCACTGGTCGATGATGCGGTCGAGCGGGACCTCGGCGCCGCGCTGCTTGCGGATCGTCGCGGTGTTGATCGACAGCCAGTCGTGGTCCTGGGAAAAGTCTCGCATCGCCCGCTCAATCCTCGACGCCATGCAGCGCCAGCAGCGTCTTCATCCGCCGCACCGCGAGCTCGGGCTGCTCCAGCAGGTTGGCCGCATCGGCCAGCCGGAACAGCTCGGCGAAATGCTGCAGCGAGCGCGTGCTCTGCTGGCCGCCGACCATCGTGAAGTGGCGCTGGTGGCCGTTGAGCCAGGCCATGAAGACCACGCCGGTCTTGTAGAAGCGTGTCGGCGCCGCAAAGATGTGGCGCGACAGCGGCACCGTGGGGCCCAGGATCGCGTGGAACTTTTCGACGTTGCCGCGGGCGAGCTCGCCCAGCGCCGCACTCGCGGCCGGTGCGATGGCGTCGAAGATGCCCAGCAGCGCATCGCTGCGGCCATGCATCGGATCGCTGCCGTGGCCGTCGCCCGCGATCAGCTCGGCGTAGTTGAAATCGTCGCCGGTGTACATCCGCACGCCCGGCGGCAGCCGGCGGCGCATCGCGATCTCCTTGTCCTTGTCGAGCAGGGAAATCTTGATGCCGTCGACCTTGTCCGGGTGGGCCGCGATGATGCCGAGCGCCGTGTCCATCGCGCGGTCGACGTCGGCCGTGCCCCAGTACCCGGCCAGCGCCGGGTCGAACATGTCGCCGAGCCAGTGCAGCACCACCGGCTGCTTCGCCTGGCTCAGGATGCGGTCGTACACGCGCTCGTAGTCGCCGGGGCTCTTCGCGACCCGGGCCAGCGCCCGGCTCGCCATCACGATCAGCTTGCCGTCGAGCGCCTCGATCGCGGCCATCTGCTCCTCGTAGCCGCGGATCACGTCGTCGACGTTCTTCACGCCATCGAGGTCCAGGTGATCGGTGCCGCAGCCCGAGGCGACCCGCGCACCCGGCACCTCCTTCGCCGCCTCGAGCGAACGGCGGATCAGTTCGAGCGAGGTCGGCCAGTCGAGGCCCATGCCGCGCTGCGCCGTGTCCATGGCCTCGGCCACGCCCAGGCCCAGCGACCACAGGTGGCGGCGATAGCCGATGGTGGCGTCCCAGTCGACCGCGCATTGCAGCCAGGGGTCGACCGCGGCCAGCGGGTCGGCCACGACGTGCGCCGCCGAGTAGGCGATGCGGTTGAACTGGATGCCCGCAGCCGGCTCGACCGGTGCGCGGCCGCGCAGCGCGTACGGCGCGAGCGCGCCGCCGGCGACGGGGAGGGTGAGGGAAAGGGCCATCGAATGCCTCAGATCGTCAGCGCTGGCACGTCGACCCAACGCCGGTCCTTCCAGCTTTCCAGGGCGCGCTCGACCAGTTGCACGCCCTTGGCGCCCTCGGGCAGCGTCCACTTGTACGGCGCGTTCTCGACCACATGGCGGATGAAGTGCTCCCACTGGATCTTGAAGCCGTTGTCGTAGACCTGCGAGTCGGGGATCTCCTGCCACTGGTCGAAGAAGTTGATGGTCTGCTTCTCGTCCGGGTTCCAGACCGGACGCGGCGTCGCCACCCGCGATTGCGCGCGGCACGACGACAGACCCGCGACCGCCGAGCCGTCGGTGCCGTCGACGTGGAAGGTCACGAGGTCGTCGCGGCGAACGCGCGTGACCCAGCTCATGTTGATCTGCGCGATCACCGGCTCGCCGTTGTGGCCCTTGAGTTCGCAGGTGGCGTAGGCGGCGTCGTCGGCCGTGGCCTCGTAGGGCTTGCCGGCTTCGTCCCAGCGCCTGGGGATGTGCGTGGTGCCCAGGCACGACACCGACTGCACTTCGCCGAACAGGTTGTCCAGCACGTAGCGCCAGTGGCACATCATGTCCAGGATCATGCCGCCGCCGTCTTCCTTGCGGTAGTTCCACGAGGGGCGCTGGGTCGGCTGCAGGTCGCCTTCGAACACCCAGTAGCCGAACTCGAGGCGCACCGACAGCATGCGGCCGAAGAAACCGGCGCGGCGCAGCATGTCGAGCTTGCGCAGGCCGGGCAGGAAGAGCTTGTCCTGCACCGCGCCGTGCTTCAGGCCCTGGGTTCGTCCAGCCTCTTCGGCGAGGCGGGCGATCTCGACCGCCTCGTTGAGATTGGTCGCGATCGGCTTCTCGCAATAGACGTGCTTGCCGGCGCGGATCGCCTTGGCCAGCAGCATCGGGCGCATCTGCGTGGTGCCGGCGTCGAAGAAGACGGTGTCGTCCTTGTTCTCCAGCGCGCGGTCGAGGTCGTTGCCCCAGCGCGCGATGCCGTGGGCCTTGGCCAGCGCCTCGATCTTGTCGGCGTTGCGGCCGATGAGGATCGGGTCGGGCATGACGGTATCGCCGTTCGAGAGCGTCACGCCGCCCTGGGCGCGGATCGCGACGATGGAGCGGATCAGGTGCTGGTTCGTGCCCATGCGTCCAGTGACGCCGTGCATGATGATTCCGAGTCGTTGTTGTGCCATGGGGTGGTTCTCCGCTGTGGATGGGGTTGAAGTGCCTGGCGGCGCCTACACGAGGATGGACGCCTGCGAGAGGGGTTGGAGGCTGTCGAAGTCCGGATCGGCGGCGTGTGCGAAGCCCGGCCGGGCGAGCGAGTCGATCGCCAGCAGGCCGCGGCGAATGGCGAGGCGGGGCCGACCGGCGCTGGTGTCGTAAAGATCGGGGTGCGCGGCGGCAAAGGCGGCTTGCTCCGCTGCCGGCGCATCGCCGAAACCATCGACATAGTGATGGCCATTGCGCTCGCAATGCCGCAGGCCCAGCAGCGAGGCCAGCGCGAGGTCCTGCTGCACCGCGAGGCCTGCCTGGCAGGTCAGGTCCTCCGCGGACATGAAGCAGCGGCCGGCAAGGCCGCCGCCGGAGAGATTCCATTGATCGCAGCGCGCGCGATTGATGACGGCCTTGTAGAGGCCCTTGCAGGCCTTGCTCGATACCCCCAGCCAGCCGTGGGTACGGCCCGTGGGAAACGCGTCGAGCGTGCCGTCCGCCTCGTCGAGCAGCAGCGGCGCGGGTGCATCGAGTTCGATGAGCGAGGCGTCCATGCTGGCATCGCGCGGCAGCGGCTGCTCCAGGTACAGCAGCGCCTGCGGCCGTGCGGCCAGCCGCGGCAGTGCGCGCAGGCCCTCGCACAACGCGCGCAGGGCATGCGCGTCGGCGTACTGCTCGTTGCCGTCGAGGGTGAACCGGTGGCCCGGCGCCACGGCGTCGAGCGTCGCCAGCACGGCATCGAGGCGCGCGAGGTCGACCTCGGGATCGCCGCCGAGCTTGATCTTGAAGAAGCGATGGCCGTAGCGGCGAACCACGGCGGGCAGGCTGGTCGGCAATCCGGTGGCGTCTTCGGTGTCGCCCTCGAGGGCATCGAGCATGCCGACGGTGTGGCGCGCATGCAGATTCGAGGCGGGGGAGAGGCCCTCGAGCCATGCGCGCCAGTTCCAGCCCCGCAGGTCCTGCGTCAGCGGCGTGTCATCCATGCCGACCAGATTGCACCGGAATGCGGCAGAGGCGGACAGCTGCGAGGCGCGGCAGAGTGCGTCCAGCACCGCGCGGTCCAGCACGGCCTGCCCGTAAGCGGCCGACAGGGCGGTCGCGCCGCGCGATGCGCCCAGTGCCATCAGGTCGACGTAGTGCCGCGCGAAAAGACCGAATGCCGTTGTCGACGCTCCGCCCATGTAGGCCGTCGATGCGGCCTCGACCGCGCGCTGCAGGTCGAGCACGTTGTCGGACTGGCTCGGGCCCACGCGCTTGTCGAACCAGCGCGGCACCATCATTTCCGCGGCCCAGCCCAGCGTCGTGCCGAGCGCGCCGCAATCCACCGTCGCCCTGACGAAGAGCTGCGGGCAGCGCGTGAGCGTGCTGGCGCCGAACTTGAAGGGCAGGCGCAGCTGCATGGGCCGCACGCCGCAGTCGATCGCGAGGACGCGTACGGGCGGCGCCGAGGCCGATGATTGAAAGGCAGGCAAGGTCAGGCGCTCAATGGGCGTCGAGGTTGCCCTGCGCGAAGAAGTGCGCGCGCAGGGTTCGGGCGTAGGCGGCGAAGCGCTCCGTTCCCATCACGTCCAGCGGGCGCGGACGCGGCAGGTCGATGTCGTAGACAGCGGCGAAACGCCCCGGCCGCTCGGTCATGACGAACACGCGGTCGGACAGGAAGATGGCTTCGGGAATGCTGTGCGTGATCAGCAGCACTGTCTTGCCGGCGGCCATCCAGATCCGCTGGAGCTCCAGGTTCATCTTCTCCCGCGTCATCGCGTCGAGCGCGCCGAACGGCTCGTCCATCAGCAGCACCGGCGGGTCGTGCAGCAGCGCACGCAGGATCGCGACGCGCTGCTGCATGCCGCCCGAGAGCTGCCACGGGTACTTGTTCTCGAAGCCACGCAGACCCGCCATCTCCATCAGCTGCTCGGCACGCTCGCGCGCCGCTGCCTTCGGCATGTTGCGAATCTCGGCTTGCAGCAGGATGTTGTCGATCACGCTGCGCCAGGGCAGCAGCAGCGCGCTCTGGAACACGATGCCGACGTTGGTCTGGGGCCCGCGCACGGGCTTACCCGACAGCGACAACTCGCCGCCGCTGATCGGCAGCAGGCCCGCCACCATCTTCATCAGCGTGCTCTTCCCGCAGCCCGAAGGGCCGACCACCGAGACGAATTCGCCGGCACGGATCCGGAAATCGAGTGGCTTGAGCGTCTCGACGTCGCCATCGCGCGTGCGATAGACCTTGCTCACGCCGCGCCCTTCGATCAGCGCGGGTGCCGTCGTCATCGCGGCGCGCGCTGCGGGTTCCAGCGGAACGACGTTGCTGGGTACTGCGCTCATTTCAACCCCCACGCTTGGCACTTCGTGTCCTCGCTGCCCCCCGAGGGGGTGCGAGCTTGCTTGGGGCGGCCCGGCGCGGCGCTCATTGCGGCAGGAAGTCGTTGGTCACCCAATCCTCGGCCTTGCCGCGCGACGCGGCTTCGAGGCCGCCGTACTGCACGAGCAGGTCCAGCGAATCGTTCACGTCCTTCATCGAGGCGCGCAGCGGGCGCATGCCCTTGGTCTCGGGCGTGTGATAGAGCGGCGTGGTCAGCTTGATGCCGATGAGGAGGGTGTCTCGCTGGCCCGCCTTGCCGTTGGCCTGGAGCATGGCATCGATCGCTGCCTCGGGCGCCTTTTCGGTCTCTTCGAAGGCCCGGGTGGTGGCGCGCATGAAGCGCTTCACTAGGTCGCCCTTGTTGGCCAGCGTATCCTTGTGGGCGACGATGCCGGAACTGATCAGCGACACGCCGTAGTCGGCGAAGCGGATGACCTCGACCGGCTTCTTGGTGGCATCCTGGACCTTGATGTTCTGATCCATCAGGTAGCCGAGCAGCAAGTCCGCCTGGCCATTGATGACCGCGTTGAGCTTGGTCTGCGCGTCGCCGGAGACGACCTTGTACTGGCCCTCCTGCAGGCCGGTCTTCTTGAGGAACAGCGGCCAGATCTGGCTCATCGAATCGCCGGGCGTCATCGCGACCGTCTTGCCGACGATGTCCTTGGGCGTCTTGATGTTCTTCTCCGCGAGGCCCATGACCGACATGGGGCTCACCTGCAGCGCGACGCCGACGGCCCTGACCGGCGCGCCCTTGGTCGCGGCCTTGATCATGGTGGGCACATCGACGTAGCCGAAGGTCGCCGAGTTGGCGGCCACCGCCTGGATCGACACGGCCGAGCCGCGGCCTTCCTGGATGTCGAGGTCGATGCCTTCCGCTTCGTAGAAGCCCTTGGCCTTGCCGAGGAAGAACGGCGCGTGCTCGCTGTAGACGTACCAGTTGAGCAGCAGCGTGACCTTGTCGCGCTGCTGCGCAATGGCGCTGGTCACCAGACCTGCCGCCAGCGCCGCTGCGCAAGCCACCCGAATCAGATTGCGACGTTCCATGCTTGTCTCCTGTTTGTGTTGCGGGATCGAGGGGGAAAGCTCAGGCCGTGGCCTGCAGGTCGTGGCGCTGCGAGGCATGCCACGGCATGAGCCAGCGCTCGACCAGTTCGACGATGAGAAAGAGCACCACGCCCATCATCGACAGCACGACCAGCGCCGCGAACATGAGCGGCAGATCGAAGGTGCCCGTGGCGCGCTGCAGCACGAAGCCGATCCCGGAGTTCGAGCCGACGAACTCGCCGACCACCGCGCCGACCACCGCCAGCGTGACCGAGACCTTCAAGCCGCTGAATATCGAGGGCAGCGCATGCGGCAGCCGGAACTTGAGGAAGATCTTCAGGCCGTTGGCTCCCATCGAGCGCGCCAGGTCGACAACGTCCGGCTCGACCGACTTGAAGCCCTGCACCGTCGACACCACCACGGGAAAGAATCCCAGCAGAAACGCCGCGATGACCTTCGGAACGATGCCGAAGCCGAACCAGACCACGAAGAGCGGCGCGATCGCGACCTTCGGCACCGACTGCGAGAAGACCAGCAGCGGATAGACGAAGCTTTCGACGACACGCGAGTAGGCGATCCACATCGCGATCGGCACGCCGATCAGCGCCGAGAGGGCGAAGCCGCCGAGCGTCGCATAGAGCGTGGGCATCATCTCGCGCAGCAGCATCGGCCACTCCGTGCCGAGTTGCTTGATGACGGCCAGGGGCGGCGGAATCAGATAGGGCGGGATCTTGAAGATCCGGATCAGCAGGTCCCAGAGGACCAGCAGGACCAGGATCAGCCAGAAGGGGCGCGTGGCCGGGTGTATCCAGTGCTTCATCGCTTCAGGACACCTGGAACTTCAGCGAGTGGTCGTAAGGCAGCGCCGGGTTTTCGAAGGCGTTGCCGTTGCTGACGAAGTGCAGGGCGCAGGCGCGTCGCCATTTGTGGCTCAGATTGGGTCCCGAGCAGTGGAAGGTGTTGCCGTGATGGAAGCTCACGCCGCCCTTGCGCACCGGCGCCGGCGACATCGGCTGGCGCTCGAGGATCTCCGGCGGAATCTGCAGGTTGTACGGTTCGCCTTCGGGCGCGAAATGCGGGTAGACCGGACCGGCCTGGGTGCCGTCGCCGAAGTAGAGGCAGCCGTTCTCGAGCGTGGCGTCGTCCAGTGCGATCCACGCCGTGACCACGCCTTCCGGATCGGCCGGGCCGAAGTAGAAGTTGTCCTGATGCGCCGGCTTCGGACCGCCGCCTTCCGGCGGCTTGAAGAAGATCTGGCTGAAGTACACGGAGACGCCCGGGCCGATGAACCCCTCGACCAGGTCCAGCAGCCGGCGATCGCGCGCCAGCGCCTGCACCGGCGCGCGCTGCGCATGCGGGTTGTCGAGCTTGCGAAGCACCGTGCGCGCGGAAACGCCGCCGTCGACGTACCAGGCGCGCTGCTCGGCCGGCAACGCTTCGAGGAAGGACTCGCCCCATTGCTCGATGTCGCGCACGACGCTGTCCATCTCGTGCGGGAGGAACACGCCGTTGACTGTCAGGTGGCCGTGGTGACGGTAGTACGCCGCGTCGAAGGAATCCATCTTGTCTCCGTTCTATTACCGTAGTGGTGAATTGCGAAGCGTCGATTGCGCCGTCAAAGCTACTTCCGAAGCAGGTAGCCCATGATCACTTCGGTCATGTGGGAAAGGCGCTCCGACAGTGCCGTCGGGGCCAGCAGGTCACGACCGAAGATCGTCGACAGCGTGGCGTTGTTGGAAAGGTAGAAGTAGCAAAGACTCGCGATCGAGATGTAGAGCTGGACCGGGTCGACACCTTCGCGGAACAGCTCGGCGCGCTGCCCGCGCTCGACCACGTCGCGCAGCAGCTGGACGAGCGGGGAGTTCATCTCCTGGATGCGCGAGGAGCGCTGCAGATGGCGCGCCTTGTGCAGGTTCTCGCTGTTGAGAAGGGTCAGGAACTCGGGGTTCTCGAGGTAGTACTGCCAGGTGAACTCGACCAGCCTGCGCACGGCGGTGGCCGGGTCGAGGTTCTCGAGCCGCAGCTTCTTCTCGGCCGCGCGGATGCGTGCGTAGGTGTCTTCGAGCACCGACAGGAAGAGCAGCTCCTTGCTCTCGAAGTAGTAGTAGATGAGGCGCTTGTTCACCCCCGCGAGCGCAGCGATCCGTTCCATGCGCGCGCCGCCCAGTCCGACGGTCGAGAACTCCTCGGTGGCCGCGCGCAGGATCTCCTGCTGCGTGCGATCGGCGTTGCGCCCGCGCATCTCCACGACGGAAGCGACGGGCTCCGGGGCCTCTGTCGACGGTGTGTGCGGTCGGCTCAACATGGGCTGGATAATTCACGATCGAGTGAATAACAACCACATCGTTTTCCCGAGGGCGCCCGGTGAATTAGCGCGGAGCAGGTGCCGATAATGCGGACGACGACCACAAGCACAGCATGACCCAATCTCAACAAGCTTCCCCGTCCGGCGCCATGGGCGCGTCCTCCGCCACCCGTGTCATGGCCGGCCATCTGCTCGTCGAGTGCCTGGTCGAGCAAGGCGTCGAATTGGCCTTCGGCGTTCCGGGAGAGAGTTTTCTCGCGGTGCTCGATGGTTTTCATGCCCACGGCGACCGCATCCGCTTCATCGTCAACCGCCAGGAGGGCGGGGCGGCCTTCATGGCCGAGGCGCACGGAAAGCTCTGCAATCGGCCTGGCGTGTGCTTCGTGACCCGCGGGCCGGGCGCGACCAACGCATCGATCGGCGTGCACAACGCCTTCCAGGATTCCACGCCGATGGTGCTGTTCGTCGGCGATGTCGGCAGCGACTTCCGCGACCGCGAGGCCTTCCAGGAGGTCGACTACGCGAGCTTCTTCGGGCCCAGTACCAAGGGCTTCGCCAAGCGGGTGGAGCGCATCGACGACGCCGACCGCATTCCCGAGTACGTGGCGCGCGCCTTCGCCACCGCGATGAACGGCCGCCCCGGCCCGGTGGTGCTGGTGCTGCCCGAGGACATGCTGCGCACGATGACCTCCGCCCGGCCGCTCAAGCGGGTCGAGCCCGTGGCGGCCTGGAGCGACCCCGGCGCACTGCGCACCTTGCGCGAGCTGCTGCTGAAATCGCAGCGCCCGCTGGTGATCGCCGGCGGAGGCGGCTGGACCCCGCAGGCGGCGCAGGCGCTGCAGCGCTTCGCCGAAAACTGGAAGCTGCCGGTGGCGAACGCCTTCCGCTTCCAGGACACCTTCGACAACCACCATCCGCTCTACGCCGGCGACGTCGGCATCGCCATCAATCCGAAGCTGGCCGAGCGCGTCCGGCAGAGCGACCTGATCCTCGCGATCGGCCCGCGCCTGGGCGAGATGACCACCGGCGGCTACACGCTGCTCGAAGCGCCGAAGGCGAAGCAGACGCTGGTGCACATGCACGCCAGCGCCGAGGAACTCAACCGCGTCTACCAGGCCGACCTGGCGATCAACGTCGGCATGGCCTCGGCCGCGCGCAGCCTCGAGGTGCTGAGCGCACCGACCGAGCTGCCGTGGGAGGCCTGGACCGCGGCGGCCCATGCCGACTACCTCGCGAACCTGGCGCCGCAGCCGCTCGCGGGCCTGCCGGCCGAAGCGCCGCGCGGTGCCGTCGACATGGTGGAAGTGGTCGGGCTGCTTCAGAAGCACCTGCCGCCCGATGCGGCGATCACCAACGGCGCGGGCAACTTCGCGAGCTGGGTGCATCGCTACTTCCGCTACCACGGCCTCGCCAAGGGCCACAAGACGCAACTCGCGCCCACCAGCGGCGCGATGGGCTACGGCGTGCCGGCGGGCATCGCGGCCAACATCGCGACCGGACGCGTCGCCTTCACGATCGCGGGCGACGGCGACTTCCTGATGAACGGGCAGGAACTCGCCACCGCCTCGCAGCATGGCGGCAAGAGCATCGTCGTGCTGCTCAACAACGGCATGTTCGGCACCATCCGCATGCACCAGGAGCGCGAGTACCCGAACAAGGTGAGCGGTACCGCGCTGCAGAACCCGGACTTCTGCGCGCTGGCCCGGGCCTATGGCTATGCCGCCGAGCGCGTGACCGAGACCGCGCAGTTCGAAGCCGCGCTGCTGCGCGCGCTGGCGGCCGATACCGGCACGCTGATCGAGATCCCGCTCGACCCCGAGGTGATCACCACCCGCGGCACGCTGAGTGCGATCACGAAGGCGGCCGAGGCGCAGGCCGCCGGCCGCTGAAAAGGGGCAAAAAAAAGCCGGCAGGTGCCGGCTTCTTCGAGGCAAGCGCGCAAGGCGCTCGCAGGCTTACTTGACGTGCTTGCCGATCAGCGAGGCCAGTTCGAACATCGACACTTGCGCCTTGCCGAAGATTTCCTTCAGCTTGGCGTCGGCGTTGATGTTGCGCTTGTTGGCCTTGTCCTGAAGGTTGTTCTTCTTGATGTAGTCCCACAGCTTGCTCACGACAGCGGTGCGCGGCAGAGGCGTCGAACCGACCACGGCGGCGAGCGCCGGGCTGGGGGTCAGGGCCTTCATGAACGCAGCGTTGGGAGTGCGCTTCTTGGCGGGAGCGGCAGCCTTCTTCGCGGGAGCAGCCTTCTTGGCCGGAGCGGCCTTCTTGGCGGGTGCAGCCTTCTTCGCGGGAGCAGCAGCCTTCTTTGCCGGTGCAGCCGCCTTCTTGGCCGGTGCGGCCTTCTTCGCGGGAGCTTTCTTGGCCGGAGCCTTCTTTGCAGTTGCCATGGTTGATTTCCTTTTTTGGTTGGACACTTTCACCAATGAAAAGCAGTGTCTCCATCGGCATTGCGGATGCTAAAGGAGAAGAAACGCGTTTCCAAGGGAAAAAGCGACTTTTTCATTGGGAGCTGTTGTTTTTTCAGAGGGAGAAAGCAGAGACTTTCCCCGGGGAGAGGCTTCAACTGCGGCGCGAAGGCCATGTGGCGAGCACGACACCGAGCAGCGCGAGCGCAAAAGCGACGACCTGCGCAGCCGTCAGTCCCTCGCCGAGCACCAGCACGCCGACCACTGCGGCGCTCACCGGCAGCATCACGGTGAACACGCCGGCCTGCGAGGCGGGCACGCTCTTGAGACCGGTCATCCAGAGCCACACCGTCCAGATGCTCGCGGCCAGCGCGTAGACCAGGAGCAGGCTCCACATGCCGATCGACACCGAGCCGAAATCGAAGCGCAGCGCGAACCAGATGCCGAACGGCGTCGACAGCACGAAGCCCCAGAGGTTGATCAGCGAGGAGATGCGCTTGGGCCCGAGCCGGCCGGTCAGCGACTTGCCGATCACCGCGTAGGCGGCCTCGCAAAGCACCGCGCAGAACACCAGCAGGTTGCCCAGCCAGGGCATCGAGGAGCCGCTTGCGGCACCGGCATGCGCGCCGGCCTGCGCGGGTGCGAGCGCGAGCAGGCCGATCCCCAGGGCGGCACAGGCGATCGCCAGGCCCACGCGCGGCGTGATGCTCTCGCGCAGGAAGACCCTGCTGCCGATCGCGACCACGGCCGGGATCGAGGCCATGATGACGCCGGCCGACACGGCGCTCGTCAGGCTGACGCCGAAGAGCATGCAGATCGAGAACAGGAAGTTTCCGAGGAAGGACTCGAGGAACACGAGCCCGCGCGTGCGCCTGGTCATCGGCGGTTCTCCGGCCGGGCGGCGCAGCCAGTGCGGCATCGCCAGCGCCGCGATGCCGAAGCGCAGCCAGGCGAGCAGCAGCACCGGAAAGGCGGCCACCAGCGGTTTGGAGAGGGCGACATAGCTGCCGACCAGCGACATGCTCAGGGCGAGGCAGCCATAGGCCACGAGGCGGCCGGGTGCGTGGGATGCGGTGTTCAATAGACTGGCGCCGTTCCGAGGATTGATTCGATGATGCCCGATTCCCATGCTGCCGCCTCCGCGGCGCCCCGCCATGTCTTCGTCTACGGGACCCTGCGCGCCGGCGGCAGCAACGACATCGCCCGCTTCGCGCCGCCGCCCGAGCGGGTCGCCGATGGCGAGATCGCCGGCACGCTGTACGACCTCGGCGCCTATCCGGGCGCGGTGCTGGGCGGCGAGGGCAGGGTGCGCGGCGAGATCTACCGGATCACGCCGGCGCTCGAAGCGCAGCTGGACCTGCTGGAAGAGGTGAAGCCCGACGGCACGGGCGAATACATCAAGCGCGAAGTGCGGGTGCGCGTGGCCGGGGCGCAGCTTGCCTGCCTGGTCTACGAGATTCATCCCGATCGCATCGCCGGTCGTGCGCCGATCGCCAGCGGCGACTGGTTTCGCCGCGGTTGAGCTGCCCGGGGCAGGTGGGTTTTCACGCGCGAAAAACTCGCTTCGCATTGTGAAATCGACAACTGCTGCGCCGCAATAATTTTTCTCAATACAAGAAAAATAATTCCGCATTGAGAAAAACAAGCGTAAGTCATTGATTTCATTGGCTCAAAAATATGTCTTCTATAAGACATAAGAGTCGATGCCTGACTTACAGTAACTCCCACGACGCGACAGCGCCACCTCTCAATCAACCCTCGGAGTGACCATGCCCCAGACCCTCACAGAACAACTGAGCCGCGAACAGCAGATTGCCGCCCTCGAAAAGGATTGGGCGACCAATCCGCGCTGGAAGGGCGTCAAGCGCGGCTACAGCGCCGCTGACGTCGTGCGCCTGCGCGGCTCGCTGCCGATCGAGCACACGCTGGCCCGTCGCGGTGCCGAGAAGCTGTGGGAGAAGATCAACGGCGACGCCAAGAAGGGCTACGTGAATGCCTTCGGCGCCATCAGCGCCGGCCAGGCGATGCAGCAGGCCAAGGCCGGCCTCGAAGCCGTGTACCTGTCGGGCTGGCAGGTCGCCGCCGACGGCAACACCTCCGAAACCATGTACCCGGACCAGTCGCTCTATGCCTACGACTCGGTGCCGACGATGGTCCGCCGCATCAACAATACCTTCAAGCGCGCCGACGAGATCCAGTGGGGCCGCGGCGTCAACCCCGGCGACAAGGAATTCATCGACTACTTCCTGCCGATCGTGGCCGACGCGGAAGCCGGCTTCGGCGGCGTGCTCAACGCCTTCGAGCTGATGAAGAACATGATCGCCGCGGGCGCCGCAGGCGTGCATTTCGAAGACCAGCTCGCCGCGGTGAAGAAGTGCGGCCACATGGGCGGCAAGGTGCTGGTGCCCACGCAAGAGGCTTGCGAGAAGCTGATCTCCGCGCGTTTCGCTGCCGACGTGATGGGCGTGTCGACCATCGTGCTGGCGCGCACCGATGCCGAAGCCGCGAACCTGATCACCTCCGACCATGACGCGAACGACAAGCCCTTCCTGACCGGCGAGCGCACGCAGGAAGGCTTCTACCGCGTCAAGAACGGCCTCGAGCAGTCCATCAGCCGCGGCGTCGCCTACGCGCCCTATGCCGACCTCGTGTGGTGCGAGACCGGCGTGCCGGACATCGGCTTCGCCCGCGAATTCGCGCAAGCCGTGCATGCGGCCTGCCCCGGCAAGCTGCTGTCGTACAACTGCTCGCCGTCGTTCAACTGGAAGAAGAACCTCGACGACAAGCAGATCGCTTCGTTCCAGGAAGACCTCTCGGCGCTGGGCTACAAGTTCCAGTTCATCACGCTCGCGGGCATCCACATCAACTGGTACAACACCTTCCAGTTCGCCCACGCCTATGCCAACGGCGAAGGCATGAAGCACTACGTCAACATGGTGCAGGAACCCGAGTTCGCTGCGCGCGACAAGGGCTACACCTTCGTGTCGCACCAGCAGGAAGTCGGTGCCGGCTACTTCGACGACGTCACCACCGTGATCCAGGGCGGCTCGTCGAGCGTCAAGGCGCTGACCGGTTCGACCGAGGAAGAACAGTTCCACTAAGACCCGAGGGTCTCTGGTTCATATCCCCGCGTGATCGTTTCACGCGGGGATTTTTTTCGTCCGCCGGATGGCCGCGCTGCCGGTGCGTCTCTCATGTCAACAACGGTAGCAAAGATGTCAAAAATGCCAATAGTCCGATGCCCGGGGGAAGCCTAGAGTGGGTTTGCCCAGCGCAATCGCGCGCTGCCGCGTTTCCCAAGGAGATTCGCATGCTCAAGTACGCACTGTTCGCCCGCCTCGAAGCCAAGCCGGGCAAGGAAGCCGAGGTCCAGCAGTTCCTCGAAGCGGGCCTGGCCATGGCGCGCGACGAGAAGACCACGCCGATCTGGTTCGCGCTGCGCCTGTCGCCGAGCACCTTCGGCATCTTCGATGCCTTCGAGGACGAGGCCGGCCGCCAGGCCCACCTGTCCGGGCCGATCGCCCAGGCCCTGATGGCGAAGGCACCGGAGCTGTTCGCCAAGCCGCCGTCGATCGAGCCGATCGAGGTGCTGGGCCTGAAGAACGCCGCCGCGGCGAGCTGACGCCGCAGCGGATAGAATCGCCGGCTCAGTCCCAGTACCAACAAGAGCGAGAAAGGCACCCTGGTTATGACACCGCGAACTACACCGCACGCAACGAGCGGTCTTTTCCCCGAAGGAAAAGGCCGGTAGGCCGCGCATGCTGGAAATCTTCCAGCGCATCACCAAGCCAAGCGCGGTCCCCTGACCGCGCTTTTTTGTTTCTCGCCGAGGTTTCTTCCATGATCCAGATCACGCTTCCCGACAACTCGCAGCGCGAGTTTCCCGGCCCGGTTTCGGTGGCCGAGGTGGCCCGTTCCATCGGCCCCGGCCTGGCCAAGATGACGGTCGCCGGCAAGGTCGACGGCCGGCTGGTCGATGCCAGCGACGTCATCGAGCACTCCGCCAAGCTGCAGATCATCACGCCCAAGGACGACGAGGGCCTGGAGATCATCCGCCACTCGACGGCCCACCTGGTCGGCCACGCGGTGAAGCAGCTCTACCCGACGGCCAAGATGGTGATCGGCCCGGTGATCGACGAAGGCTTCTACTACGACATCTCCTACGAGCGCCCGTTCACGCCCGAGGACATGGCCGCAATCGAGGCCCGCATGCGCGAGCTGATCGCGCAGGACTACGACGTGGTCAAGAAGATGACGCCGCGCGACGAGGTCATCGACGTCTTCAAGTCACGCGGCGAGGACTACAAGCTGCGCCTGGTCGAGGACATGCCCGACGAGAAGGCGATGGGCCTCTACTACCACCAGGAATACGTCGACATGTGCCGCGGCCCGCACGTGCCGAACACGCGCTTCCTGAAGGTCTTCAAGCTCACGAAGCTGGCCGGCGCCTACTGGCGCGGCGACGCCAAGAACGAGCAGCTGCAGCGCATCTACGGCACGGCCTGGGCCGACAAGAAGCAGCTCGAGGACTACATCCGCCGCATCGAGGAGGCCGAGAAGCGCGACCACCGCCGGCTCGGCAAGGAACTCGACCTGTTCCACATCGACGAGGCCGCGCCGGGCCTGGTGTTCTGGCACCCGAAGGGCTGGTCGATCTGGCAGCAGGTCGAGCAGTACATGCGCCGCATCTACCGCGAGACGGGCTACCAGGAGGTCAAGGGCCCGCAGATCCTCGACAAGAGCCTGTGGGAGAAGACGGGCCACTGGCAGAACTACCGCGAGAACATGTTCACGACGGAGTCCGAAAAGCGCGACTACGCGCTCAAGCCGATGAACTGCCCGGGCCACGTGCTGATCTTCAAGTCGGACCTGCGCAGCTACCGCGACCTGCCGCTGCGCTACGGCGAGTTCGGCCAGTGCCACCGCAATGAGCCGTCGGGCGGCCTGCACGGCATCATGCGGGTGCGCGGTTTCACGCAGGACGACGGCCACGTGTTCTGCACGGAAGACCAGATCCTCGAGGAATGCGTGGCCTACACGGCGCAGCTGCTCAAGGTGTATGCCGATTTCGGCTTCACGGACATCCTCTACAAGGTCGCGACGCGGCCCGACAACCGCATCGGCTCCGACGAACTGTGGGACAAGGCCGAGAATGCGCTGATGGAGGCGCTGCGCCGCTCGGGCGTGGAGTTCGTCATCTCGCCGGGCGAGGGCGCGTTCTACGGCCCCAAGATCGAGTACACGCTGCGCGACGCGATCGGCCGCCACTGGCAGTGCGGCACGATGCAGGTCGACTTCAACATGGCCGAACGCCTGGGCGCCGAGTACGTCACGGAATCCAGCGGCCGCGCCCACCCGGTGATGCTGCACCGCGCGATCGTCGGCAGCCTCGAGCGCTTCATCGGCATGCTGATCGAACACCATGCCGGCGCACTGCCGGCCTGGCTCGCTCCGGTGCAGGTGGCGGTGCTGAATATCAGCGAAAACCAGGCCGATTACGCCGCGGAAGTTGCCAAAACGCTGCAGAATCAAGGGCTTAGAGTTTCGCTCGACCTGCACAACGAGAAGATTACGTATAAAATACGGAAGCATTCGTTGCAAAAGCTTCCTTACATCCTCGTCGTAGGCGACAAGGAAAAGGAAGCAGGTGCCGTCGCAGTGCGCGCCCGGGGCAATGTTGACCTCGGTGCCATGTCGGTGGAGGCGTTCTCCCAAAAGATCGCTCACGACATCCAACACAAGCTTTGAATTTGAATGGATTCAAAGGCCGATTCAGTCGATCGGGCTGCTTGTGGGCGCGGACTCCCCGGCGTTCGCTACAGATTTTGTAGCAAATTGTTTGAAGGATTCTGACCATCGCTACTGCATTTCGCGACCGCCGCCACCGCGAGGAACGCCAACACCGCCTGAACCGGGAAATCATGGCCCCGGAAGTCCGCCTGATCGGGCCCGAGAACGAGCCATTGGGTGTAGTGAGTCTTGCCGAGGCCTTGCGCCTGGCCGGTGAACAAGACGTCGACCTGGTCGAAGTCGTCGCGGCGGCCAATCCGCCCGTCTGCCGGCTGATCGAGTACGGCAAGTTCAAGTACCACGAGCAGAAGAAGGCGGCCGAGGCGAAGTCGAAGCAGAAGGTCATCGAGGTCAAGGAAATCAAGTTCCGGCCCGGTACCGACGATGGTGACTACAACATCAAGATGCGCAACATCCGGCGTTTTCTTGAAGAGGGTGACAAGTGCAAGATCACGCTGCGGTTCCGCGGTCGTGAAATCACCCACCAGGAACTCGGACTGGCGCTGTTGCAGCGCATTCGCGACGAACTCGGCGACCTGATCCTCGTGGAGCAGTTCCCGAAGCTCGAAGGCCGGCAGATGATCATGATGATCGCGCCGGGCCGCAAGAAGCCAGGCGCAGCGGCCAAGCCGGCTGCCGACGCAGCGGCGACGCCGGCTGCGGCGCCCGCAACGGCTTGAGCCGACGCGAGTCGAGTTTTTTGCAGGGATTTCGCCCTTGAGGGCTCCCGAAAGGGAGCAGGCAGGGGCGGGATAAAGAAGTGTCTCGGGGCCAACAAGCCCGTGGAATTTCCGCGGCGCCTCACGAGCACAAACTAAAGGAGCATTCACATGCCCAAAATGAAGACCAAGAGCAGCGCGAAAAAACGTTTCCGCGTTCGTCCCGGTGGCACCGTCAAGCGCGGTCAAGCCTTCAAGCGTCACATCCTGACCAAGAAGACCACCAAGAACAAGCGTCACCTGCGTGGTGCAACGGCAGTTCACGAGACCAACATGGTTTCGATGGCCGCCATGTTGCCCGGCAGCGGCATTTAACCCAGACGAACAAGGAGTACACACATGCCTCGCGTCAAACGTGGTGTAACGGCTCGCGCCCGCCACAAGAAGGTTCTCGCACTCGCCAAGGGTTTCCGCGGTCGTCGCGGCAATGTCTTCCGCATCGCCAAGCAGGCGGTGATGAAGGCAGGCCAATACGCCTACCGTGACCGCCGCACCAAGAAGCGCGTGTTCCGCCAACTGTGGATTGCGCGTATCAACGCCGCCTCGCGTGAACTGGGCCTGACCTACAGCCAGTTCGCCAACGGCATCCGCAAGGCCGGAATCGAGATCGACCGCAAGATGCTGGCCGACATCGCCGTGCACGACAAGGCCGCTTTTGCCGGCATCGTGGAGCAGGTCAAGGCCAAGCTGGCTGCTTGATCCTGCACAGCAGGTGGCCGTTTTCGGACGGCGGCCTGCGCCCACGTCAAGGGCTGGCGCTTGAAAGGGCTCCAGCCCTTTTTTCATCGTGGCTCCAGCCCCACTTCCTTTTTCATCTCGAAGAATTTCTCCATGAACGAGTTGGACTCCCTGGTCGACACCGCACGCGCCGCCTTCGCAGAAGCGAAGGTCCCGGCCGAACTCGAGAACGCGAAGGCGCAGTTCCTCGGCAAGTCCGGTCGCATCACCGAGCTGATGAAGGGCATGGCGGCGCTCAGCGTCGAGGAAAAGAAGTCGCGCGGCGCCCAGATCAATGTCGCCAAGCAGGCGATCGAGGCCGCGCTCACCGAGCGCCGCCAGCAGCTTGCCGACGATGAACTCGCGGTGCAGCTGCGGGCCGAGGCGCTCGACGTGACGCTGCCGGGCCGCCGCCGCGTGGCCGGCGGACTGCATCCGGTGAGCCGCACGCTGGAGCGCATCGAGGCGATCTTCTCGAGCATGGGCTTCGACGTCGCCGACGGCCCCGAGATCGAGAGCGACTGGCACAGCTTCACCTCGCTCAACAATCCGCCGAACCATCCGGCGCGTTCGATGCAGGACACCTTCTACGTCGACATCGACGGCGAGGACGGCGTGCCCTACAACCTGCGCCCGCACACCAGCCCGATGCAGGTGCGCTACGCGAACCAGCACGTGAAGAAATACGCCGCGCAGTTCGAGGCCGCGGCGGCCGACACCACCGGGACGGTCAAGGCGCCCGAGATCCGCGTGATCGCGCCGGGCCGGACCTACCGCGTCGACAGCGACGCCACGCACTCGCCGATGTTCCACCAGTGCGAAGGCCTGTGGCTGGGCGAGAACGTGAGCTTCAAGGACCTGAAGGTCGTCTTCACCGACTTCTGCCGCACCTTCTTCGAGAGCGACGACCTGGTGCTGCGCTTCCGGCCGAGCTTCTTCCCGTTCACCGAACCGAGCGCCGAGATCGACATCCAGTTCCAGACCGGACCGCTGGCCGGCCGCTGGCTCGAGGTCGCGGGTTCGGGGCAGGTGCACCCGAACGTGGTGCGCAACATGGGGCTGGACCCCGAACGCTACATCGGCTTTGCCTTCGGCATGGGCCCGGACCGGCTCACGATGCTGCGCTACGGCGTCAACGACCTGCGCCTGTTCTTCGACGGCGACCTGCGCTTCCTGAGCCAATTTCAGTAAACACGACAACAACGAGATCGACGAGATGCAATTCCCAGAGTCCTGGTTGCGCGAATTCTGCGACCCGCAGCTCAGCAGCGAAGCCCTGGCCGAGACGCTCACGATGGGCGGCTTCGAGGTCGAGGAGCGCCGGCCGGTGGCGCCGCCGTTCAGCAAGGTCGTGGTCGGCGAGATCAAGGAAGCCGTCCAGCACCCGAATGCCGATCGCCTGCGCGTGTGCCAGGTCGATGCCGGGCAGGGGGCCTTGCTCAACATCGTTTGCGGTGCGCCGAACGCGCGCGTGGGCATCAAGGTGCCGTTGGCGCTGGTCGGTGCCGAGCTGCCGCCCGGCGAGGACGGCAAGCCCTTCCTGATCAAGCTGGGCCAGCTGCGCGGCGTCGAAAGCCAGGGCATGCTGTGCTCGGCGCGCGAGCTCAAGCTCAGCGAAGACCACGGCGGACTGCTCGAACTCGCCGCGGACGCAACCGTGGGCGCCGACGTGCGCGACGTGCTGAAGCTCGACGACTCGCTGCTGACCCTCAAGCTGACGCCCAACCTGGCGCACGGCCTGAGCGTCTACGGCGTTGCGCGCGAACTCGCGGCGCTGACCGGCGCTCCGCTCAAGAAACCCGCCATCGCGCCGGTGGCGGCGGCATTCGCGGACAAGCTGTCCGTGAAGGTCGAAGCGCCCGATCTGTGCGGCCGCTTCTCGGGCCGCATCGTGCGCGGCGTCGATACGAAGGTCGCGACGCCGGCCTGGATGGTCGATCGGCTGGCCCGCTGCGGCCAGCGCAGCGTGACGCCGCTGGTCGACATCTCGAACTACGTGATGTTCGAGTATGGCCAGCCGACCCACATCTTCGATCTCGACAAGATCCATGGCGGCCTCACGGTGCGCTGGGGCCGGCCGGGCGAGCAGCTGAAGCTGCTCAACGGCAACACGGTCACGGTCGACGAAAAGGTCGGCGTGATTGCCGACGAGCGCGAGATCGAGTCGCTGGCCGGCATCATGGGTGGCGACGCCACCGCGGTGTCCGACGACACGCGCAACATCTACATCGAGGCCGCCTTCTGGTGGGCCGAGAGCATCCAGGGCCGCTCGCGCCGATTCAATTTCTCGACCGATGCGGGGCATCGCTACGAGCGTGGCGTGGATCCGAGCCGCACCGTCGAGATCATCGAGCGCATCACGCAGCTGGTGATCGAGATCTGCGGCGGCCAGGCCGGCGCGATGGATGACCAGGCCTTGCGCTTGCCCGAGCGCAAGCCCGTGACCTTGCGCGTGGCCCGCGCGGCGCGCGTGATCGGCATGCCACTCACGCAAGCCGACTGCGCGGCTGCACTGCGCCGCCTGTCGCTGCCGGTGGAGGAGGGCGACGGCACGCTGGTCGTCACGCCGCCGCCGCATCGCTTCGACCTGCTGATCGAGGAAGACCTGATCGAGGAGGTGGCGCGTCTGGTCGGCTACCAGAACCTGCCGACCACGCCGCCGCTGGCGCCGATCACCGCGCGCGTGCGGCCCGAGGCCGAGCGCAGCCCCTTCGCGGTGCGCCACCGGATGGCCGCGCTGGGCTACCAGGAGACCATCAACTTCAGCTTCGTCGAGGCCCATTGGGAGCAGGAACTCGCCGGCAACGCCGATCCGATCAAGCTGCTGAACCCGATCGCGAGCCAGATGAGCGTGATGCGCTCCTCGCTCGTCGGCTCGCTGCTGCACGTGCTCAAGTTCAACCTCGACCGCAAGGCGACACAGGTGCGTGTGTTCGAGCTCGGCCGCGTGTTCCTGCGCGACGCCGCGGTCGCGACCACCGACAGCACCGTCAAGGGCATCCACCAGCCGATGCGGCTGGCCGGACTGGCTTGGGGCGATGCCGAAGACGGGCGCTGGGAAGGCAAGGCCGAACGCGTCGACTTCTTCGACATCAAGGGCGATGTCGAGGCGCTGCTCGCACCTCGCGTGCCGACCTTCGAAGCGATCGAACATCCGGCGTTGCACCCGGGCCGCGCGGCGCGCGTGCTGCTCGACGGCCGCGCGATCGGCGTCGTCGGGGAACTGCATCCGCGCTGGCGCCAGAAGTGGGACTTCGCGCAGGCTCCGCTCCTGTTCGAGCTGGAGCTCGACGCGGTCACCGCCCGTCCGGTGCCGGTGGCGCAGCAGGTGCCCAGGCAGCAGCCGGTCGAGCGCGACATTGCGATGGTGGTGGCCGAGTCGGTCACGCACGATGCGCTGATGGAGGCCATCCGCGCCGCTTCCGACGCCAGCCTGCTGCGCGAACTCGCGCTGTTCGATATCTATCGTCCAGTTGTCGCCCGCGACGGCACGGTGGCCGCCGGCGGCCTCGCGGTCGGCGAGAAGAGCATGGCTGTGCGCCTCAGCTTCAACAGCGACAGTGCCCTGACCGACGAACAGGTCGAAGCCGCGGTGCGCAGGATCATCGATCAACTCGGCGCCCGGCTCGGCGCCCGACTGAGGGTATGAACGCCATGGATTTCACGCTCGAGGCCCTCGAAACGCCGGCACTCACCAAGGCGCATCTGGCCGACCTGCTGTTCGAGCAGATCGGCCTGAACAAGCGCGAGTCCAAGGACATGGTCGAGGCCTTTTTCGACCTGATCGTCAACAGTCTGATCGAAGGCACGGACGTCAAGATCTCGGGCTTCGGCAACTTCCAGATTCGCGTCAAGGCGCCGCGACCGGGGCGCAATCCGCGCACCGGCGAGGCGATTCCGATCGGCGAGCGGCGCGTCGCGACCTTCCACGCGAGCGCCAAGCTGAAGGAACAAATCCACGGGAGCATCGACGACACGGCTCCGCGAGAGGTCGAATGGAGCCTGGGCTCCGAATAAGGTTGGTACTCGGAGCGCCGGTGGAGTAACCTATGAGGTTTCGCTCGCACTGTCTTGATTTCAATGGAGAAAACCCTCCCGCCGATCCCCGTCAAACGCTACTTCACGATCGGTGAGGTGGGGGAGTTGTGTGGCGTCAAGCCGCACGTGCTGCGCTACTGGGAGCAGGAGTTCACGCAACTGCGCCCGATGAAGCGGCGCGGCAACCGACGCTACTACCAGCACCACGAGGTGCTCATGATTCGCCGTATCCGCGATCTGCTCTATGACCAGGGCTTCACGATCAGCGGCGCGCGCAACAAGCTGCAGGAGCTCGTCCAGTCCGAGCGCGAACGCCGCAAGTCCGGCGAGGTTCCGCTCGAGGGCATGGAGGCGATCGAGATCGACCAGGAGGAGTTCGACGCCGCGGTGCAGGACGACCTGGAGACGCATGAACCCGTCCGCCGCACGGTCGATCTGTCGCAACTGCTGCATCTTCGGCGCGAACTCACCGAAATTCGTGAACTGCTCGGCTCGAATCACTGATTTCGCGCGGCTATAATCGAGAGCTTCGGTGTGTGGCGCAGCCTGGTAGCGCACTTGCATGGGGTGCAAGGGGTCGAAGGTTCGAATCCTTTCACACCGACCAAAATCGTCAGATAGATCAACGGCTTACGCTCACAAGGCGTAGGCCGTTTTTCTTTGGCCGTGACAGCATCTTCCAGCTCCTTCGAGCAAGATCGAGCGGGCGTGACAAAGCCCCGCGCGAGGCGGGCAGAGCCACAATAGGCCGATGAAACACCCCACCATCGAGCTATTCGAGCAGCGCGCCTCTTTGCTGGACGTACAGGGGAGCGGCCAAGGGCTGGACGACGCCATAGCCAACTTGGCGGCCTGGATGGACCTGGCCGAAGGCCGTCTCACAGAGGACGATTGGACAGTGCTCGGAGGGATTGGTGCGCTGCTGTTCCGGGAAGGGCTACGAAGGCGCGGCCAGGCGTGAAAAAGCCCGCACGGGGCGGACCGCTGCCGCGGACGCCAAGACCACGGAGTCTTCAGTCATCGCGTTCCTGGGCGTCGAGCAGGGCAAGGGCCGTCCTCCTGTCCCTCCTGGGTGGATTGCTACTGTCGGTGGTCTCCTGGTATCTCCGTTTCGGACTCCCCGGCTGCGATAGCTCGCTCCGCTGCCACGCTCGCGATACCCCTGTCCTGGCTGCGCTGTACTTCGCGCTGCCCTGGGTGGTTTGGAGCGGCCGGCGCTACCTCCTGAATGTGACGCGCGGTCTGACCCGTCGGGCCGGCAAGGTTGCCCAGATCGCCAAGCGAAAGGTCGACGCCATCGCCGAGGAAGGCAAGTGATGTCAGACCGCCCCCACCTGCAAGGGTTGTGACCATCACGTTCGAAGAAGTGGAGCCGCGGCCTTGCGGCCAGAGGCTCTCCTCAAGATCTACACGGGCGGCTCCTACCGGCCGGCGCCGGCCCATGTCGGCGGATCCCCGTTGTGCCGCATTCGGCAACGGCAAAGCGATGACAATGCGTCCCATGAAAAAGCAAATCTCGGCAATGTTTGTGGCAATCGCGGGATTGATCGGCACCGCGCCTGCTCAGGCACAGTGGCACAACAGCGCCCAGTTCGATCGTGACCTCCGATCTTGCGATCGGCGCGGTGTCAACTTCGATCGTTGCATGTGGGAGAGGGGCTGGCAGCGTGGCCACGGTCAACGCTGGGACCGGCGGCCTCCGAACCAGCACTGGCATCAGCCTCCGCCCAATCACTGGCATCAGCCGCCGCCCCCGCGGCGAAACCCGCCGAGGTTGAGCGACATGCAGCAGCGCGCCCTGCAGAACTGCAGTCTTTTGCACCCGGCCGAGCAGCCCCGGTGCCGCGCGACCGTGATGTCGACCGTGCGTTGATTCGGCTCACCCAAACCTCGCTGACGCGGTAGCGGCCCGCGAGCCCCATCGCGTACCGCCACCGCCAGGCCGTCGCGATCCCGTGCAGGCGGCATCCCTTCATTCGGCCACGCGCCAACTTCTTCACGAATACCGGCAGGAGGGTGGCGCGCCGCGGATCGGAGGGCCGTGACGGCGGACGGCGCTGAAACATAATGACACGCTTTAGTTTTAGTTTGCGCGGCACTCCGGGGGGCAGTCCATTCCATGTTTCATTCGCTTTCGTACGACGCAGCCCCGCCCGTCGCCATCGCCGGCGTGTCTCGAGACACGCTCGCATCGCTGTTCGAGGCTCAGTGCGAAGCGCATTCGGGCAAGCTGGCCTACGGATTTCTCAAGGATGACCTGAGCCTCGCGCAGGAGAGCAGCTACGGCCGGCTCCTGGCCGACGTGCGCAGCGCCGCCGCCTGGGTGTCGGCGCGAACCCAAGCCGGGGATCGCGTGCTGCTCGCCTTTCCTCCCGGACTGGACTTCGTGCGCGTGTTCTGGGCCTGCATGCTGGCAGGCCGGGTCGCCGTGCCGGTTCCTGCTCCCGATCCGGTCCGGCTGCACCATGCGGCGCCACGCCTGCGCAGCCTGATTGCCGATTCGCGTGCGGCGCTGGTGTTGACCAACGCATCGCTGCTCGATGCCGCGGCAGCCACGCTCGACCCGGCCACCTTCGCGATGGCGCGCTGGATGGCGCTTCCCGATTCGGCGACGCTGGCGCAATCCGAGTTTCCTGCCTTCGCGCCACCGGGGCTCGAGCCCGACAGCCTTGCCTACCTGCAGTACACGTCCGGTTCGACCTCGTCGCCGCGCGGCGTGCGGCTGACGCATGCCAACGTGATCGCCAACGTCCGGACAGTGACCGCTGCAAGTGATGGAGACGACGCCAGCCGGTCGCTCTGCTGGCTGCCGCACTTCCACGACTATGGGCTGGTGTTCGGCATTCTCGCGCCCGTGATCGCGGGCGCGACGGGCTACCTGATGTCGCCCGTGGCATTTCTGCGCCGGCCGCTGCGCTGGCTGGAGGCCGTGGCGACACACCGCATCACGCACACCGGCGCCCCGGAATCGGCCCTTGCCGCCTGTCTGCAGGCACTGGGCGACAAGGCACTCGGCGTTCGCCTCGACAGCCTGGTATCGCTGACCTGCGGTGCCGAGCCGATTCGCGCCGCGACGGTCGAGGGCGTGCTGTCGGTCTTCGGCGCAGCGGGCCTGCGCCCGGCTGCCTTCGCGCCGTCGTACGGCCTGGCCGAGGCCGTGCTGGGCGTGAGTTCGTCGATGCTCGACGCACCGCCTCGCATCGTGTCGGCGGATGCGGCCGCACTCCTGGTCCATCGCTTCGAACCCGCCTCGGACGCTTCGCGCGAGGTGCGCCGGCTGGTGGGCTGCGGACGAGCGATGCCGGACACCGAGATCCTGATCGTCGATGCGGGGCGCCCCTGTCTCGATGGCAGGGTCGGCGAGATATGGGCGCGTTCGCCGAGCATCGGCGATGGCTACTGGATGCAGCCCGAGGCCAGCGAGGCGGTCTTCGGCGGCTACCTGGCCAACGGGGAAGGGCCTTACCTGCGCACCGGCGACCTGGGTTTCCTCGACCGGGGCGAGCTGTTCGTCACCGGGCGCCTGAAAGACCTGGTCATCGTCCACGGCGAGAACCACTATCCGCAGGACCTGGAATGGAGCGCGGAGCGCGCCCATCCCGCCCTGCGCGTGGGCCACTGCGCGGCCTTTCCGGTCGATACGCCAAGCGGAGAAGCGGTGGTCCTGGCGCTCGAAGTCGAACGGCGCGCGGCCACCACCGATGCCGACGCCGAGGCTGTCTTCCGCGCGGTGCGCCGGGCTATTGCGGTGGAGCACGGGCTGCCGGTGCATGCGGTGGCGCTGGTGCGAGCCGGCGCCTTGCCGCGCACTTCGAGCGGCAAGATCCAGCGGCACCGCTGCCGCGAAGCCTTCCTCGCGAACGCGCTGGAACTGGTGGTACCGCTCGATTCCGGCGGCGGCGAGCTGATGGCCCCCGGCAAAGATGCGCATGCCGACCCCGGGGAGCGGCCCGGCGCCGTGCTTCCGCGCGACGAGCGCGAGCAGGCCGTCTGGGACATCTGGCGCGAGGTGCTCGGCACGCGCGCCTTCGGCGTGCACGAGAGCTTCTTCGAGCTCGGCGGCAACTCGCTGCGGATGACCCAGGTGCTCTCCCGCATCCAGGTGCACTTCAATGTGGCGCTTCCGCTCGCCGAGCTGTTCGCGCATGCGAGCGTCGCCGCGATGGCGGCGCAGGTGCAGCGGCAGGGCGCATCGGGCGGTGGCTCAGCCGCCGCGCACGAGGTTGGCATGGAGCGCCAGTCGCGCGACGTCCCGCTGCCGGCTTCGCTGTCGCAGCGCCGCATGTGGGTAATCCAGAGCTTCGATCCGGCGTCGACTGCCTACAGCGTGCCGATCGCGATCCGGCTGCGCGGCGCGCTCGACCTGGCGCTGTGCCAGCAGGCGCTCGACCTCATGGTCGAGCGGCACGAAGGCTTGCGCACCGCGTTCGTGATGGGCGAGGACGAGCCCATGCAATGGATCGTGCCGAAGCTCTCGGTGCCGATCGACTTTGTCGACCTGAGCCATCTGCCTGGCCGCGAGCGCAACGAGCAGGCGCGCGCGCTGCTGGCGCATCGCCTTGCGCAACCCTTCGATCTCTCGCAGGCGCCGCTGCACCGGCCGACGCTCGTCCGACTCGGCGAGCGCGAGCACGTGCTCTTCTGGCTGCTGCACCACGCCATCATCGACAACTGGGCCGGCGCGCTGCTCATGCGCGAGACGCTGGCGGCGTACGGTGCCCTGGCGGCCGGACGCAAGCCGGAATCGGCGCCCCTCGCCATCGACTATGCCGACTACGCCGCATGGCAGCGCCGGCCCGAATCGGTCGAGGCGCGGCGCCCGCACCTGGCGTACTGGATCGAGCGCCTGCGCGGCTTGCCTGAACTCGACCTGCCCACCGATTTCCCGCGTCCGGCCAAGGCCAGCTTCAAGGGCGCACGCGTCTCGGCCGACCTGCCGCTGCGGCTGCGCGAAGCCATGCGCGAATTCGGCGGCCGCGAGGCCGTCACGCCCTTCGTGGTCTACCTGTCGGCCTTCGCGCTGATGCTGTCGCGGCAAGCCAGGAGCGAAGACGTCGCCGTCGGCGTGCCGATCGCGAACAGGCATCGCTTCGCCGCGGAGCAGTTGGTCGGCACGCTGGTCAACACGCTGGTGATGCGCACCGATCTCGCGGGCGACCCGAGTTTCACGCAGCTCGTGCACCGGGTGCGCCGGAATGCCCTCGAGGCCTATGCGCACCAGGAGGCGCCCTTCGACGAGCTCATCGATGCGCTGGGACACGACCGCACGCTGCGTCCCGAGGGCCCCGTGCGCGTGCTCTTCAACGTGCTGAACGCGCCGGTCGGCAAGCCGGAGCTGTTCGGCCTGCAGGTCGACGAGTTCGATTTCGAGCGCACGGCCGCGCAGTTCGATCTGTCGATGCACATCGACACCGAGTTCTCGCAGCGCATCCACCTCGAGTACGCGACCGATCTCTACAGCGCGGTGAGTGCCGCGCGCATGCTCGAGAACTACCTGGCGCTGGTCGAGCAGCTGCTCGCACAGCCCGAGCGCCACCTCTCGGCGCACGGGATGCTGTCGCCGGCGCAGATGAGCCTCCTGCGCCACGGCTGGAACGGCACCAAGGCGCCGCTGCCCGGGCAGCTGCTGGTGCACCGCTACCTGGACCTGGGCGCGCCCGAGATCCGCGCGCGCGTGGCCGTCATCGACGCCGAAAGCGAAGAAGCGCTCAGCTACGGCGAGATCGAGACCCGCTCGAACATGCTGGCGCGGGTGCTGCGCGCACGCGGCATTGCGCGCGGCCAGCGCGTCGGCCTGTGCATCGAGCGCAGCCCTGCGATGCTCGTCGCGCAGCTGGCGGTGATGAAGGCCGGCGCGGCCTACGTGCCGCTCGACCCGGACTATCCGGCGGAGCGGCTGCGCTTCATGGCGGCCGATGCGGACCTGTCCGCCGTGCTCACGCAACGCAGCGCGAGTGCCATCCTCGACGGGCTCAACGTGCCGATGCTGCGGGTGGACGATGAACAGCTGACGGCCGGCAGCCCGGGCGATGCGCTCGAGCCGCGGCCGACGCTCGATGCCACACCGGCCGACGAGGCCTACCTGATCTACACCTCGGGCTCCACCGGCCAGCCCAAGGGCGTGCGCGTGCCGCACCGCAGCGTGGTCAATTTCCTGGCCAGCATGGTGAAGCTGCCGGGGCTGGCATCGGAGGACTGCGTGCTGGCGACGACCAGTCCGTCCTTCGACCCTTCGGTGCTCGACCTGCTGCTGCCGCTGGTCGCGCGGGCGAAGGTGGTCATCGCCTCGCAGCATCAAGTGCACAAGCCGGACGCCTTGCGCGCGTTGCTCGAACGGCACGGCGTGACGCTGATGCAGGCCACGCCGTCGGCATGGCGCGCGCTCATCGAAACCGGCTGGAGCGGATCGCCCGGCTTGCGCGCCTTGGTCGGCGGCGAGTCGCTGCCGCCGAACCTGGCGCAGCGGCTGACCGAGCGCTGCGGCGAACTCTGGAACATCTACGGCCCCACCGAGACCACCGTCTGGAGTTCGGCCTGGAAGGTCGATGCGCCGCGCACCGGCATCGCCGTCGGCCGGCCGATCGACAACACCACGGTCTGGGCGCTCGACGAGCACGGCCATGCCTGCCCGATCGGCGTGCCGGGCGAGCTCTGCATCGGCGGCACCGGCGTCACCCTCGGCTACTTCCGGCGCGACGCCCTGACGGCCGAGCGCTTCGTGCCCGATCCGTTCAGCGACGATGCAGGAGCGCGGCTCTACCGCACCGGCGACCTCGGCCGCTGGCGCCACGACGGGCAGCTCGAGCACCTGGGCCGCACCGATCACCAGGTCAAGCTGCGCGGCCACCGCATCGAAATGGGCGAGATCGAGTCGGCGCTGCTCGACCATCCCGAGGTGCTTCATTGCGTGGCCGTGACGCGAACCCAAAGCGAAGACGACGTGCGGCTGGTGGCCTACTGCGTGGCGCGCGGCGGCGTGTCGCCGACGCCCCAGGCGCTGCGCGAGCACATGCGCAATCGCCTGCCGCACTACATGATTCCGCAGCATTTCGTGGCGCTCGATGCGATGCCGATGCTGCCGAACGGCAAGGTCGACCGCGCATCGCTGCCGGCCCCCGTCATCGACATCGTGCTGGCCGACGGCCGCAGCTTCGTGGTGCCGGCAACGCACGCCGAGCAGGTCATCGCCGGCATCTGGTCGGAATTGCTCGGGGTCGAGAAGATCGGCCGCACCGACAACTTCTTCGATCTGGGCGGGCACTCGCTCCTGGCCATGCGGTCCGTGGCGGCCATCGATGCGGTCCTGGGACGGAAGATCGCTCCGCGCCGGCTCATCTTCGAGAGCCTGAAGCAGATCGCTTGCGAGGAGAATCTGCAGGGCGGCTGACCGCGTCGCGCTGTGGCCCGAAGGGGCCTGGCGCCGGGCCTCGATCCTCACACCATCACCATGCCACTCACCCCTGCCGACGTTCAAGAGCCGAAAGCCGCCGACAAGCCGTCTGCGGTTTTTCGGCGGGACCAGCGCTATCTGCAGGATCTGCTCCTGGCTCGTCCGGACACTTTTCAGGCGGCCGACAGGGCCCGGGTCGAGGCGCTGGGCGAACAGTACCTGGCCGCGGGCGAGGGGGGCATGGTCTGCCTGTGCCGGAGCATCCTGGACGTCGATCGACGACGGGTGGCGCATGTGGAGGCCGACCGGCACTTTCTGAACGGAGTGATCGCCGGCGCCCTCGACCCATTGCAGGACGGCCTGTTCGATCGAATGGAACCGATGTTCGCCGCCTACGCCGATGAGCCCGGGATGACGGCGCTGTTGAACCAGGCCGCCCGCACATTCGGCGACGCCGTACAGGCCGCGGCGACGGAACTCGTGGCGCGTCTCGAAGCGGAAGGCATCACGCCGCCCGGCCGTTCTCCGATGGAGCCAAAGTCGTCCTGCCTCCTTTCAAAGTGAAGAAAAAATGCCACCCATCACAGAACGCGAAGTGCTTTGCCGACGCTATCGAATCGACGATCCGTCGAGCGCCGGGGCCGAAGAAGCGTGCGAGCGAGTCGAGCGGCTGGAGGGCTTCTGTTCGACCCGTTTCATCGAACGCTTGAACGTCGAGCGGCGAGGCGCGCTGGACTTCTCCCTCAACGAAGAGCGCTGGTTCGCCGAGGAAACACGAACGTGGGCGATGCAGAACGATCTGGAGCGCGTCGAGGCGCTGGCCCGGCAGGCCATCGATCGACTCGACGCCATCGAGCTCCTGGCGAGCCGCATCGCTCAAAAGGCCATTGTCGAAGTGGACGAAACCGAAGGGCCGCGCCTGTCGTTCGAGGAGCAGCTTGCCCAAGGCGACTACAACGTCGACGCCGTCATGAAGGCCATCAACGCTCGGGGGGGCGAGGTCGAATTCGAGTCCTTTGGTCGTTCGCTGTACAGCTTCGTCATCGAACTGCTGAGCACGGCGCGCAGTCGCCACGACGGGAATGTCGGCGCGGCATTGGCCGATCGGTTCCAGTTCGACCATGGCCTTGCGTGGGGGCACTACCGCGCCGTCACATACCAGTTGAGCATCCGCGAGGAGACCGAGCCGGACTCGGCCGCCCTTCAATTGCTCGAAGTGATCGACGCTCCGCCTGAACTGGCCGACCTGCCTCATGGCGAGCTGTTTCCATCGGCCGACGAGGCGCGCTCCAGACTTCGCGCGGCCGTGGATCGCCAATGCCCCGACGATCCTGGCGTCGCCTTCCGCGGCACGCGTTAGCATCCCCGCCGGGCAGCCGCACTTTGCTCGGTTGTGCACTCGGAGATCAGGGTCGATGGATGCGAGGTTGAGGGAGGACGGCTGGCCGCCTGCTGCGGCAACGGCCGGGGGGATCGTGGTTGCCAGTACCTCGGTGCTGGCATTGTTTCGCGGCGATGCGATCGAGGCGGACGACGGCAGCGCCATCCGGGGCCGGCTGTGCCTGCCGGAATACCAGCGGCCCTACCGCTGGGGCCGCCAGCAACTGGAAAAGCTGCTGGCCGACCTGCGCCACTTCTTCGAGCCCGGCCCGCAAGGTGCAGTGCCGCTTCACGATTTCTATCTGGGCAGCATCATCCTGCACCAGAGGGAACCCGCGGCCCTCGATGGCGGAGCACTGGACATCATCGATGGTCAGCAGCGCCTGACCAGCATGGCGCTGCTGGGCTGCCTGCTGCGTATCGAGCAGAATCTGCCGGGACTGCAGTTTTCCCCCGAGAGCCAGAACCGCATACGCGCGAACCTCGCCTGGCTCAGGGCGCATGAAGATCAGTGGCCCGCGGTGGATTTTTCGCGCGTCAACCTCACGCTGGTCGTGACGCGCTCCGAGGACGACGCCTACCGATTCTTCGAAACCCAGAACACCGGGGGCGTTCGGCTGGATGGCCCCGCCATCATCAAGGCTCATCACCTCCGCGCGACGGAGCCGACGCACCAGGATGCCAACGCCAGGCTGTGGGAGTCGATGGGCGACCTGAACCCGCTGGTGGATGCGGTCATGAAGGCGCGGCATTGGCAGATGCTCCGGTGGAAGGATCTGGCGAGTCATCGCGAACCGAGGAGGGTGCGCGACGAAGTCGTTGCGGAGCTGGCGGGAAGCGACGGCGGCGACCGCCGTGACATGGCTTACCGCCCTGTGTGGTTTGCCAGCAGCGGCGACGGCTGGAGCCCGGAGGTGGCCGCCAGCGGATATGCCATGCGTCAGCCGCTGAACGCGGGCATCAATACGATTCGCTACCTCCAGTATTTCCATGCGCTGCGCCAGGAACTGATGGTCGCGCAGGACAATCCGGCGCTGCACGGGTTCTATGGCATGTACAACAAGCTGACGGTCCAGGCCCGTGCCAGCGTCTTCCTGCACAAGCTGTTCGACAGCGCCGTCCTGCTGTATGCCAGCCAGTTCGGACATGGCAGGCTGGTCGAGGCCAGTCTCTGGCTCTTCCGCGTCATTTCCTCGCCGCGCCTGAGCAACGAGAAGATGGTGCGGGAAAGCACTGTTCAGAAGTTCAGCAGGGAAACGATGGTGCTGGATCGCATCGCCGGCAGCCACAGCCACGAGGAATTGATGCAGTACCTGCAGCGCTTCTCGTACCAGGTCGATGCAAGCAATCTCGAGCGCAACGGCGTGAAGTCGCGTTTCGTGCGCAGCGTCGGGGAGCAGTTGGGCATGTCCCCGCTGCCTGATGAACCGCAGGACATGGCACGGGCCTACGACAAGGCGCTGCAGGCGGCGATCCGGCGAGTGTCCGCCGCCCATGTCGCAGGCGGGGAGGTGCCAGCATGACGCGGCGGGTTGCCACCACGGTGGAGACCGCCTGGCGGATGCACCGGCTGCAGGCGGCATTGGTGATTCCCAGCTACCAGCGACCCTATGTGTGGTCCGGCGAGGACGTCGAGAAGCTGCTGCAGAACATCATCGATGCGCACCGGGACAGGGCTCCGCACTACTACATCGGCACCGTGCTGACTGCGGTGGGCGCGCCCAGGCTGCAGGGCAGCGCCGGAGTGACCTACGAATTGATCGACGGGCAGCAGCGCATGACCACGCTCATGCTGTTCGCCCTGGCCTTCGGCAAGCTCGCGCCCCACAGCGCAGTGGCCCAGTTTGCCGTGCTTGACAAGCTCCCACGCCTGACCTTTGCCATCCGCGCGCATGTCCAGGCTCTGTTCGGGCATTGGATCGGGCTGGAGGATCATGCGCACCCCGGCGAGCAGGCGGTTCGCGGCGATCCCTATCTCACCCACCTGGCCGGGGCGTTCAAGACGGTCAATGATCGCCTGGACGAACTGCGGCAAGAAAAGGGGCAGGCTCGCCTGGACGACCTCGGGCGCTTCCTCTTCGAGAAGGTGAAGTGGGTCAACAACGTCATGCCGCGCGGCACCGACCTGAATCGCCAGTTCACCACCATGAACACCAGTGGTGTGCAACTGGCGCAGTCCGACATCCTGAAATCGCAACTGCTCAAGAAGATCGCTCGGCACAAGGCGCGCTACGACGCCATGTGGCAGGCCTGCGAAAACATGGAGAACTATTTCGAGCGCAATGTGCGGCAGCTTTTTCCTGCTGCGAATTGGTCGGTTCTGGAATACGCGGACCTGGCCAGGTTCAGCTCCGAACGTTTTCCGCTGCCGGGTGACGACCAGGGTCTTGCCGAGCAACGATTGAGCATCGCCCAATTGGCCGCCGAGGCGCCCGGCCGGTCGGGTGCGGAAATGGAATTGCGCAACGAACAGGCCGACACGGAAGAAATCTATTGCGATTCCATCATCGGTTTCCCGCTGCTTCTGATGCACGCGTTCCGGATCTTCGGCCATCGGAGATCGGCCGGCGACATTTCGGTGCGCCTCAGCGACGCTCGCCTGAACGAGTGCTTCGAGGACTTCATTTCGAAGGCGACCGAGGAGGACGCGATCGGCTTCATCGAGTGCCTCTGGCAGGTGCGCCATCAATTTGACTGTTGGGTGGTGAAATGGGTCGGCTCGGCCGAAAGCACCGAAAGGCAATTGCTGCTGTCATCGGTCAGCCGCAGCCAATCCAGGGGCGTGTACCGGCTGAACCGCGGGCTGCCGCAGGCGGTGTCCGACCTGACGCAGTTGCAGAGCGTCAGCTACTTCACGCGGGAGCGCGGCGCCCAGTACTGGCTGACTCCGTTCCTGGGGGCGCTGGTCGACCGCCCGCTGGAGCACCGTGCCGACGTCGAGCGCTTGCTGGAACGCATCGACAACCAGCTGTCGCTGACGCGGGCGACCCAGAAGGAGGCGAGTTTCGCCCTGCTGAGCGGCGACTGCGGCAGCCTCGACGACATCCGGCAGGTCTGCGGCAGGTTGCAGGAGTCTCTGGGGACCGGATTCGGGCACTACTGGTTCCAGAAACTGGAATACGTGCTGTGGCGCCGGCGCAGCGAACTGGCCTGCTTTCTGCCGGACAAGCTGGCCAGCTATCGCATCATTTCTAGGAACTCGGTGGAACATGTGCATCCGCAGCGGGAGGAATACGGCCGCACGCTGGCGCCCGAGGTCCTCCATTCGTTCGGCAACCTGGTACTGCTGAGTCCGGGCGAAAACTCTTCCTACAGCAACCAGTCGGTGGACAAGAAGTGGGCCGATTTCAATTCCAAGCCCAGGTACGACGCGCTCAAGCTGGCCCACATCTTTCACACGAAGGGAGATGGCGAGTGGGACAAGACGGCCATTGGGCGCCATCAGACCGACATGCTTCGAATGCTCGAACGGCACTACCGAGAAGGCCAAAAGTGAGCGGCGCCCCGCCGGACTCGGCGTGAACGCCGTCCCGCCTCACGCCATTGCAGCGATAGCGATCGAATACTAATTTCTGCATAGAACTGGTATCAGGCGGTAATCTTCGGTAAAGTCCGGCCATGCACCTCCTGCGACCCGTAGGGAGGGACTTCCGAGGCGGTACTCCGTTCTCCCGCTCGCCCGTCGTGCATGAATCTGCCTGCGCGTCGGCTCGCGATCTGCGTGAACAGGCCGGCGCCGCTGCGGCTGTTCCCGATGCCCCCCAAACCGATCCGCGCGATCTCGTCGCGCGGGCGTACGCGCTGCTCGCGCAGGAGACCGAGGCCTGGCAGGAGCGACAGCGTGCCGACCTGTTGCCGGGGAGCGGACGTTGAACTGCCCCTCGTGCGCTTTCGCCAACTCGGAAAGCGCGCGCTTTTGCGGCGGGTGCGGCATGCTTCTGGACTTCGCCCAGCGGGCGGACGGCGAGCGGCGGCAGATCACGGTGCTCATGTGCGACGTCGTCGGTTCGACCGCCCTGTCCCAGACGCTCGATCCCGAAGACCTGCATGAGTTGCTCGCCGACTTTCAACGCGTCTGCCAGGAAGCGGCCGAGCGCGGCGGTGGCTATATCTCCCAGTTCCTGGGCGACGGCGTCCAGATCTATTTCGGCTTCCCCCGTGCGCACGAAGACGATGCCCGGCGGGCCGTGGCCTGCGGGCTCGACATCCTGCAGGGGATGGAGCAGCTGAACCACGCCGCGGCGCGACCCCCGGGAGCGCGGCTCCAGATTCGGGCAGGGGCAGACACCGGGCGCGTCGTGGTCAGCCCGGTGGGCACGGGCGCCCGTCGGGAGAACATCGCGATGGGCGATGCGCCCAACATCGCGGCGCGCGTGCAGGCCGTGGCGGAGCCCGACACGCTGTGGGTCACGGAAGCCACCTGGCGCATCGCCCATGAGCACTTCCATGGCGAGCCGCGAGGCGAGCACGAGCTCAAGGGCGTCGCCACCGCCCTGCGGCTCTGGCGCGTCACCGAGGCCGGCGGCCTCGAGTCGGGCCTGGGGCGGGTCGACATGCGCACGCCCTACGTCGGGCGAGGGCGCGAGCATGCGCTGCTGGCGTCGCACTGGGCGGCGGCACAGGCAGGTGCCGCACGTTACGTCACCCTCCGCGGCGAGCCGGGCATCGGCAAGTCGCGACTCGTGGCGGAGTTCACGCGTCAGTTCGTGAACGACGACATCGTCGTGCTTGCCGCCTCCTGCACGCCCTATGCCCAGAACAGCGCCTTCCTGCCCGTGACCAATCTGATGGTGCACCGGCTCGGACTGGATCGCGCGTTGGCGGCCGACGAGCGCCTCGACTGCCTGGAGGCGCGGCTGGCCGAACTCGGCGTCGATGCGCCGGACGCGCCGCCGCTGATGGCCGCGCTGCTGTCCATTCCGTCGGGGGAGCGCTATCCCGCGCTGGAGATATCGCCGGTGCGGCAGCGTGTCCGGACCCTGGCGATCCTCGTTGACGTCCTGCATGCGCTCGCTTCCAGGCATCCGACCATCCTGATCGCCGAAGACCTGCACTGGGCGGATCCCTCGACCATCGAGTTCCTGCGGCTGTTCGTATCCTCCGTGAGGGAGCTTCCGCTGCTGGGGCTGTTTACCGCCCGCCCGGAGTTCCAGCCCGCGTGGCCGTCGGGCGATGCGGCTCCGCTCATCGATGTGTCGCGCCTCGACGACGACGAGGTGGAGTCGGTCGTTCGCAACGTCGCCCACGGCAAGCGGGTACCGGGCGAGGTGTTGCGGGAGATCGCGCAGCGCTGCGACGGCGTGCCGCTGTTCGTCGAGGAGATGGTGCGCTCCGTCATCGAGGGGAGGGTGGTGGAAGAGCACGAGTTGTCATGGGAACTCACCAGCCCATTCCGCAGTGGCCTCATTCCGGCGAGCATCGATGCCTCCCTGATGGCGCGCATCGATCGGCTGGGCGACGCGCGGGCGACGGCGCAGCTCGGCGCGACGATCGGTCGGGAGTTCTCCCACTCGCTGATCCAGTTGATCAGCGGGCGCGGTGAGCAAGTGCTCTCCGAGGACCTGGAACGAATCATCGATGCGGGCCTCGTGTGGAAGACGGGCTCGGGCGCCAGCGCGCTGTATGTCTTCAAGCATGCGCTGGTTCGCGATGCGGCCTATGAATCGCTGTTGCGGCGCACGCGCCAGGCCTGCCACGCGCGTATCGCGGCCGTGCTGCAGGAACACTTCCCGGACATCGCTGCGGAGCAGCCGGAGCTGATCGCCCACCATCTGTCGGGTGCCGGCAATGACGAGCAGGCCATCGAGTTCTGGCGGAAGGCCGGGCAGCGGGCACTGGCGCGCACGGCCATGCGCGAGGCCGCGGTGCATTTCCAGCGCGCCATCGGCAGCGTTTCGCGCCTCCCCGAGGAGTCGCGCTGGCTGGAGTGCGAGCTCGATCTGCAAAACGAGATCGCGCCGGTCCTTATGACGGTGCAGGGCTGGGGCGCCAACGATGTGCGCCACGCGTGCGAGCGGGCCCGCGAGCTGGCCACGCGATTGAGCCGCTTCGACAAGATCTATCCACCCGTCTGGGGCCTCTGGACCTACTATTTCCTGCGCGGCGAAATGGACGAAGCGGCGACCACGGCCAAGGCGGTGCTGGCCATGGCCGAGGCAACGGCGGTGCCGATGATCCGGATCACCGGCCGTCACGCCACCGCCTACACGCATCTGTACCGCGGCGAATTCGAACAGGCGGTTCAGGAGGCCGATGCCGGACTGGCGTTGTTCGATCTCGAGCAGGAGCGTCTCCTGGCCGCGACATTCCAGCTGTCTTCGTCGGTCGCGGTGCGCACGGCACGTGCCACCGCGCTGTGGATGCTGGGGCATGTCGACGAGGCGCGCGAGGAGCGCGAGCGGATGGTTCGCCTGGGGCGCGAGCTCGCCCATACGCCGAGCCGGGCTGCCGCGCTGGCCTTTCAGTTGCACAGCGGGCTCTGTTTCGGTTGGCACGACCAGGAGGTCGACGAGCAGCTCCAGGTGGCGGACGAGCTGTGCACCTTGTCGAAGGACGAGGGGTTCGTCCTCTGGCACGCGGTGGCGCTGACCTACCGTGGGGCGGCATTGGCCGTGCAGGGACATGCGACGCAGGCTCGCTCGCAGATCGAGCACGGGCTCGAGGAGTTCGTGGGCACCGGCGCCCGGCTGACGCTGGTGCCGATGAACGCCATGTGCGCCAAGGCTTTCATGCTGATGCATGACGACGAGCGCGCGTGGCAATTGCTCGAAGTGGCGCAGGCCGAAGCCAACGCCCGCAACGAGCGGATGTGGGAGCCGGAGATCGATCGCATGCGGGCTGCCATCCAGTTCCGCCGCGGCGATGCGGCGGGCGCCGAGGCCTCCCTGCGCAGTGCGATGGCGAAGGCGCGCCGGCAAAAGGCGCGCTCGCTCGAGGAATGGGTCGAACGGGATCTCAGGGACATTCTTGTGTAAGAGCCCGCGGGCAAGCGAGGAGGAGATGGCATGAGCGAGTTTCGCGACGCGCCCCTGCGCGTGCCGTGCCGGTTGCGGCTGGGAACGACGGCCGAGCCGGCGCCGGCGGGAGAGATCGCGCCCGGCGTGCGTTCGATGGTGGTCATGACCGCGACCTCGTGGCACCCCAGCAACGTGGTCGATCTGGAATTGCGCATCGATGCAGGGCGCGTGCAACTCGTCCATGCCGCGCCCGCGATCGCGGGTGCCGGTACCCAGTCCTTCGTCGCGTACCTGCCTGCGCTGAGGCCGGGGCAGCGCCTGGACTATCGGGCGCAGTTGCGGCGGGCGGGGCAATTGATCGCCGAAGCGCCCGAGGACGGCGGCTGGAGGTCGGTGACCGCCGCCGCTGCCGACGCCGCGCCACGGTCCCTGCCTTCAGCGCCGGCGTCCGGGCCAGCCCCGGCGTCTGCGTTTCCGGCGTACTGCACCGCCGGCACCCCGCGTTTCGGCTACGGCCTTGAATTCCTGGGCGCTCTGACGGTCCAGCTGCGCGCCGAGGTGCTCGGGCACACGCCTCAGGGCTATCGCATCAATTTCTTCGTCGTCCATGGCGAAGCGCACGGGCCACGGCTCAAGGGACGCGTTCGCCCCGAGGGCGGCGACTGGATGTGCATCCGTCCCGACGGCGTCGGCGAGGTCGACATCAAGATCACCTACGAGACGCCGGACGGCGCGCTCCTGCTCGAGCAGTCGGGCGGCGTCTTCGATATCGGCCAGAAGGGCTACGCCGATGTGGTGCGCGGGGTCTACACCGGCGCTCCGGCCTTCTTCGCCACGCCGACCTATGTCACCGCCGACCCGCGCTGGCAATGGATCAATCTTTTGCAGTGCTTCGGCTTCGGACGCGTGGTGATGAACGAACTGCGCGTCGAGTGCGACATCTATGCGCCGCGCCTCGAAAGCCAGCCGCCCCTGAATTCTTGAAGGCAATACACAAGGAGCTGAGATGACAGATAACAACCAGCAGGTGCCATGGACCGATGAGCAGTGGGCGCGGGTGCGCAAGGTGATCCAGGAGGAGGCGGCCCGGGCGCGGGTGGGCGCGAGCTTCCTTCCCCTGGTCGGTCCGCTGCCACCGAGCACCGACTATGTGTCGATCGACACGATCGAGTACGGCGAAGTGGGCAATCCGCGGCTGTCGATCGATGACAGGACGACGGTCCAGCTGGTCACGCTGCAGGTGAGGGTCTATCTGCGAGGCGCCCAGATGGCCGACCCGGACATGGCCAGTGCGCTGCAATTGTTCCGCCGGGCCGCCAACGTGCTCGCGCGGCTCGAGGACCACGTGGTGTTCAACGGCCTTCAGGGGCCGAACGAGCCGCCGCCGCCGGAACTGGCAGTCGGGAAGATCATGGGCGGCCAGGCAAGCGAGGGTCTGGCGGACGGCGAGGTCCATGACATCGACGCCCCGGACCCGGACCCGGACCCGAAGGTGCTGGGCGGACTGCTCGTGAGCGCGGTGTCCGAATGCATCGGTGACCTCGAGAGGGCCGGCCATTTCGGTCCTTTCGCCGTGGTGTTCGACCATGCGTTCTTCACCGCCGTGCAGACGCCCAACGAAGGATCTCTCGTGCTGCCGCAGGACCGCATCATTCCGTTTCTCGGCGGCGGACCGCTGCTGCGGTCGTCAACGCTTCCCGAACGCGCGGGCATCGTCGTGGCGCTCGGTGCGGAGCCGGTCGAACTCGTCGTCGCCACCGATGTGTCCCTGAGCTTCCTGCAGGTAACGCCCGAGCCCGAGTTTGTCTTCCGCGTGTACGAGAAGATCGTCCTGCGCATCAAGGAGAAGGAGGCGATACGCGTGATCAGGATCGGCGACGACGAAGAGCAGGAGCCCAACGAAGGCGGCGCGCCCGATGATGCGCAGGAGCATCCGGTACCGAAAGAGCAAGAGCCCGACGAAACGAAGAAATGAGGCCCGAGAGAGTCATCATCCTCGGCGGCGGCGTGGCCGGCATGAGTGCCGCCCACGAGCTGATCGAGCGCGGCTTCGAGGTGGTCGTCCTCGAACGCCGCGACATCGCGGGCGGCAAGGCGCGCAGCATTCCGGTGAGCGACAACGACGACGGCGGGGCCGGCCACGAGCTGGCCGACAGGGGCGTGGCGGAGATCGAGCATCGCCTGCCCGGCGAACATGGTTTCCGCTTCTTCCCGGGCTTCTACAAGCACGTGGTCGACACCATGCGGCGCATCCCGTCGTTCGACGGGCGCCCGGTGGCCGACCACCTGGTGGCCACCACGCGCGTGGGCTTCACGCAGTACGACCAGCCGACCTTCGTGGTGCCCGCGAACTTTCCGCAAACGCCCGGCGATGCGGGAACGGTGCTGCGCGACATCCTGCTCGCCTTCGGTCCGATGACCGGACTCACGCCCGACGACCTGGCCTTCTTCGGCTCGCGGATCTGGCAGATCCTGACCTCGTGCGAGCAGCGGCGGCTCGACGAGTACGAGGGCATCAGCTGGTGGGAGTTCATCGGCGCGGAGCAGCGCTCGGCGGCCTATCAGAAGTTTCTAGGCGACGGGATCACGCGCTCGCTGGTGGCGGCCAAGGCCAGGCGTGCCAGCGCGCGGACCATCGGCGACATCTTCACGCAGCTCATGCTCACGATCGTCAACCCGGCCGGCGGATCGGCCGACCGCGTGCTGGACGGGCCGACGAACCTGATCTGGATCGACCCCTGGCTGAGCTGGCTCCAGGCGCGCGGCGTGCAGTACCACTTCAACGCCGAGATCGAGCAGATCCTGTGCGCCGGCGACAAGGTGAGCGGCGTGGTCGTGCTCGAACGGGGCGTGCGCACCGTCGTCCACGGCGACCACTACGTCGCCGCCGTGCCGCTGGAACGCATGGCGGCGCTGGTGAACGCCGACCTGCTGGCCGCGGATCCCTCGCTCGCCAACCTGCGCACGCTGGCACCGAACGTCGAATGGATGAACGGCGTGCAGTACTACCTGTACCGCGACGTGCCCGAGGTGCATGGCCACGTGATCCACATCGATACCGAGTGGGCCCTGACCAGCATCTCCCAGTTCCCCTTCTGGCGCAGCGTGGTGCCGACGATGCTCGCCTGCGGGCACGTGAAGGACATCATCTCGGTCGACGTCTCCGACTGGACCGCACCCGGCCCTGACGGGCGGCCGGCCATGCAGTGCTCGCGCGAGGAGGTCGCTCGCGAAACCTGGCGACAGCTCAAGCGCTCGCTCAACACCGAGCAGGAGATCCTGCGTGACGAAGACCTCCACTCCTGGTTCCTGGACTCCGACACCGCCGCCGACCCGACGCGCCCCGGCTTCCTCGCGAACGCCGAGCCGCTGCTGGTGAACCTGGTCGACACCTGGAAACTGCGACCGACGGCGGCCACTGGCCTTGCGAACCTCTTCCTGGCGTCCGACTACGTGCGCACCCATACCGATCTGGCGACGATGGAAGGCGCCAACGAGGCGGCGCGGCGGGCGGTGAACGCGCTGCTGGACGCGGCGGCCTTCGACGGCCCGCGTTGTGAGGTCTGGCCGCTTCAGGAAGTCGAACTGTTGGCGCCCTGGCGGCTTCACGACGCCGCGCGCCATCGGGCCGGGCTGCCCTGGGACGCATCGCTCACCCAGGTCGCCGCGCAGGCGCTGCGCGCCGCGTCACCGCTGCTCGACCAGGCCGGCCCGCTGATGGAGGTCATGGGCCCCTTCCTGACGCCGGTCGCCGACGCACTCGACACCGTCGACCAGGCGGTGCAGGGCCTGGGTGCGGGATACGGGGTCGATCAGAGCGTCAGGCGCGGATCCGCCTACGTGCCCACGCCGCTCGGCAACGCGCTCGGCGTCGCCGACGACGTGCCCGGCATCGGCGACATCGTGGGCCCGGGCGGCTTCGTCGAGCGGCTGGGCTGGTACCGCGGCATGATCGTCGACACGCTGGCGACCGGGGTGCCCGACTGGGAGCCGCAGAAGCACCTGTATGGGCTCGTGAAGGACTTCATGGCGCGCGCCGGCAAAGGCCTGCGGCCGGCGCTGTGCATCGCCACCACGCGGGCACTGGGCGGCCGGAGCGAGAACGCGCTGCCCGCCGCGGCCGGCATCGAGATGCTGCACAACGCCTTTCTCGTGCACGACGACATCGAGGATGGCAGCGAGGTCCGCCGCGGCGTGCCGACCATGCACCGGCAGGCCGGCATTCCGCTGGCCGTGAACACCGGCGATGCGATGAATGCGCTGGCCATGCGGCTGCTGCGCCGCACGGGCGAGTTTCTCGGGCCGGCCGGCGCGTTGCGCATCCTGGACGAGATCGACCACATGCTGATGGAGACGCTGGAAGGGCAGGCCATCGAACTGGGCTGGGTGCGGGACAACGATCTCTCCGTGGGGTCCGACGACTACCTGCGACTGGCGCTGAAGAAGACCGCGTGGTACAGCTTCATCCACCCCTTGCGGATCGGCGCGCTGGTGGCCGATCCCGAGGATGCGAATCTCGGCCGCTTCGATCGCTTCGGCTACCTGTTGGGGCTGGCCTTCCAGATCACCGACGACGTCCTCAACCTGAGCGGGAGCCTCGAGCGCTACGGCAAGGAGATCGACGGCGACCTGTACGAGGGCAAGCGCACCCTGGTGCTGACGCATGCGCTGTCGCACGCGGGCCGGGGCGATCGCGACTGGATGAGCAGTTTTCTGGCGCGCCCGCGCGAGCGTCGCCTGCCGCGCGAAGTGCTGCGGATGCACGACATCGTGGCGGGGGCCGGCAGCATCGAGTGGGCGCGCCAGTCGGCCGCTGCGCTCGCCGACGCCGCGGCGAACGAGTTCGACCTGTCCGCGTTTGCCGGTGCCGCACCGAGCCCGGATCTGGACTGGCTGCGCGCCAGCGTGAACTACCTGGTGCAGCGCGATTCGTAGCCGACCTCACAGGCCGAAGTGACGCTTGACATGCAGGTATTTGCCTGCATAATATCTCCTCACGCACACACACAACGGATGGACGCTGACAAGGTTTTCAAGGCGCTGGGCGACCCGACGCGCAGAAAGCTGCTCGACCTGCTGTACGAGCGGAACGGGCAGACGCTGGGCGAGCTCTGCGAGCACCTGGACATGGCGCGGCAATCGGTCACCCAGCACATCGGGTTGCTCGAGGCGGCCAGTCTGGTGAGCACGGTCCGGCGTGGCCGGGAGAAGCTGCATTTCATCAACCCGGTGCCGCTGCACGAGGTCTACGAGCGGTGGGTGCGGAAGTTCGAACGTCAGCGGCTCAGTCTGCTGCACGACCTGAAGAAGCAACTCGAAGGAGAGCAACGATGAGCAAAGAGAAGACCAGCTTCGTCTATGTGACCTACATCCGCTCGACGCCGGAAAAGGTGTTCGAGGCCATCACGAAACCGGAGATCGCGCGGCGCTACTGGGGGCACGAGAACGTCTCCGACTGGAAGCCCGGGTCGACCTGGGAGCACGTGCGCGCCGATGAGCAGCGCACGGTGCAACTGGTCGGCAAGGTCGTCGAGGTCGCGGCGCCGACGCGCCTGGTCATCACGTGGGCGAGCCCCTCGCAGGCCGACGATCCGGCCAGCCACAGCCGCGTGAGCTTCGACGTCGCCGCGTACGAGGACATGGTGCGGCTGACCGTCACCCACGACGAACTCGAGGCCGGCAGCGGGATGGCCAAGGGCATCCAGCAAGGCTGGCCGATCGTTCTTTCCAGCCTGAAGTCCCTGCTCGAAACGGGGCAGGGCATCGATGTCTTCGCCAAGCCGAAGGCGGCCTGAATCGGGGATCGTCCATGAACCAGCCCTACACCGGCGGATGCGCGTGCGGCGCGGTCCGCTACGCAACCAGGCACGCGCCCGTCTTCCAGAACCACTGCCAATGCCGCGACTGCCAGCGGCGCAGCGGCACCGGGCACGGCTCCTACCTGACCTTTCCCGCGCGCGCCGAGATGACGATCACCGGCGAAGCGACGCACTGGCAGGTCGCGGGCGACAGCGGCAGCCTGAAGGTGCACGCCTTCTGCCCCGTCTGCGGAACGCCGGTCTACCTGAGCTTCGCCGCGATGCCAGACCTGATCGCTGTCCACGCGGCCAGCCTGGACGACCCTGACCGCTTCGCGCCGCAGGTCCTCACCTACGGCGTCCGCGGGTTGGCGTGGGACACCATCGATCCTGCGTTGCAGGCATTCGAGCGGATGCCGTCGGGCTAGGGACTGTCAGCGCCAAACACGCCGATTGAGGGCAGCGCTAGCGCAATGTCCCGTTCAGATAGGGCTCGGGATCGACCGCCACGCCCTGTTTGCGGATCTCGAAGTGCAGCTTCACGCGGTCGGCGTCGCTGTTGCCCATCTCGGCGATCTTCTGGCCTTGGCGGACCACCTCCTTCTCCTTGACCAGGATGGTCTTGGTGTGGGCATAGGCGGTCAGGAAGGTGTCGTTGTGCTGGACGATGACCATGTTGCCGTAGCCGCGCAGCTCGCCGCCCACATAGACGACGCGCCCGTCGGCCGCCGCGAGCACCGGATCGCCCAGGTTGCCCGCGATGTCCAGGCCCTTGTTGCGCGTGCCGTCGAAACCCGAGAGCGTGCGGCCGTTCGACGGCCGGATGAAGATGGCCTGGGGCTTCGGTGCCGGCGTCGCGGTGGGGGGGGTCGTCTGGCCCGAAGGTGGCAAGGGGTAGAAGGGCGGGCCCGAGCCCTGGGGTGTCGTACAGGCCGTCAAGGCGGCGGCCGCGACGGCGACGGCTGCGATGGCGGTGGCGCGAAAAAGTGTGTTCTGGGCTTGCATGGCTATTTTTGGAACGTGATCGCTGCGAAGGGTTCCCCGGCGTGGCGACCGGACCGCATTTTTAGCATGCCGTCGAAGGAGAGGGCGTGACCATGGGTTGCAGCAGCGCAGGCCCGGGCGATGAATCGACGCGACCCGGCACGCCTGCGGCGCAGTTGCTCATCCGGGGCGCCGCGCTACTTCTGCGGGATCGGCGTGGCGCGATCGATAGGCACGGCGGTGATGCTGTTCTTCGGCGAGCCGTCGATGAGCAGATCGGAATAGGCCAGGTAGACCAGCGTGTTGCGCTTGGCATCGACGATGCGCACGACGCGCAGCCGCTTGAACAGAATCGACTGCCGTTCGCTGAAGACCTCTTCGCGCCGGGGCAGCGGCTGGGTCATGCCGACCGGTCCCACCTGCCGACAGGCGATCGAGGCTTCGGCCTTGTCTTCGGCCAGGCCGAACGCACCGGACACGCCGCCGGTCTTGGCGCGCGAGACATAGCAGGTGACGCCGTTCACCTTCGGATCGTCGTAGGCCTCGACCACGATCTTGTGGTCCGGACCGATGAGCTTGAACGCGGTGTCGACTTCGCCGACCTGTTCGGCCCCGGCGCCCGCTGCCGCCGTTGCCAGGCCGAGAACGAGCTGCCACTGCAGCCTGCGGTTCATACGATGTCCACCGTGTGGACGCGATCGAAGCTGCCGCGGCGCCGGTCGTCGAAGTAACGCGTGAGCGCTTCCCGCACGGTGCGGAAGGCGATTTCTTCCCACGGGATCTCGTCCTCGGCGAAGAGCCGGGCCTCGATCGTCTCGTGGCCCGGATCGAAGCGCTCGCTCAGCAGCCGGGCACGGTAGAACAGGTGGACCTGCCCGACGCGCACCACGCTCATGACCGCGAACAGGCCTTCCATCTCGTATTCGGCGCCGGCCTCTTCGTCGGTCTCGCGCGCGGCGCCCTGCTCGGTGGACTCGTTGAGCTCCATGAAACCGGCCGGCAGCGTCCATTTGCCCCAGCGCGGCTCGATGTTGCGCTTGCACAGCAGCACGCGCTCGCCGAGCACCGGGATGGTCCCCACCACGTTCAGCGGGTTCTCGTAGTGGATCGTGTTGCAGGCCGGGCAGACCGCGCGCTCCTTGGTGTCGCCGTCGTCCGGGACGCGGTAGACGACGGCGGTGCCGCAGTTCTTGCAGTGCTTGATGGGGACGCGCAGGATCATTGCATCAGGCCGCCCGCCGGGCCGCCCCCAAGGGCGGACTGCGCCCCCTCGGAGGGCAGCGAATACACGCAGTGATGAGCGTGGGGGCTCATGCTCAGATGATCTTGACAGTGAGGCTGGGCAGGCCGGTGATTTCTCCGACCAGCGTGTCGCCCGCGACCACCGCCGCCACGCCCTCGGGCGTCCCCGTGAAGATCAGGTCGCCGGGCTGGAGTTCCCAGGCGGCCGAGAGGTGCTCGATGGTTTCGGCCAGGTTCCAGATCAGCTTGCTCACGTTGCTGCGCTGGCGGTCGGCGCCGCCGACCTGGACCGAGATCTCGGCGTTCTCGATGTCACCCGCCTGAGCGGCCGGCACGATCGGGCCGATCGGCGCGCTCTGCTCGAAGCTCTTGCCGATGTCCCAGGGACGGCCCTGCTTCTTCATGTCGCTCTGCAGGTCGCGGCGCGTCATGTCGAGGCCGACGGCATAGCCGAAGACGTGCTTGTGGGCATCGGCTGCCGCGATGTTCTTGCCGCCGGTGCCGATCGCGGCGACCAGCTCGATCTCGTGGTGCAGGTTCTTGGTGAGCGTCGGGTAGGCCATGGTGCCGGTGCTGCCGGCATCGACCACGACCACCGCATCGGCCGGCTTCATGAAGAAGAAGGGCGGCTCGCGGCCGGTGAAGCCCATTTCCTTGGCATGTTCTTCGTAGTTGCGGCCGACGCAGTAGATCCGGTGCACCGGAAAGCGCGGGGTCTGGCCGACGACGGGAATCGATACGACCGGGTGAGGGGGGAAAACAAACTCGGAGGCCATGGGGAAAAACGTCCTTTTCAGCGAAAAAAGCAGTGTGCCAGACGGCCGGGCGAATTGCCCGGTCGTGGCCTGCGCGGGGCGGCGCGGCTATGCTAGCCGGATGATGAAGCTGCACAATTATTTCCGCTCCTCCGCCTCCTTCCGCGTGCGCATCGCGCTCAACCTGAAGGGGCTGGCCTACGACTACATCCCGGTACACATCGCCCGCGGGGAACACAAGACCGGCCCCTTCGCCGCGATCTCGCCCGACATGCTGGTGCCGCTGCTCGAGGACGAGGGCGAGCGCTTCACGCAATCGCTGGCGATCATGGAATACCTCGACGAGATCCAGCCCGAGCCCGCGCTCCTGCCCGGCGATCCCGTCGGCCGGGCCCATGTGCGGGCGCTGGCGGAGTCGATCGCCTGCGAGATCCATCCGCTCAACAACCTGCGCGTGCTCAAGTACCTGGTGCGGGAGCTGAAGCTGGACGACGAGGCCAAGAACGCCTGGTACCGGCACTGGGTGCGCGAGGGCATGGTGTCCTTCGAGCGCCAGCTGGCCCAGTATCCGGCCGGCACCTACTGCTACGGCAACACGCCGACCATCGCCGACTGCTGCCTGGTGCCGCAGATCTTCAACGGCAAGCGCTTCGACTGCGACTTCAGCGGCCTGCCGCGTACGATGGCGGCGTTCGACGCCTGCATGCAGCTCGACGCCTTCCAGCGCGCCGAGCCATCGAACTGCCCCGACGCGGAAGCCTGAACATGCCCGACTGGCTCGTGCCGGACTGGCCAGCGCCCGCGAGTGTGCGTGCGGTATGCACCACGCGGGAGGGCGGCGTCTCGGTCGGCAGCTTCCAGGGACTGAACCTTGGCGGCCACGTCGGCGACGACCCCGAGAAGGTTCAGTCCAACCGGGCCTGCCTTCGGGACGCCCTTGGCGCTCGGCCGGTGTTCCTGGAGCAGGTGCACGGCACCCAGGTGCTGAGCCTCGATGCGCAAAGCGTCGACGGCGCCAGCGCCGACGCCTGCACGACGACGGAACGCGGCATCGCCTGCACGATCATGGTCGCCGACTGCCTGCCGGTGCTGTTCACCGATGAAAACGGCCGTCGCGTGGCGGCTGCGCATGCAGGTTGGCGCGGGCTGGCGGCGGGCGTGCTCGAGCGCACCGTCGAGGCCTTCGAGGCCGAGGGCGGCGCTTCGAACGTCATGGCCTGGCTCGGCCCCTGCATCGGATCCGATGCCTTCGAGGTCGGCGACGAGGTCCGGGCCGCCTTCGAAGCCGGCTCGCCGGCGGCCGGTGCGTGCTTCCGGCCGGCCGGCACGCCGGGCAAATGGATGGCCGACCTCGCAGGCCTCGCTCGGCAGCGCCTGCAGGCGGCCGGCATCGCCCGGCTTCACGGCAACGACAGCAGCGAAGCCTGGTGCACCGTGCACAACCCGTTACGTTTTTTCTCGCACCGTCGCGACCGGGTCAGCGGCCGTTTCGCCGCCTGCCTCTGGCGTGTCTGAAGCGGTCCTGGCGGCTTGTATCGCGGCCTCGCGCTCGGCCGCTTCGCGTGCCTTGATCGCGCGGCGCCGTGCCGGGGTGGCCATCAGGTAAACCACCAGGGCCACCGGCAGCAGCCCATAGAGTAGAAAGGTGAAGACCGCGCCGAGCACGGTTCCGGTGGTGTTGGTGGCCTCTGCGACCGCCATCATCAGCGCAACATAGAGCCAGGCGATCACGACGAGGTGCATAGACGATGTTTTCAGGAAGGTATGGCGGGCCGCACTGGTGGGGCCCCTGCGAATACAGCATACTCAAATCCCGTTCCCATGAGGCGAGGCAGCAGGAGACACCATGACATACACACAGGCCGCCGGGGCCGAGACTTTCGCGCCGTTTCAGCAGGCACTCACGCAGGGATGGGAGAAAGCGCTCGAATCCTTCCAGGCGCTGGGCGCTTCGGGAACCCGGCCGGCGGGCGCGCCCTGGAACATGCCCAGATTCTCCATGTCCGGCGACAAGCTCCGACTGTTGCAGGAGCAATACGTCAAGGAAGCTTCCGAGCTCTGGCACAACGGCTTCGCGGCCCAGGCCGGCGCCGACAAGCGCTTCGCCGGCGCGGCCTGGGGCAGCAACCCGGTCTCGTCGTTCTCGGCGGCGATCTACCTGCTGAATGCCCGCACCCTGATGGGCATGGCCGATGCGGTCGAGGCCGACGCGAAGACCCGCTCCCGCCTTCGCTTCGCGGTGGAGCAGTGGATGGCGGCCTCGGCGCCGAGCAACTACCTCGCCTTCAATGCCGAGGCGCAGAAGAAGGCGCTCGACACCCAGGGAGAGAGCATCGCCAAGGGCATCCAGAACCTGCTGCACGACCTGCAGCAGGGCCATGTGAGCATGACCGATGAAAGCGCCTTCGAGGTCGGCCGCAATGTCGGCACCACCGAGGGTGCGGTGGTGTTCGAGAACGAGCTGTTCCAGCTGCTCGAATACAAGCCGCTGACCGCCAAGGTCTACGAGCGGCCGCTGTTGTTGATCCCGCCGTGCATCAACAAGTTCTACATCCTCGACCTGCAGCCCGAGAACTCGCTGATCCGCTACGCGGTGGAGCAGGGGCATCGCGTGTTCGTGGTGAGCTGGCGCAATCCCGATTCGTCGATGGCGCAATACACCTGGGACCAGTACATCGAGGACGCCGCCATCAAGGCGATCCACGTGACCCAGGAGATCACCGGCCAGGACAAGAAGGGCGGACAGATCGACACCCTGGGTTTTTGCGTCGGCGGCACCATCCTGAGCACCGCGCTGGCCGTGCTCGCGGCACGCGGCGAACAACCCGCCGCCTCGGTGACGTTGCTGACCACCCTGCTCAACTTCACCGACACCGGGGTGCTCGACATCTTCATCGACGAGAACTTCGTGCAGTTCCGCGAGATGCAGATGGGGCAGGGCGGCTTGCTGCAGGGCGGCGAGCTGGCCTCCACCTTCAGCTTCCTCAGGCCCAACGACCTGGTCTGGAACTACGTGGTGGGCAACTACCTCAAGGGCGAGACGCCGCCACCGTTCGACCTGCTCTACTGGAACAGCGACGCCACCAACCTGCCGGGGCCGATGTACTGCTGGTACCTGCGCAACACCTACCACGAGAACAAGCTCGCGGTGCCGGGCGCGTTGACCGTGGCCGGCGAACAGGTCGACCTCGGGGCCATCGAGGCGCCGGTCTACATCTACGGCTCGCGCGAAGACCACATCGTGCCGATCGGTGGCGCCTATGCGTCGACGCAGCTGCTCAGCGGCAAGAAGCGCTTCGTGATGGGGGCCTCGGGCCACATCGCGGGCGTGATCAATCCGCCGGCCAAGAAGAAGCGCAGCCACTGGATCCGCGCCGACGGCAAGCTGCCGAAAACGCAGGCCGAATGGCTGGCCGGCGCCACCGAGCATCCCGGCAGCTGGTGGACCGACTGGTCCGACTGGCTGAAGACCCACGCGGGCAAGCAGATCCCTGCCCCCAAGGCCTATGGCAAAGGCAGCGCCTACAAGGCGAGCGAGCCGGCGCCGGGCCGCTACGTCAAGGCCAAGGCCTGACCCTCGACCCTTTCTGTCATTTCAATCCACGCATCGGAGAGCACACCATGGAAGACATCGTCATCGTTTCAGCCGCACGTACCGCCGTGGGCAAGTTCGGCGGTTCGCTGGCCAACATCCCGGCGACCGAACTCGGCGCCCTCGTGATCAAGGAAGTGCTGGCGCGCGCCAAGGTCGGCAGCGACCAGATCGGCGAAGTCATCATGGGCCAGGTGCTGACCGCGGGCAGCGGCCAGAACCCGGCGCGGCAGGCGCTGCTGAAGAGCGGCATCACCCAGGAGACGCCGGCGCTGACCATCAACGCCGTCTGCGGCTCGGGCCTGAAGGCGGTGATGCTGGCGGCCCAGGCCGTGGCCACCGGCGACAGCGAGATCGTCATCGCGGGTGGCCAGGAAAGCATGAGCCTGGCGCCGCACGTGCTGCCCAACTCGCGCAACGGCCAGCGCATGGGCGACTGGAAGCTGATCGACTCGATGATCGTCGACGGCCTGTGGGACGTGTACAACCAGTACCACATGGGCATCACGGCCGAGAACGTGGCCAAGAAGTACGACATCAGCCGTGCCGCACAGGACGAACTGGCGCTGGGCAGCCAGACCAAGGCGGCCGCGGCGCAGGATGCCGGCAAGTTCAAGGACGAGATCGTCGCCGTCAACATCCCGCAGAAGAAGGGCGACCCGATCGTCTTTGCGCAGGACGAGTTCATCAACCGCAAGAGCAGCGCCGAAGGCCTCGCGGGCCTGCGTCCGGCCTTCGACAAGGCCGGCGGGGTGACGGCGGGCAATGCCTCGGGCCTCAACGACGGCGCCGCCGCCGTGATGGTCATGACCGCCAAGAAGGCGGCCGCCCTGGGCCTGAAGCCGCTCGGGCGCATCGCCAGCTACGCCAGCACCGGCCTCGACCCGGCCTTCATGGGCATGGGCCCGGTGCCGGCCTCGCAGAAGGCGCTGCAGCGCGCCGGCTGGAAGCCGCAGGACCTCGACCTGCTCGAGATCAACGAGGCCTTCGCGGCCCAGGCCTGCGCGGTGAACCGCGAGATGGGCTGGGACATCAACAAGGTCAACGTGAACGGCGGCGCCATTGCCATCGGCCACCCCATCGGCGCCTCGGGCTGCCGCATCCTGGTGACGCTGCTGCACGAGATGCAGCGCCAGAACGCCAAGAAGGGCATCGCTTCGCTGTGCATCGGCGGCGGCATGGGTGTGGCCCTGACGATCGAACGCTGAGGCTTTGAAGGGCGCCGATCTGTTCCGGCGCATCCGCGACGAACTGCTCGTCGCGGCGATGGCCAAGGCACCTTCGGCGTGAGGCAGGGCCGCGGGGCCGGGCACCCGGGCGGGGTTCGGCAAAACGGAAGGCCCGGTTGCGGAAATGCCGATTGCACGTCATCGCGCCAGCGATGACCATCCCTATGGACGGCTGCCGTTGCGGCCGCAAAGGGAGACAACGTGCAAAGCAATCTGAAGTCCTTGATCTGGGCCTCGCTGGCCACCGGGCTGCTCGGCCTCCAGGCGCCGGCCGCCGCGCAGGCGACATGGCCCGACAAGCCCGTGACCCTGGTCGTGCCCTATTCGGCCGGCGGCCCCACCGACGTGGTGGCGCGCATGCTGGCGATACCGATGGGCAAGTCGCTGGGCCAGACGGTCATCGTCGAGAACACCGTCGGCGCCGGCGGCACGATCGCCCCGGCGCGGGTCGCGCGGGCGGCGCCGACCGGCTACACCCTCCTGATCCACCACATGGGCATGGCGACCGCGCCGGCGCTCTACAAGAAGCTCCCCTACGACCCGCTGAAGGACTTCGAGTACGTGGGCCAGGTGCTGGATGTGCCGATGACGCTGCTGTCGCGCAAGGACTTCCCGGCCGGCAACTTCCAGGAAYTGCTGGCCTACGTGAAGGCGAACAAGGACAAGGTGTCGCTGGCCAATGCCGGGATCGGCGCGGTGTCGCAGCTGTGCGGACTGCTGCTCACGAGCCAGATCGGGGTCGAACTCACGTCCGTGCCGTACAAGGGTGCCGGCCCGGCGCTCAACGACCTGATGGGCGGCCAGGTCGACCTGCTGTGCGACCAGACCACGCAGACCGCGCCGGTCATCAAGGAAGGCAACCGGGTGAAGGTCTTCGGCGTCACCACGCCCAAGCGACTGTCCAGCATGCCGAACATCCCGACGCTCGACGAGCAGGGCCTGAAGGGCTTCGACGTGCGCGTGTGGCACGGCGTCTATGCGCCGAAGGGCACGCCGCCTGCGGTGATCGACAAGATCAATGCCGCGCTGCGCGTGGCGCTGCAGGACCCGGTGGTCAAGCAGCGCCTGGCCGATCTGAGCTCGGAGATCGTGCCGATGGACAAGGTCACGCCCGAGGCGCTGCGCAGCCATCTGACGGCCGAGGTCGCCAAATGGGGCAAGGTGATCCGTGCCGCCGGCATCCAGGGGGAGTGATCAGTCCCCGAGTTCGATCATGACCGGTTGATGGTCGGAGACCTGCGTCTGCAGGTCGACCTCGACCTTTCGCACTCGCGGCGCCAGCGAATCGCTCACGAAGACGAAGTCGCAGGCGATCGGGTCGGGCCCATAGGTGCGGTCGAACAGGCGGAAGGTCGGGTCGTGCGGCCGCTCGGGGTGGGCCAGCGGCCAGGCATCCTGCAGCCGTCTCGCGGGCGTCCCCCCGGCCGGCAGTGCCGGGTCGACGAAGGCCTGCACGATCTCGTCGTAGGCCGGGTCGCTCGCCGCCATGTTGAAGTCGCCGCACAGGATCGCCTGCGGCGTATGCGGCTTGGCCTGGAAGGGCGAGACTTCGCGCGGGTCGACCGGCGGCGCCGCGGCCTGCTCGCAGGCCTCCAGATGCAGGGCGCGCAAGGCCCGGGCCTGGGCCAGGCGCTGGCTCGGCGAGTAGTACTCGAGGTGGGTGGTCATGACGCGCAGCGAGCCCAACTCGGGGCTGGTCAGCGTGACCACGGTGCACATGCGCGGCATGCTGCTCACGGTCGGGTCGGCCGGCCAGGGCAGGGCGTGATGCTGGACGCGGGATACTGGCAGCCGGGTGGCGATCAGATTGCCGAAGCGCATCGGCCGGCCGTCGGCATCGAACTCGTCGACCGCGGCGCCGAAGAACAGCTGGAAGCCCGGCAGCAGGGCCTGCAGTTCGGCCGGTTGGTCGCCGGGCTGGCCCGGCATGCCTTCGAAGCCCGAGGCGATCTCCTGCAGGCAGAGCACGTCGAAGTCGGCCATCGCGCGCGCGCCGTCGATGATGCGCCGCGGACTGACGGCGCCGTCGAGGCCGCAGCACCACTGGGTGTTCCAGGTCACGAGTTTCATTTGATGCCGGCCCTCATGAAGCTCTGCACGAACTGACGCTGAAAGAGCAGGAAAGCGATCAGCAACGGCGCCGAGGTCATCAGGGTGGCGGCGGTGATCACCGACCAGTCGACCCCCTGGTCGACCGAGGAGAACACCTGCAGCCCGACCGTCAGCGGCCGCGCATTGACGCTGTTCGTGATGATCAGCGGCCAGAGGAAATTGTTCCAGTGAAAGCTTACCGACACCAGGGCGAATGCGGTGTAGACCGGGCGGGCCAGCGGCACGTAGACGCGCCACAGGATCTGCAGGGCGCTGGCGCCTTCGACCCGGGCGGCCTCGTCAAGCTCCTTGGGGATGCCCAGGAAGGTCTGGCGCAGCAGGAAGATCGCGAAGGCCGAGGCGAAGTAGGGCAGCCCGATGGCCAGCAAGGTGTCGACCAGGCCGAGCCGGGCCATGGTCTTGTAGTTCTCGACCAGGAGGATGTCCGGCATGATCATCAGCTGGACCAGCACCAGCGCGAAGGCGATGCCGCGGCCCCTGAATTCGTAGCGCGCGAAGGCATAGGCCGCCAGCGTGCCCAGCACGAGCTGCACCGCCAGCACCATGGTCACGAGCAGGGTGGTGTTGAGGAAGTAGCGCGCGAAGGGCGCCGCCTCCCAGGCGCGGCGGAAGTTGTCGAGCGTGAGCGGTGCCAGCAGCGCGAAGCGGGTCGAGTACTCGGCCGGATGGAAGGCGGTCCACACCGCATAAGCGAGTGGCAGGATCCACAGCAGCGCGAGCAGCCATGCGGCCAGCGTGTCGAGCAGCGTGGGCTCGTTGTAGGCGAGGCGCTGGGCCGGAGCGGCGGCGCTCATTTGTAGTGAACCTTCCTGTCGAGCACGAAGAACTGGAACAGCGCGATGCCCGCCAGCACCACCACCAGCACCACCGTGATCGCCGAGGCGTAGGCCGTGTCCCAGAAGCTGAATCCGACCTCGTAGAGGTGATAAAGCAGCAGGATCGAGGCGTTGTCCGGCCCCCCGCGCGTCAGCACGAACAGGTGGTCGACCATCCGGAAGGCATTGATGAAGGCGTTGACCAGCACGAACAGCGTGGTCGGCATCAAGAGCGGCCATTGCACCCGGCGGAAGAAGTACCAGCGCGAGGCGCCCTCGATCGCCGCGGCCTCGCGCAGGCTCGGGTTGAGCGTCTGCAGCGCCGCCAGGTAGAAGATCATGAAAAAGCCGGCTTCCTTCCAGATCGCGACCAGCGTCACCGCGCCCAGCGCGGTCGAGGGGCTGCCGAGCCAGTTGTGCGAGGGCAGGCCGAGCGCGCCCGTGATCTGCTCGAGCAGGCCGTATTGCGGCGTGTAGAAGAAGAGCCAGATATTGGCCACCGCGATCATCGGCAGCACGGTCGGCGTGAAATAGGCCATGCGCAGGAAGGCGCGGCCCGCGATGCGCTCATTGACCCACAGCGCCATCACCAGCGCCAGCGCGATCGACAGCGGAATCGTCGCGCCCGCGAACCAGAGGTTGTTGCGCACCGCCTTCCAGAACACCGGGTCGCTGGTCATCACCGCGTAGTTCTCGAGCCCGACCCAGACACCCGGGCGCTTGCCCTTGGGTGTCGAGAAGAAGCTGTCGACCAGCGTCGATACCGCCGGCCAGTGCGTGAACGCGACCAGCAGCAGCAGCGCCGGCAACAGCAGCAGCCACGCATGGACGGCGTTGCGCGAGGCGATGCTGCCGTGTTGCGTCATGGCGTGGCGGGCGCCCCGGTCTACTTGACCGAGCGCAGGATGCGGTCGGCTTCGCGCTGCGCGTCCTGCATCGCCTGCGCGGGCGTCTTGCTGCCGGTCAGCGCGGCCTGGAGGCCGTCGTTCAGGGCCTTGGTCACGCGCTGGTTGTCGTGGGTGGAGAACTCGGCGACAGACACCGGCAACTGGTCGCGCGCCACCAGCGCTGCGGGGAAGTCGCGGCCGTACTTGCGCAGCGTGTCGGTCTCGTAGGCGGCCGGGGAGACCGCGACGTAGCCGGTGTCCATGCTCCACTGCGCGGCGCGTTCGGGCTGGGTGATCCACTTGGCGAACTTGAACGCGGCGTCCTGCTGCGCCGGCGTCGACTTCTTGAAGATGTAGAAGTTGCCGCCGCCGGTGGGCGAGCCCTTGCGCTTGTTGCCGGGAATCATGCCGACGCCGAAGTCGAACTTGGCGTTGGCCTTGATGTTGGTCAGGTTGCCGGTGGTGGTGTAGATGATCGCGGCCTTCTTCTCGAAGAAGTCCTTCGGCGTCGTGCCCCACTCGACCACGCCCGGCGGGTGGATGCCGGCCTTGCCGAGGTCGACCCAGTACTGCAGCGCCTCGATCACCTTCGGGTCGTCGAGCTTGACCTGGGTGCCGGCCTCGTTGGCGAGGATCGCATCGTTCGGCGTGGTCAGGGTCTGGAACAGCCAGTAGGGGAAGCCGCTCGACGGGATCTGCACGCCCCACTGCGTGACCTTGCCGCTGGCGTCCTTCTTCGTGAGCTTGGCGGCTGCGTCCTTGAGTTCGGCCCAGGTCGTCGGCGGCTTGTTCGGGTCGAGGCCGGCTTCCTTGAACAGCTCCTTGTTCCAGTACATGACCACGGTCGAGCGCTGGAACGGGATGCCCCAGGTCTTGCCACCGGTCTGGCTGTTCATCATGAAGGCCTTGTAGAAGCCGGCGAGCCAGGCCTTGTCGTCGGCGGTCTTCACGAAATCGTCGAAGGGAACGATCGCGTCCTCGTCGATCAGCGTGAACATGTCGGTCGACAGCAGCACCGAGGTGACGGGCGGCGTGCCCGACTTGTGCGCGGTCAGCGCCTTGACGATGGTTTCCTGGTAGGTGCCGGCGTAGATCGGCGACACCTTCACGCCGGGGTTCTCCTTCATGAAGCCGGCCGCGAAGCCGTCGATCGTCTTCGCGATCGGGCCGCCCACGGCCACCGGGTAGTAGAACTGGAGCTCCACCGGCGCCTGCGCGTGAACGCTCGCGGTGCCGGCGAGCAGGCCGCTGGCGGCCATCAGGGGCAGGGCCAGTGTCTGAATGAAGGTCTTCCGTTGCATGGTGGTTCTTTCCTTTGGATGAAATCTCAATCGATGCGCTTGCCGCCGGCGTCGAAGCCGTGCGCGTCCTGCGGCGCCCAGCGCAGGCCGACCCGGTCGCCCGGGTCCGCCCGGTGCTGCCCGGTGGTGCGCACCAGCAGCGCCTGGCTTCCCACGGCGCAGCGCAGCACCAGGTCGGCGCCCAGATACTCCACGCTCTGCACCGTGGCCGGGATGCCTGCGGCATCGAGCGCGATGGCCTCGGGCCGGACGCCGAGCGTGGCGGCCCGCAGGCCGGTGGCGACGTCGCTGCCGGCGATGCGGCCGTCCTCCAGCGCCACCAGGTTCATCGGCGGCGTGCCGATGAAGCGGGCCGCGAAGGTGGTGGCCGGCCGCGCATAGAGCTCGCGCGGCATGCCCGATTGTTCGACCCGGCCCTGGTTCAGGAGCACCACCTGGTCGGCCATGCTCATCGCCTCGGTCTGGTCGTGCGTGACGTAAACCACCGTGAGGCCGAGCTGGCGCTGCAGGTCACGCAGCTCGCGGCGCATGTCCTGGCGCAATTGGGCGTCGAGGTTGGACAGCGGCTCGTCCATCAGGCAGACCTTGGCTTGCGCCACCAGCGCGCGGCCCAGGGCCACCCGCTGCTGCTGGCCGCCCGAAAGCTGCGAGGGCTTGCGCTCCAGCAGCGCCCCGAGGCCCAGCAGCGCCGCGGCCTCGCGCAGCCGGCGCGCGCTCTCCGCCGCCGGGGTCTTGCGCACCGAGAGGCCGAAGCTGATGTTGTCGGCCACGCTCAGGTGCGGGAACAGCGCATAGTTCTGGAACACCATCGCGATGCCGCGCTGGGCCGGCGGCAGCGCGGTGACGTCGCGGCCGTCGATCAGCACCTGGCCGGCGGTCGCGGTCTCGAGCCCGGCGACGATGCGCAGCGTGGTCGACTTGCCGCAGCCCGAAGGACCCAGCAGCACGCAGAACGAACCCGGCTCGATCTGCAGGTCCACCGCGTGCAGGGCAGTGCTTTCGCCCCATGACTTGGCGATCCGATTCAACGCGATGGAAGACATCGAACCAGTATATGGACGGCTTGTGACACCCGGTTGCAATCAAGGCTCAGTGTTTTCCTGATCGGGCCTTGGCTAGAAACTTCTATAAAGTGAACAATGCCTGTTCAGGCTCGCTTACATCAAGGAATCTTCATGAGCAAAAAAGTCGCATACGTCACCGGGGGCATGGGGGGCATCGGAACAGCCATCTGCCAGCGCCTGGCCAAGGACGGGTTCACCGTCATCGCCGGCTGCGGCCCCACCCGAGACCACGCCAAATGGCTGGCGGAGCAGAAGGCCGAGGGCTATGAGTTCCATGCCTCGGTCGGCAATGTCGGTGACTGGCAGTCCACCGTCGAGGCCTTCACCAAGGCCAAGGCGGAACACGGCAGCATCGACGTGCTGGTCAACAACGCGGGCATCACGCGCGATCGCATGTTCCTCAAGATGACGCCGGAGGACTGGAGCTCGGTGATCGAGACCAACCTCAACAGCATGTTCAACGTGACCAAGCAGGTCGTGGGCGACATGGTGGACAAGGGCTGGGGCCGGATCATCAACATCAGCTCCGTCAACGGCGCCAAGGGCCAGGCCGGCCAGACCAACTACTCGGCCGCCAAGGCCGGCATGCACGGCTTCACGATGGCGCTGGCGCAGGAGCTCGCCGCCAAGGGCGTGACCGTCAACACCGTGAGCCCGGGCTACATCGGCACCGACATGGTGAAGGCGATCCGCCAGGAAGTGCTCGACAAGATCGTCGCCACGATCCCGGTCAAGCGGCTGGGCGAGCCGAGCGAGATCGCGTCGATCATCGCCTGGCTGGCGACCGACGAAGGCGGCTATTCCACCGGGGCCGACTTTTCGGTCAATGGTGGGCTTCACATGCACTGAGGCGCCCACCCGGAAAAGCCCACGAAAAAACCCGCCACGGCGGGTTTTTTCATTTGCGCGGTGCCTTCGACGGCTTCTGTCTCCCATTCCAACGCAACACACCCAGGAGATCCCCGCATGACCCCCACATCGATGCCGGTCCCGCCGGCCAGGAAGCTTCCGATCTACCGCTCCCTCTACGCGCAGGTGATCACGGCCGTGATCATCGGCGTGCTGCTGGGGCATTTCTACCCGTCCGTCGGCGAAACCATGAAGCCGCTCGGCGAYGCCTTCATCAAGCTGATCAAGATGMTGATCGCGCCGATCATCTTCTGCACCGTGGTGGTCGGCATCGCGGGCATGGAGGACATGAAGAAGGTCGGCAAGACCGGCGGGCTGGCGCTGCTCTATTTCGAGGTGGTCAGCAGCATCGCGCTGGTGGTCGGGCTGGTGCTGGTCAACGTCTTCAAGCCCGGCGCCGGCATGAACATCGACCCGGCGTCGCTCGACACCCGGGCGCTGGCCGCGTATACGGGGCCGGGCAAGATGGAGGGGACGGTCGACTTCCTGATGCACGTCATCCCCAGCACGCTGGTCGATGCCTTCGCCAAGGGCGAGATCCTGCAGGTGCTGCTGATCGCGGTGCTGTTCGGCTTTGCGCTGCACCGCTTCGGGGGCCGCGGCACGCTGGTCTTCGACATCATCGAGAAGGGCTCGCACGTGCTGTTCGTGATCGTCAACTACATCATGAAGCTGGCGCCGATCGGCGCCTTCGGCGCGATGGCGTTCACGATCGGCAAGTACGGCATCGGCTCGCTGTTCCAGCTCGGCAAGCTCATGGGCACCTTCTACCTGACCTGCCTGCTGTTCATCTTCGTGGTGCTCGGCACCATCGCGCGGCTGCACGGCTTCAGCATCTGGAAATTCATCAAGTACATCAAGGAAGAGCTGCTGATCGTGCTGGGCACCTCGTCCTCCGAATCGGTGCTGCCGCGGATGATGGAGAAGATGGAAAACCTCGGCGCCAAGAAAACCGTGGTCGGCCTGGTGATCCCGACCGGCTACTCGTTCAATCTCGACGGCACCTCGATCTACTTGACGATGGCGGCCGTTTTCATCGCCCAGGCCACCAACACGCCCATGACGCTGGTGCAGCAGGTCACGCTGCTCGGCGTGTTGCTGCTGACATCGAAGGGTGCCGCCGGCGTCACCGGCAGCGGCTTCATCGTGCTGGCGGCCACGCTGTCGGCGGTGGGCCATGTGCCGGTGGCGGGGCTGGCGCTGATCCTCGGCATCGACCGCTTCATGTCCGAGGCCCGGGCGCTGACCAACCTGATCGGCAACGGCGTGGCCACCCTCGTGGTCGCCAAGTGGACCGACGAGCTCGACGAGGTGCGGCTCAAGGCCGGGCTCAACAACGAGACCTGGGTCGAGGCCCAGGAGCCCGAGGAACTGATCAACGCCCGTACCGAAAAGATGGCCACCTGAGCCTGGCGCTGGCGTCGTTCTTGCAGAATGCAAGGCGATGCCCCACAGCGTTTCACTGATCAATACCATCGCGGCCGGCCTCGGCCTCGCGCTGGTGCTCGGCTTCCTGGCGACGCGGCTGCGGCTGCCGGCGCTGGTCGGCTACCTGCTGGCGGGCGTGATCATCGGGCCGTTCACGCCGGGCTTTGTCGCCGATGCGGGCATCGCCGCGCAGCTGGCGGAGATCGGCGTGATGCTGCTGATGTTCGGGGTCGGCCTTCATTTCTCGCTGGACGACCTGCTCGCGGTGCGCAAGGTCGCGCTGCCCGGCGCGCTGGTCCAGATGGCGGTGGCGACACTGTTCGGTGCCGCGCTCGCGACCTGGTGGGGCTGGAGTCCGGGCGGTGCGCTGGTGTTCGGGCTGGCGCTGTCGGTGGCGAGCACGGTCGTGCTGCTGCGCGCGCTCGAAAACCTGGGCATCCTCGAATCGTTCACCGGACGCATCGCGATCGGCTGGCTGGTCGTGGAAGACCTGGCGATGGTGCTGGTCCTGGTGCTGCTGCCGCCGCTGGCCGGGGCGCTGGGCGGCGCCGCCGCGGCCGCCGCCGGCCCGCCGGTCTGGCAGACGCTGGGCCTCACGCTGCTGCAGGTCGGCGGCTTCGTGCTCCTGATGCTGGTGGTCGGACGGCGGGTCTTCCCGTGGATCCTGTGGCAGGTGGCGCGCACCAATTCGCGCGAGCTGTTCACGCTCTGCGTGGTGGCCGCGGCGGTCAGCATCGCCTTCGCCTCGGCGGCGCTGTTCGGCGTCTCGTTCGCACTCGGCGCCTTCTTCGCCGGCGTGGTGATGCGCGAGTCGGAGTTCAGCCACCGCGCGGCGCAGGAATCGCTGCCGTTGCGCGATGCCTTCGCCGTGCTGTTCTTCGTCTCGGTCGGCATGCTGTTCGACCCGTCCGTGCTGATCGATCGGCCGCTGCAGGTGCTGGCCGTGGTGCTCGTGATCGTGGTCGGCAAGTCGGTCGCTGCCTGTGCGCTGGTGTTGCTGTTGCGCTATCCGCTGGGCACCGCGCTCACGGTCAGCGCGAGCCTGGCCCAGATCGGCGAGTTCTCGTTCATCCTCGCGGCGCTGGGCGGTTCGCTCGGCTTGTTGCCGCCCGAAGGGCAGAGCCTGCTGCTGGCCGGCGCGCTGATCTCCATCGCCACCAATCCGCTGTGGTTCAGCCTGATCGAGCCGTTGCAGCAATGGCTGCACGCGCATTCATCCTTCGCGCGCCGACTGGCGTCGAGGGACGACCCGCTGGCCGAGCTGCCGATGCACACCGAGGCCAGGTACCTGTCCCGGCAAGTGGTGCTGGTCGGCTACGGCCGGGTCGGCCGGCGCATCGCCGCCGCGCTGTCGGCGCACGACATCCCCTTCGTGGTGGCGGAACAGAACCGCGCGATCGTGGAGAAGCTGCGCGCAGAGGGCATGGCCGCCGTGTGGGGAGACGCCGCCGATCCGTCGGTGCTGATCCAGGCCCACATCGCCCGCGCCCGCGTGCTGGTGATCGCCACTGCCGACGCGATGAACGTGCGGCAGATGATCGAGGCGGCGCGCACGCTGAACCCGGCGATCGAGACCGTGATCCGCAGCCACAACGAGGATGAAGCCCGCTTGCTCACGCAGCAGGATGCCGTCACGGTGTGTCTCGGCGAGCAGGAACTGGCGCAGGCGATGGCCCGCACGGTGCTGCTGCGGGCCGCCGACGCGTAGGGGCCCCTAGAGGTCCTCGATCACCAGCATGCGATAGCGCTGCGCGATCGAGAACGGCACGGTGCGCACCTGGTCCATCAGCCGGTTCGCGGCGGCCTCGTCCCTGGTCCTGACCAGCAGGGCGGTGTGTCCTTCGCGCGCCAGCTTGGTGTAGGCGCGGACCGTGGCGGCGTCGGTGCCGGCCGATGGCAAGGTGCTGTCCGTCTCGCGCACCGTGGGCGTGATCTGATCGAGCACCACCTCGGGCGGAATCAGATAGATCTCGTCGCCGCTGAAACCGTTGTCCAGCAGCCGGTGGCCCACGCCACTGGCGTCCTTGGCGTCGGGAAACATCACGAAGCTGTGGCCCGTCGGATAGAAGGCGCCGCCGACCGAAGCGGTCATGTGGGGGTCCAGGGTGAAATGCTTCATGGCTCCTCCGCGCAGTGGATTGGAACCTTGAGCTTAGGCCGATGCGGATACAAGAGTTGTAGGCAAATCTTGTTGGAATTTGTAAACAGGGCACTAATCCACGTTTGGCGCATTGAACGTTTGCGCTTTTAATTACGACTAGTCACATTTGCAACGATTCGTGAAATTGTGACTAGGTGTTGTAGTCGGGCCTGAATAGGATCGCTTCGTACCATTCGAAACCCTCCTAACTCCATGTCGCAATTGCGGAATATCGCGCTGACCGTGCAAGAACTCGAAGAGGGCGAGTTCTATTGGGTATTGCTGGAAGCTACCGACTACGTGATGGACGAAGTTCTTCCCTATCTGCCGATCGAGGCGGCGACCGATCCGCACTCGACCTATGCAAATGCCCTGGTGGCCGGCGTGGCGGCGATTCGGAAGCTGTTTGGCAAGGAAGGTCCGTTCGGATGAGCGCCTGACCATGCGGAAACTTGGCGCGGCGATTGCCGCCGGCGGCGTGGCGTTGGGGATCGTGGGCTGGTTCTACCGCCCCGCGACCGCGGCCGAATGGGCCGCCTGGGTGCAGGCCCTGGGCGTGCTCGCGGCCCTCTTCTGGGCGGTCCGGCTGCAGGTCGGGGCTTCCAGGCTGAGCCTCGACCAGGCCGGCCAGGTGGCGGCGATGTTCGCCACCAACATGCACTGGGTATTCCGCGAACTGAACGACGCCTGCGTCAAGCGCAGCTGGGCCGACTATGCCGTGCACCGGCGCATCCTCGACGAGATCCTGGCCCAGGGCCGCGAAGTGACGCTGCAACTGCTGGACGGCCGCTCGCTCGCCATGGTGACCAGCCTGCGGACGATCGCGGTCGAGGCGCTCGAAATCACGGAGGGCCACACCGATGCGGGCAACTGGCCGCGCCTGCAGCACTATTTCGATCGGCGGCTGCCGAGCATCGCGGCCTGGCTGTCGGCAACCGGGAATCCGCCGGAAAGCAGCGGGCCGACCGACTATGCGGGCCTGCGCACCTCCTATGGGCAGTTGGGTGAACGCTAGGGGAAGCAGGAATCCAACGCCTCATACAGCGCCTTGAAGCGGGTACGGCGGGTGGCGTCAACGCCCGCCGCAGGCTCGAAGCGCTGCAGCACGGCGGGAGCCGGGCAGACCACGGCTTCCGATCCGCCGTCCGCCAGCCAGGCGAGGCGGGCGGCGCCCACGGCACCCGCGGCCTCGCTGCCAGCGCAGACAGCCAGCGGCACGTCGAGGATGTCCGCCAGCAACTGGGCCCACCAGCGACTGCGTGCGCCGCCGCCGACCAGCAACAGGTCGCCCGAGGGCCTGGCGAGCGTGTCCAGCCCGTCGCGCAGCCCGAAGCTCACGCCTTCCACCACCGCGTAGGCGATCTCGGCCGGCCCGTGCGAATGCGTCAGGCCGAACAGCACGCCCTGCGCACCCGGGTCGTTGTGCGGCGAACGTTCGCCGGAGAGATAGGGCAGGAACAGCGGGGCTCGCTGGCGGCCTTTGGCGTCGAGGCTCGCCGCCGCGGCCAGCAGCGCGGCCTCGTTGCCGAGGCCGAAGCTGCGCGCGGCCCAGCTGACGGCGCTCGACGCCGACAGCATCACCGACATCTGGTGCCAGCGGCCCGGCAGCGCATGGCAGAAGGCGTGGACCGCCCGCCCGGGATCGGGCTCGAAGCGCTCGCCGCCGATGAAGATGACGCCCGAGGTGCCGAGCGACACGAAGCCCTGTCCGGCGCCGACCAGTCCCATCCCGACCGCGCTCGCCGCGTTGTCGCCGCCACCGCCGGCGATCGGAATGCCGGCCGCGAGGCCCCAGCGGGCCGCCAGTCCGGGGTTCAGGGCGCCCGCCGGTTCGCTGCCTTCGACCAGCCGCGGCATGTGGTCGCGCCTGAGCCCGCTCGCGGCCAGGAGCGCGTCGGACCAGTCGCGCGCCGCGACGTCGAGCCACAGGGTGCCCGAGGCGTCCGACATGTCGCTCGCCCGCGTGCCGCTCAGCCGGTAGCGCAGCCAGTCCTTCGGCAGCAGCACGCAGGCGGTGCGCGCGAAAAGCTCAGGCTCGTGCTCGCGCATCCACAGAAGCTTGGGCGCGGTAAAGCCCGGCATCGCGAGCGTGCCGGCGATCGCGCCGAGGTCAGGCACTTGCGCCATCAGCGCCTCGCACTGCGGCGCGCTGCGGCCGTCGTTCCAGAGGATCGCCGGTCGCAGCACCTCGCCGGCCGCGTCGATCGCGACTGCGCCGTGCATCTGGCCCGACAGTCCGATCGCCCGGACCTGGGCCAGCGCGTCGGCATGGCCCCGGCGCAGATCCGCGATGGCGGCTTCCAGCGCCTCCCACCATCGGGAAGGCGGCTGCTCGGACCACAGCGGCGCCGGCCGGTCCACTTCCAGGGGCGCACGGGCCAGCGCGACGATGCGATGGTTGCGGTCCAGCAGCAGCGCCTTCAGCTCCGAGGTCCCGAGATCGAGGCCGAGGTACATGCCGCGCTCGCTGGTCAGGCCGGCGCCGGGCCGCCCCAAGGCGGCCTGTGGCCCCCTCGAGGGGCAGCGAATACACGAAGTGACGGAGCGTGGGGGCTCATGACGCCAGGCTGCCGAATCGGCTGTCGCTCTGGCGCCGGAACTCGGTCGGCGTCATGCCCTTGATCTCGAGGAAGCGGCGGTTGAAGTTGGCCACGTTGTTGAATCCGACCTGGTAGCAGATGTCGGTCACGTAGTGATCGGTCTGCATCAGCAGGTGGCAGGCGCTGTTGATCCGCACGCGGTTGACGAAATCGGTGAAGCTGTTGCCGGTGGAGCGCTTGAAGAAGCGGCTGAAGCGGCTCTCGCTCATGCCGAGTTCGCTCGCGATGTCGGCCATCGCCACCGGCTCGGCCAGGTTGGCGGTGATGCGGTTGACGATGACGTTGACCTGGTCGACCTCGGTGTCGCCTTCGACCCCCTGCATCTGGACGTTGGAGAGCAGGCGGTAGTCGCTGCAGTGCGCGAGCTCGGCCAGGTATTCGAGGAAGAGCGCGAGCCGCTGCAGTCCGCGCGCGGCCTTGATCGCGTCCCAGTGCGCCAGCGCACGCTCCCCGAAACCGAAGAACTCGATGCCGTGGCGGGCCCGCGCGAGCAGCTGCAGCGCTTCGCGCAATTCGGGGATGTCGGCGGCTGCGCGCTCGATCGGGTCGTGACGGAACTGGATCACGCGGTCGCGGCCGTTGGCGCCGCCCTCGGGGACGTCGAGCGAGATCCAGTTGTGCGGCAGGCGCGGCCCGCACAGCACCAGGTGGCCGGGATGGAAGGGCCCGATCCAGTCGCCGACGAAGGCCCGGCCCGAGGTCTCGGTGATCAGGTGCAGCTCGTACTCTTCGTGGAAATGCCAGCGCACCAGCGGGCTCGGAAAGCCGTGCGCGAGGCAGCGCACGAGGCCGGTGTCCTCGGGCGCCTCGTAGCCCAGCGAGGGCGAACGCGTGATGTCGCGCTCGAGTTCGGGCTTCCGGTCGCGGGGCAGATGGCGTTGGCGCGGGGATGACATGAGGCGGTCCTTTCCCATGAACCTTCAGCTCATGACGTTACCACCGTCGACGTTGAGCGTCTGCGCCGTGATGTAGCGTGCCTCGTCGCTGGCCAGGAACACGGCCGCACCGGCGATGTCCGCGGGCGTGCCCATGCGCCCCAGCGGAACCTCGAGCCCCACCTGGCGCTTCTTCTCGCCCGGCTGCAGGCCCTGGTAGCGCGCGAACAGCGCGTCGACGTGGTTCCACATCGGCGTGTCGACCACGCCCGGCGAAATCGCATTGACCCGGATGCCGTGCGGCGCCATCGCCAGCGCGGCACTCTGCGTGTAGCTGATGACGGCGGCCTTGGTCGCGCAATAGTGCGACACCAGCGCCTCGCCGCGTCGGCCGGCCTGCGAGGCCATGTTGATGACGGAGCCGCCCGTGACGCGGGTGTCGACCATGTGCTGCAGCACGCGCTGCATGGTGAAGAACAGGCCCTTGACGTTGACCGCGAACAGCCGGTCGAAGGAGGCCTCGTCGCTCTCCAGCAGCGGCGCCATCTCGAAGACCGCGGCGTTGTTCACCAGCGTGTGGATCTCTCCGTGCGCCGCCTGCGCCGCGAAGAGCATGCCGCCCACCGTGGCCGTGTCGCTGACGTCCACTCCCACGTAGGCCACGTCCGCGGGATGCTTGCGCTGCAGCCGTGCGACACCATCGGACGGCGCTGCCGACCGGTCGGCCAGCGTGCAGCGCGCGCCTTCGGCCAGGCAGGCTTCGGCGATCGCGAGCCCGATGCCGCCGCCGGCACCGGTGATCAGGACATGGCGTTGCGCAAGACGATCGGTCATGGAGTGGCTCCCTGGATGAATGGCCGGACCCGTGCGGCGGCGTTGCGCATCGCGTCGACCAGCCGCGCATCGCCGGCCGCGTCTCCCCACAGCCCGCGGTCGGCGCAAAGCGCCGCCACCGGGTCGGCCGCGGTGCAGATCGCATGCGCCACGCCTTCATCCATGCCCTGGTCCTGGTAGGCGTAGGGCAGGGTGCCCAGGTGCCAGCGCTGCAGGAAGGCCAGGAACAGGGCCGGCAGCATCGCTACGCTCGCGATGCCTTCGCCGCGCGCCAGGCGCTCGCGCACCGTCGGCGCGATGAATCCCGGGATCTTCGAAAAGCCGTCCATCGCCACCCGCTGGTTGGTGTCGCGGATGGCCGGGTTGCCGAAGCGATCGAGCACCACGTCGCGGTAGGCGGGCAGGTCGACCGGGCTCGGTTGCCCCGGCCGGTCCAGGCAGGGGATCACGTCGTCCGTGACGTAGTCGAAGGCGATGCGCCGGATGGCGGCGGTGTGCGTGCCTTCGTGGATGTACTGCAGTCCGACCAGCGTGCCGGCCCAGGCGATTGCGCTGTGGCTGGCATTGAGGATGCGGATCTTGGCTTCCTCGTAGGGCGAGACCGAATCGACCAGCTGCACGCCGACGCGACCCCAGTCGGGCCGTCCGTGGATGAACCGGTCCTCGATCACCCACTGGATGAAGCTCTCGCCGGTGACCGGCGCGGCGTCGTCCCAGCCGGTGGCGTCGCGCACCCGCTGGCGCAGTTCGGGCGGCGGCCGCGGCGTGATGCGGTCGACCATCGCGTTCGGGCTGCTCGTGTGGGTGCGCACCCAGTCGAGCAGCCCGCTCTCGCCGGCGCGTTCGATGAACTCGATCAGGCCCTTGCGGAAGCGGTCCCCGTTGTGGCGCAGGTTGTCGCAGTTCAGCAGCGTGACCGGCCCCGCATCCGCGGCCCGACGCGCCCGCAGAATGGCGCAGACCGCGCCGTAGATCGTGCCGCCGGCGATGCCTCGGCGCGCCCGTTCGAGGTCGCCGGCGATGTCGGGAGCCGTGGCGTCGAGCCGGTCCTGCGGGTCGAGGTAGTAGCCGGCCTCGGTCACCGTGAACGAGATCACGCGGGTGCGCGGCTCGGCACCGCGGGCGATCACCGCCGCCAGGCTGGTCTCGTAGGGCAGCACCTCGCGGATCGCTGCGATGCGCTGGTAGCGGTAGTCGCCGGCCGGAGACACGGTCTCCAGCGTGTAGCGGCAGTCCTGAGCGCGCAGGGCGGATTCCACTTCGGCCATGTCGGGCCGCAGGTTGGCGCCGGTGATCGACCAGCGCGTGTCGCCGGCGTCGATCAGCTGCTGCAGGTACACCGCCTGGTGCGCGCGATGGAAGGAGCCGAGCCCGAGGTGCAGCACCACGAATTCGGAGGGAGGAGATGGCGTCATGGCATCGAACTCAGGCGGTGACCGTACGGCCCTCGCGGTTGAAGAAATGCAGCACCGAAGGATCGAGTTCGACGTTCACCGCATCGCCGGCCTGCAGCGCGGTGCGGTCGTTCTGCCGCGCCACCAGCGGCACGCCGCCGACGTCGATGTGGATCAGCGTGTCGGCGCCGAGTGCCTCGATCAGTTCGACACGGGCCGGCGCACCCTGGCCTTGCCCCGGGTGCACGCGCAGCGCCTCCGGCCGCACCCCGAGGAAGCCATCGGCCGGCAGCCGGCCTCCGGTCTGCGCCGAGAAGCTCGGGATCGCCTTGGCATCGACCATGTTCATCGACGGCATGCCGATGAACTGGGCAACGAACTGGTTGGCCGGCCGGTCGTACAGATCCATCGGCGTGCCGACCTGTTCGATCAGGCCGTCGCGCAGCACCACCACGCGGTCGGCCAGAGTCATGGCCTCGACCTGGTCGTGCGTGACGTAGATGCTGGTGGCGCCGAGCGCGCGGTGCAGCTTGTGGATCTCGACCCGGGTGTTGCCGCGCAGCGCCGCGTCGAGGTTCGACAGCGGCTCGTCGAACAGGAACACCTTCGGCGCCCGCACGATCGCACGGCCGATCGCCACCCGCTGCCGCTGGCCGCCCGACAGCTCCTTCGGCGTGCGGTTCAGGTAGTCGGTGAGATTCAGCGTCCTGGCCGCGTATTCGACCTTGGTCCTGATCACGTCCTTGGACACCTTCGCGAGCTTGAGCGCGAAGGACATGTTGTCGTAGACGCTCATGTGCGGATAGAGCGCATAGCTCTGGAACACCATCGCGAGGTCGCGCTTGCCCGAGGGCGTGCTCGTGATGTCCTTGCCGTCGAGCGACAGGCGGCCGCTGGTGATCGGCTCGAGCCCCGCGATCAGCCGCAGCAGGGTCGACTTGCCGCAGCCCGAGGGGCCGACGAAGACGATGAATTCGCCCTTGTCGATCTCGAGGTCGACGCCCTTGATGATGTGCGCGTCGCCGAAACTCTTCTTGATGTTGTCGAGCTGGAGGTAGGCCATGGGATGTTCCCCTGTTCGTGTTTCGTTTACTTGACGGCGCCAAAAGTGAGGCCCTGAACCAGTTGCTTCTGGCTGAACCAGCCGAACACCACGATCGGCGCGATGGCCATTAGCGAGGCGGCCGAGAGCTTGGCCCAGAACAGGCCTTCGGGGCTCGAGTAGGAGGCGATCAGCGTCGCCAGCGTGCCGGCCTTGGCCGAGCTCAGGTTGAGGGCCCAGAAGGCCTCGTTCCAGCTCAGCACCAGGCACAGCAGGCCGGTCGATGCGAGCCCGCCGACCGACAGCGGCAGCACCACGTGGCGGAACTCGGTCCACAGGCTTGCGCCGTCCATGCGCGCGGCCTCGAGGATCTCGGGCGGGATGTCCTTGTAGCTCGAATAGAGCATCCAGACCATGATCGGCAGGTTCGACAGCGTGAAGACCACCGTCAGCGCGGTGCGCGTGTCGAGCATGCCGGCGGTCTGCGCCAGCACGTAGATCGGCACCAGCGCGCCGACCGCCGGCATCATCTTGGTCGACAGCATCCACATCAGGATGTCGCGCGTGCGCCGGGTCCGGAAGAAGGCCATCGAGTACGCGGCCGGCGCCGCGATCAAGAGGCCGATGACCGTCGAGCCCACGCTGGTGATCAGCGAGTTGCGCGCGAACAGCAGGTAGTCGCTGCGCCGCTGCACCTCGGCGAAGTTGTCCAGCGTCGGTGTGAACACGAACAGCGGCGGCACGTGGATCGCCTGCAGCTCGGTCTTGAACGAGGTCAGCACCAACCAGCCGAGCGGAAAGAACAGCAGCAGCGCGAGGGCCCAGGCGCCGACGGTGCGCAGCGTCAGGAAGAGGAAATGTTCGGATTGCATGCGTCGCTCCTCAGTCGAGGTTCTTGCCGATGATCCGGATCAGGAAGGCGGCCACGATGTTGGCCAGCACCACCGCGAACAGCGCACCCGCCGACGCCACGCCGACGTCGAAGTTCATCAGCGACTGCTTGAAGATCAGGTAGGTGAGGTTGGTGCTCGCGTTGCCCGGCCCGCCGTTGGTGGTGACGGCGATCTCGGCGAAGATCGACAGCAGGAAGATCATCTCGATCATGATCACCACCGCCATCGGCCGGCCCAGGTGGGGCAGCGTGAGGTAGCCGAAGCGCTGGATTGCGCTGGCGCCGTCCATGCGCGCGGCCTCCATCTGCTCGCGGTCCAGCGACTGCAGCGAGGTGATGAAGATCAGGCAGGCGAAGGGCAGCCACTGCCAGGCCACCATGACGATCACCGAGAACAGCGGCAGGTCGGTCAGCCAGTCGACCGGCGTCATGCCGAAGCTGCGCCAGAGGTCGGCCAGCACGCCGTAGATCGGATTCATCATCATGTGCTTCCACAGCAGCGCGTTCACCGTGGGCATCACGAAGAAGGGCGAGATCAGCAGCACACGCACGATGCCGCGGCCCGGAAACGGCTCGTTGACCAGCAGCGCCAGCAGCACGCCGAGCACCACCGTGATCACGATCACGCTGCCGATCAGCAGCAGCGTGTTCCACACCGCGGGCCAGAAGTCCGGGTCGGTGATGAAGTAGTGGAAGTTCTCGAAGCGGGCGAAGGTGCGTTCGCCTGGCTGCATCAGGTTGTAGTTGACGAACGAGAAGTAGATCGACATCAGCAGCGGCACCAGCATCCAGAGGACGAGCGTGACCACGGCCGGCGCCATCAGCGCACGGGGCAGGAGTCGGTTCATGGCAGACCTTTGTTTTTCTCGCGCCTCCCCCGTCGGGGGAGGGGGTCGGCGTCTACTTGTAGTACCCGGCCTTGGTCATCTCGCGCTCGGCCGCGGTCTGCGAGGTCTTCAGGGCCTGGTCGACCGTGACCTTGCCCGACAGCGCCGCGCTCATCTGCTGGCCGACCGCGACGCCGATCGCCTGGAACTCCGGAATGGCCGCGTACTGCACGCCGACGTAAGGCGACTTGGGGAGGGTGCTGTCGTTCGCATTGGCGGTGTCGATGGCCTTCTTCTCGGCCTCGGCGAAGCGCGCCGCCTTCATGAACTCGGGCGAGGCGTAGGTCGATTTGCGCGTACCGGTCGGCACCGAGCCCCAGCCTTCTTCCTTGGCCACGAGCTGGACGTAGTCCTTGGAGGTCGCCCACTTGACGAAGGCCTGCGCCGCGTCGACTTTCTGCGAGCCGGCCGGAATCGCCAGCGCCCAGGCCCAGAGCCAGTTCGCGCCCTTGGGCGTGACGGCCACTGGCGCTTGAGCGAAAGCCACCTTGTCGGCCACCTTCGACTGCTTCGGGTCGCTCACGAAGGAGGCCGCGATGGTGGCGTCGACCCACATGCCGCACTTGCCTTCGTTGAACAGCGCCAGGTTCTCGTTGAAGCTGTTTGCCGAGGCGCCGGGCGGGCCGTAGGCCTTCATGAGGTCGACGTAGAAGCCGATCGCGTCATGCCAGGGCTTGGTGTCGATCTGCGGCTTCCAGGCCATGTCGAACCACTGGCCGCCGTGGGTGTTGACCATGGTGGTCAGCAGCGCCATGTTGTCGCCCCAGCCCGGCTTGCCGCGCAGGCACATGCCGTAGACGCCGGCCTTCGGGTCGTGGATCTTGCCGGCCAGTTCCTTGACCTGGGCCCAGGTCGGCTGCTCGGGCATCTTGAAGCCGACCTTGTCGGCCAGGTCCTTGCGGTACATCAGCATCGAGCTCTCGCCGTAGAAGGGCGAGGCGTAGAGCTTGCCGTCGGCCGAGAGGCCGTTGCGCATCGCCGGCAGCAGGTCGTCGACGTCGTAGGCTGCATCGGTCGCGATCGGCTTGAGCCAACCCTTCTTGGCCCAGATCGGCGTCTCGTACATGCCGATCGTCATGACGTCGAACTGGCCGCCCTTGGTCGCGATGTCGGTCGTCACGCGCTGGCGCAGCGTGCCTTCCTCGAGCGTGACCCACTTGAGCTTGATGTCCGGATGGGCCTGCTCGAAGAACTTGCCGAGCTTCTGCATCTCGATCATGTGGCCGTTGTTCACGGTCGCGATCACCAGTTCGGTCGCGGCATGGGCCAGCCCCGCACCGGCGATCGCGAGCACCAGGCCCGCCTTCAGAAAACGCTTCATGACTGTCTCCTTGTGATCGACGACGGGGGTCGCCGTGCAACGATTGTGGAGACGCCAATTTCCGGGTTTGGTACTTCCTAGGCCTGTTCCGATACTTCGATGCACTGAACGCTCGGTGTCATCCCTAATTCGGGCAATTGGGGATGTGCGAGTGCGGGGTCAGGCGCCGTCGCGGGGCCGGGCCCGGCCTCGCCGGAGCGCATGACGTGGGGCGCGCGGGAGTGAGTCAGGCGGACTGAAGCCGTGCCGCGCCGCTGCCGAGCCGGCTGCTCCAGGCCGCGAGCACCAGGGCGCCGAGCGTGATCGCCGCGCCGGCCCACGGCAGGCGGGCCAGCGGGGCGCCCGCGGCCAGCATGCCGCTGCCGATCCAGGCGCCGGCCGCATTGCCGAGATTGAAGGCGCCCTGGTTCAGCGTCGAGGCCAGATTGGGGGCGGCGTCGGCGTGCTGCACGATCAGCGTCTGCAGCAGCGGCACCAGTGCGAACGAGAGCGTGGTCCACAGCAGCATCAGCAGCACCGTGGGTGCCTTCAGCGGCAGCGCGAAATGCAGCAGCGCCAGCACCATCGCGTTGAGTCCCAGCACCATCAGCATCGACGGCACCAGTCGGTGGTCGCCGAGGCGGCCGCCGACCGTGCTGCCGATCGTCAGGCCCACGCCGAGCAGCAGCAGGATCGGTGCCACCGCCGCATTCGAGAAGCCGCTGACCTGCGTCAGCAGCGGCGCGATGAAAGTGAAGACGCAGAACAAACTGGCCGAGGTCAGCGCGCTGGTGGCGAGCGCCAGCAGGACGCGGCGGTCGGCCAGCACGGTGAACTCGCGCAAGATGCTGCCCTTCTGCATCTCGATCTGCCGTGGCAGCAGGGCGACCAGCGCCGCCACCGCGCCCAGCGCGATCACCACGATCGCGGCGAAGGTCATGCGCCATCCGAAGTGCTCGCCGATGATGCGGCCCATCGGCACGCCCAGCACATTGGCCAGCGTGAGGCCCGTGAACATCAGGGCGATGGCCTGCGAGCGCCGGTGGGGCGGCACCAGCCCGGCGGCCACCACGGAACCGATGCCGAAGAAGGTGCCGTGCGCGAGCGCGGTGATCACGCGCGCGGCCATCAGCAGGCCATAGTCCGGCGCCAGCGCGCACAGCAGGTTGCCCAGCACGAACAGCGAGGCCAGCGCGATCAGCGTGGCCTTGCGCGGGAGCCGCGCGGTGGCCACCGCGAACACCGGTGCGCCGACCACCACCCCCATCGCATACCCGGTGACCAGCAGGCCGGCTTGCGACAGCGTGACGCCGAGGTCGAGCGCCATGTCCGGCAAGAGCCCCATGACCACGAATTCGCTGGTGCCGATCGCGAAGGCGGCGGCGGCGAGTGCGAGCAGGGCCACGGGCATGCGCGACGAAGCGGTGGGCTGGGAGCCGGTCGAAGGTGTCATGTCAAAAAATAGGGGTTAACCCCTATTATCTCGAAGGATGCCCTCTGGCGGCCGGCACGAGGGGGTTCGGCCTGAATTCGGTGGCGTAGGACGACAACGCGAACGCTGGCCGCCGAGGCCCGACACGCTGCGATGTAACCCGGGCCCCGCATGGTTCGAACTACAAACCGCGGGGGCAGCCACCGCCGCCCCAACGTTGAAAGTTCGTCATGACTCTGAAGGCTCGCCGTGAAGTTCTCGTTGCCGGGATGTCGACCGTGGGGCTGGCGATTGCCGGTGCCTTCGGATGGGGCGGGCGGTTGGCGCAAGCGGCCGAACCCGCGAAATTCGAGGTGACTCACACCGATGAGGAATGGCGCAAGCTGCTCACTCCCGGCCAATATGCGGTGCTGCGGCAAGAGGGCACCGAGCGACCGTATTCGAGTCCGCTCAACGACGAGCACCGGGAAGGCCGGTTCGCCTGCGCCGGTTGTGCCCTCGAGGTCTTCTCGTCCAGGACCAAGTTCGACAGCAAGACCGGCTGGCCCAGCTTCTGGCAGCCGTTGCCCAACGCGGTCGGGCAGACCCAGGACAGATCGCTCGGCATGACGCGCACCGCAGTGCATTGCCGGCGATGTGGAGGACATCTCGGTCACGTCTTCGACGACGGGCCGAAGCCCACCGGGCTTCGCTACTGCATGAATGGCGTGGCCATGAAGTTCAATCCGGGCGCTGCCTGACCCGCTGTTCTATTCGTCGAAGCGCATCGCCTCGAACGGAATCGGCTGCGCGTTCCAGCTTGTGTTGCATTCCGACGTCGCGTACTCGAAGTCGAACGCCACGTTCTGACTCTCGTCCAGCCCGACCAGGCGTGCGTGCGTGGCGTTGTCGGCGACCGCATAGCTGATCAGCATGGACGCGCCCACGGGGGCCTGGTAGGCGCTGGAGCAGACAGCGGAATAGATGCTCTGCCCGTAGTCGAAGCGCCGGGCTTCGACCGCGGTCCGGCTGGCGGCATCGATCGCATAGGCCGACACTGCGCTGTAGCTGCGGATCTCGCCGGCCGGCGCGCCGGCGGGTTGATTGGCCGAGCGCTGGCCGTCGTTGAACAGCTGCAGCAGTCCGTCGTGCGTGATCGACACCGAGTGCTGTCCGATCGGATACAGCCCGCCGGCCCCCAGCGTCAGGCTCCGGGCTGCGAGGGACTGAAAACCGTGCCAGTACTTCGTCGGATCGCCAAGAATCCAGACCAGGTCGCCGCTGGCGTAGTCGATCTTCACGACGAAGTTCTCGCGGCTGGAGACGATCAGCGTGTCGTCGCTGGGGTCGTAGGTCGCGGCATTCATGTGAAACCAGTCGACGCCCGGTCGCACGAACGAGGTCGGGTCATCACCGTGGCTTTGCATGAAGCGCGACAGGATGTCCGCCAGATCCCACTGCTTCAGCACCATGCCGGCGTCCGGGTCGATCTCGGCCAGCGTGCTTTCGACGGCGGCGACGCCATTGCGCTGGGCGTTCATCTCGGCGAGCAGGCCGACCTTGCCGGGATCGAGGTTGTGGTGAAAGTTGGTGAGGTCTGTTGCTGCACTCAGGAACGCCTCGTTCGTCGTGCCGTCGAGTTCAAGACGCAGAAGCCGGAGCGACGCGCCGTCGCCAACGATGAACCGGTTGCCATGGAACAGCGACGTGAACGAACCCGTCTTCGCAGGCACCACCCAGCGCAGTTGGCCGTCGGTGTCGACGACCACCGGACTGCCCAATGCGGACTTCATGTAGAAGTAGTCGAAGGACAGCGAGTCGCCCGCCGTGCGCGATTTCAGGATGTTCGGCCGATCGTAGATGCCGTTCGGGTCGGTGTAGGCGGCGGTGGGGATCTCGACGCGCAGGTCTTGCTGCGATCCGGTCGGGCGTTGAAGATCGATGTGGACGACGTTGGCGTAGTTCGCATAGAGGCCGAAGACCGGAACCGTGACCGTGGCGCCGTCGGCGGAGGCATAGCCGCGGCGCTTCAGGTAGCTCATCGCATAGTTGACGTTGACCGGGCGCGCGACGCTGCCCGGCTTGGACTCGACGCTGTAGTGCACCAGGGTCGGTTGCCCGGCGATGGGCGGTTGCAGTTTCAGGTCCACGAAGGCGATGAAGGGCGAAACACCGTTGCGCACCGCGGCGACGATGGGGGGAGGCTGCGCCTCGGCGAGGGTGACTGCGCCAATGGCCCCCGCGTTGTTGCTGCTGCCTCCACCACCACCTCCGCAGCCCGAAAGCGCCAGCGCCAGCGCGGCGAGCGGCAGCAGGCCGGGACGCGACACGGATATCCAGCGTGCAAGCAAGGACATGGCGCACCCCGCTTCTTTTTGGTTGGCGACAGGACGCCCGATGATGCGCCGATCCACTTGCGGGTTCAAGGTGGGCGGGTGCGGCGTGCCGCTTCGCCAGAGGTCTCGTCGTTCTCTGAAGCTATGCCGGATGCCATCCCACACCGGATCGAACAGGTAGCGCGCTGCGCTCGGCGCTCGGAATGAAGACCTCGGCCTGCATCCCGGTGAAAGCCCCGCACGGTCATTCAGGGCGAGGCGGGCGTCGACGCTTTACCGGGGTCTGTTCCACCAGCAGTTGCCGCGTTGCGTAGGAGACCCACACTTTGCGCGTGCGAAGAAAATCCAAGCCCAGCAATCCGTCATAGGTCTTGACCTCGATTCCTGCGATCTTGATCTCGACGTTGCGGTAGGAGCTCTCACCGATCTGGACCCTGTTGAATCGTTGCGAGTAGTTCGTCATCGACCGGCCGCTATGGGCGTAGCTGGTCGTTCGTTGCGCATAGGCCTTGAGCTTCTCGATGTCAAGGCCCAGCTTGCGGGCCGCGTCCATCGATATCTTGGTGCGCACGGCCCCCGTGTCGAGGAGCAGTTCGAGTACCTTGCCATCGATCGAGATCGGCAGCGAAAGCAGGTTTCTGAAGCCTGCCTTCAAGGGCACGACGTCGTGAGGCGTTGCCCAAGGCTTGAACTCCGAGCTGTCCTGATGGCAGTTCCGCACCCGATAGAGATTCAGGCGTTTACCCAAAAAATCGAATTCGACGTCGTACTGCGCCAACAGGTTCGCGCCTATCACGGCCTGGGCGGTCGGTTTGCCGGGGATCAGGAGGTCGCCGACGGCCAGCGGGAAGCTGACGTGCGCCACGCCGGCCAGCGCCAATCGATCTGTCGTGACATCCGAGAATGTCCGCCCCTTGAGCCCGTCTGAGCCGATCAGGTGTCCGCGACGCCCGATCTCCGGCAACGCCAACTTCTGGGCAAGGCTCGTATCAATCGCACTCTTCTCGGCGCCGGTATCGACCAGGAAATGAATCGCCGGGCTCCCATTGATGACGACGGGCAACTCGAATTGGTCGCGTGCCTCCACCAGTTCCGTCGTCCCGACTCGTTCAACGCTGCAGGCGGCTGAAGCCCCGCCCGCCGCACAGAGTGCCAACCAACCGATTGCCAAGGCCTTTGCGCCGGTCGCCCCAATCCGGGGCGACCGGCGCGGGCAGAGCTCGTCCACCCTGGAGCCTGGCCCGAGAGCCTCCAGCGAAAAAATTGCACCAATCATGAGGCTGGGAATCTCTTCGCTGCGTTTTCGGCGTGTGGTGCACACGCGTACGACGCCATTCACCATTGATCAATTGGTTCGATGGGACCCACCTCGGCATGGGCGTTGGGATAGGGATCATCGTCGTATGTGACCATCCTTCGCCAATTCTCGCGCCCCCATTCTTGACCTATGGACCCTCCATTGATCAGGATGGCGTACCCGTATCCGTCGAATTGGAGTGTGCCACCTGCTCCGTGCCCATCGGCGTAGACGTAAGACTGAGCATAGGCATCCGGATGCTGGTTCGGAAAAAACGTTCTCTCGGCGCGGTCACCGTTGTCGTAGTACTGCGTCTGCGTGGTCCGTTTTCCTGATGGATCGTATCGAGTCGCGATGCTGCTCCAGTTCTGGCTGCCGGCCTGGTCGTAATCGATGGAGGTACGGCTGCCGTCGTCGCCGGTGACGTTGATCCAATCGATGCGGCCTTGCGCATCCGTCTTGGTCACCCAAACACTGTCGCTGCGCGTGTTGGCTTGGTCGTAGTCATGTACGACGCGGCTGCCATCATCCATGAACGTGATGATGTAGTCCGCCCGGTTCCAGATGTCGTACGCCGTGTCGATCTGCCTCCATCCTTGATTGCCAAGTTCGTCATAGTTGCTGACGTAGGACGTGCCGTTGTCACCCACGGACATGGCCCAGTCCGTTCGGCCCTGTGCGTCAATTTCCATCTCCCACCGGGATTCCGAATAGCTATTTCGCACGTCGTAGGCTGTCCCATGCAAACTGCCGTCGTCACGGGTGACGATGACTTGCTCCAGGCGCCCCTGTGCGTCATAGGCTGTCGTGCGTGAGGCGTAGTCGGCGTTGTCATGCGCGCTGTCCGTCTCGATGACGCGGCACGACAGTCCGGTGTCGATCGTCGTGATCCGATCTCCATTGTTAAACGTCGCGTTGGAAACGAAGGCGCCGTCGGCGCCCACTTCTTCCGAATAGGTCTTGACCTGAAACGGATCATTCGTCTGGGCATAGGCCAAGATCCCGCGAACGTCCTGTGGGTTGGTGCTGGCATTGCTATAGGCCGAAATGTACCTGTCAACATAGTCGCTCGGGATGGCCCTCTTGCCGTGATCGGAAACGTAGTTCGTGAGCGCGTCGCCGCTGAGGCCGAGCACCTTGCCCTGCGACTCCACGGCAAGTAGCTTGCCGAAGGGGCTCTGTTCTTTCGTGCGCAATTCGAACTGAAACTGCGAGAGGTGCCCTAGCTCCAATTCCTTGCGCAGCGTCTGCAGTTCGGCATACCAACCTGCGACTTCGGCTTTCATTGTCGTGTCAACGGAAGCGGCCACGCGCGCTGCGCCGGTCAGCTCCGGGCGATAGGTGGGCGTGATGCTGATCTTGAAAGCGTCATCGAACAGGGCCTGACGATTGGAATGATCCGCCTCGTGGATCACCATGCCGAGGGCCGTACTGGCGCTCATTGACTTCGTGAAGGTGGCGGCATCCGTGCCATGAGGCACAAACCAATCCTTGTCGAGTTGGATGGCGAACTTATTCCCGCGCGCGATAAACGGGTCCGTTCCTCGATCATTGCTGAAAAAGGCACCGCCGCCCTTGCGTGCCAAAGTGCTATGCGGGAGCAATTCGAATACGAAATCCCCGCGCTGTGCAGCCTGCGTGAAGGTGGCATTGGCATAGGGGTTTCGGTTGAGCCCATTGACGAGGGCCTGCAAGGCGGCGGGATCGACCCCCGGTGCCTCCTTCAACGGCTTGAATATTGCGTCATTGATGGTAAATGTGGTCATCGCTGTATTCCTTCAATTTGAAGAGTTTGCTGGCCAAAATGCTGTGCAAGCACCCACCGAAACCGATGGCAAAAATCACATTGGCGGTATCTGCCGCTGCGCTGGGAAATCCCGCGTCGTACGGTGCGGTGTCGTGCGGACCGGTGGGTGGTATGTCCACTTGCTTGCGCTCTAGTTCACCCAGAAACGCACGAACGCTGATGGCCCGATAGACAAACGGTTTGCCCCAGTACGACTCCACGAGGCGCGAGGGATAGCAGTTCGTGCCGTCGCCGTAGCTCAACTCGACCCTCACGGACCATGAATCGGTTTGGGGAAATTCGGAGTACTTCAGGCTCGCTTTCCAATTCGAGTACTCCTGTGGCCGCTCGAAGCCCAGTCCTTCAGTCATTCTTCGTCCGTCGGTGCGTGGCGGTTCGGACAATGAAGTGGGCTTCACGCCGAGGGTCTTGTAGATTGCTTCGCGATCGAGGATCAGGCCCGGCTGCTCATGCAAGCGCCGGACTCCATCGATCAATCGCTTGATTTCGAGCGGCAGTTCGGCCGCAACCGGGCGCCCCTCGAAGGTCGCTACCGGTGCGATTGGAGCGGCCCGCGGTAGAGGCACGCTTGTTGGCTGGTTGTGTGCATCGGGCGGCTTGCCCCCAAGCTTTTGCGAACCAGCGCAAGCCGTTGCCAGCATGCCCGCTGCGAGCAGCGCAGTGGTCAGTTGCAATCGTCGTAGTCGCTTCATTTCATGGCTTCTCCTTCTTAGACACTGTTGATAGATTGGATGAAAGGTGTGTGAGCCTCACCGCTCCCTCAAGCTATGCCGGATCCCATCCAGCACCGGATCGAACAGATAGCGCCACGCGCTGCGCTCGGCGGTCGGAATGAAGACTTCGGCCTGCATCCCCGGCGAAAGCACCAGTGGCTGACCGGCCAGCTGGCTGGCGATCTCCAGCGCTTCGGAGCTCACGTTGACGTGCGCGATGTAATACGGCGCATTGGGCGATTGGGGATCGGTCTGCCGGTCGGCCCCGACATAGGTCACGCGCCCATCCACTTGCGGCGTCGATCGCACGCGATAGGCGGGCAGCATCACATGCGCGAGCGCCCCGTGCGCCATGGCCTTTTGCGCGTCCCGGATGTCGCTCGGCATGATCCGCGCCTCGATGACCAGTTCGGAGCCGGTCGGCACGATGTCGAGCAGGGGCTCGCGCGGACCGATGGCGGCGCCCACGGTATCGGAAGGGCAAGGGGGCCAGCGAGCTACGCTGCATGGGACACACGCTCACCGACAACCGCAGTTCTTCAGTTCTCAGGATGTCTTCGGCGCGCTTGGTACTTCAGCAGCCTGCTCGTCAACGTAAGCACCGCCGAGCGTTCCAGCCCCTGCGTGCAATCAGCACTCCGGAACTCTCACCTCGATGATCCCGTCCCAAAGGCCATCGGGCACAGGAAGGTCACCGTAGAGGAGCCTTTGGAGCGAAGAACCAGACATGCTTCCCCCTCCGACAGGCTCCCTTCCTAAATACCCGCTACTACCGTTGTCGGAGAGGTATGTAACGTCCAAGAGGCGGCCCTGGGGGTCGTAGAGACTTTGAATACTCACCCATGTGTTCTCGCCTGTCTCATCCAGATCGACTTCCAATCGGCTGCCGTCATCGTAAGTAACGTTGCGCCAGGCCTCGCGACCCCAGGCGTCAAAGTGCGAGAGGATTTGATTCCAACTATGAGTGCCGTCTTGGTCGTAGTTGCTGACGTACGAGACGCCATTGTCCTCGACGGACTTTGCCCAATCCGTTCGCCCCTGCGCGTCGATCATCATCTCCCACCGGGAAGCCGAGTAGGCGTTCGGCACGTCGTAGGTTGTCGCATGCAAGCTGCCATTGTCGTAGGTGATGTTCACATGCTCGACGCGGCCTTGCGAATCGAAGTAGTTTTGCCAGACGCTGTCGGACCGCACCCCGGACTGGTCGTAGTCGGTGGTGACGTAGCTGCCGTCGTCCATGATCTTGATGGAATAGTCCGCCCGGTCCCAGATGTCGTACGCCGTGTCGATCTGCTTCCAGCTTTGATTGCCAAGCTGGTCGTAATTGCTGACGTAGTACGTGCCGTTGTCACCCACGGACATGGCCCAGTCCGTTCGGCCCTGTGCGTCAATTTCCATCTCCCAGCGGGATTCCGAGTAGCTATTTCGCACGTCGTAGGCTGTCCCATGCAAACTGCCGTCGTCGCGGGTGACGCTGACTTGCTCCAGGCGCCCCTGTGCGTCATAGGCTGTCGTGCGTGAGGCGTAGTCGGCGTTGTCATGCGCGCCATCGATTTCGGTGATGCGGTTGATTTTGCCGTTTGCGAAGTAGTCGGTGCTGGTCCGGTCGCCGTTCGCAGCGCCTTCGGTCCTCCGAAAGAGATTGCCGTCGGAATCAAAGATCACTTCGGTACGGCGGCCGTCTTGATAGATGACGCTGGCGCTCGAGGAACCGTCGTTGTGCATGACCGGATCGGTCACCTCATAGCCCGTCGCGTTGTAGCTCTTCTGCACATGATTCAGGTAGTCAGTGCCCGCTTGAGTACCGTTGATGCCCAACGCTCTGGTCACGAACTTTGCTGAGGTGGTCGCGTACGAGTGATCGTCATAGGCCGCCATTGCATGACGCGCGTGTTCAACGACATAGGTTGACTTGTTCGTTCCCGTCAAGCCTAAACCGTTGGCGACACCTTCGAGCCGGGTGAATTCCTTGTAGAGTTCGTCGGTGGCAAGTGACGCCCGATTGGACGCAGCGTACTCCGTACCCAGACCGTCTAGTTGGGTGCGAAATAGCCAGCTTGCATAGCGAGCGTTGGACTCGTCGTCGAGGATCGTATTGATGTATTGATCGCCGCGTTCAGTCACGGAAATGTCGGGTTGCGCGCCAACCAGTTCGTTTCGAGCTGCTGATCGCGTTGCTTCCTTTGCTATGTCACCATGTGCGCCTTCGTGTCTTAGGTTGTCAATCAATTTGAGAACGGCTGCGTCATCAGATCTTGTTAAGTTTTCTGGCCGAAGCAAGATTTGTCCGCGTTCAATGATTGCCTTGGTCACAGGATCTCTCACTGGATCGATGTAGACGGCGGGATCGGTCAACTTGTCGGCGGGGGTGGCGACGCGAATCGTCCATGTTCCATGGTTGAGCTCCTGCCGAAGGGATTCCAACGAGGTTAGCCGTTGGTCATTGATTAGCGCGACAGCACGCGTGATGAGAGCCGGATTCGCACCCGTGAGGCCTGCAAAGACACTTGCATTGATGGTTGTCATTGATTATTTCCCTTCGTCTTGATAGTTGCCAACGACGGCGATTTCACTGACACAGCCATCGCCGATAATTTGGCGAGTCGCCGGATCCCGCTCTTGTTCGAGGATGAGACTGAAGGTCGGCCCTCCATAGCGGCTGGTGTTGCTCCACCTAAACATCCCCCAGACATAGGCAGGCGACCAAGACCGAACGTTTGCGTGCGGCGATGTGTCGTTATTCACAAACGATTGACCGGTGTAGATGGCAAGTTCGTAGGGGTCAAGACAGAAACCGGTTTGTCTTTGAGATACGACCAGTTGGAGGTGTTGTCTCATGCCACCGGGGGGGCGCGCTCGCGTGATGCTGTAGCGCGCTCCGAACGATCCCAGACTGTTCACTTCGGGGTCCGAATAGCGCGTGCCGCCAACCACGTATTGCTTGCTAAAGAAGCGGGCCTCTCGATCATCCAGTGGTCTTTCTGTGAGCGTTATCCGCATCTTCTGTTCGATCTCCTTGACGGTGGGTGGCCGTTCGTCGGGTGTCTTTGGATAGAGCGCCAGCATGTTGTCCACCAGTCCCTTGATCTCAGGCGGCCAGCGCTCCGCGATGCGCGGATCGCGTGGGGGCAGCGGCGTGCCCTCGGGTTGCGGCACCAATGGCGGCGGTATCCCTGTCGCTTGTGATGGGGGTTTTTCCGTCGGCAATCGAGTCGTCGCGCACGCGGTTAGGCATGCTGCAACGCTCATCAGAAGGAATAGCCTGTTTCGATATCGCTTCATTCTTCTTCACTCCCGTCGTTGTCGTTGAAATTCACGGCGATGGTTGTCTCTGACTACTTCTCTTCTTCTTGATATTTGCCGACGACGGCGATTTCACTCACGCAGCCAGTGCTGAGAATTTGTCGAGTCGTCGGGTCCCTTTCTTGTCCGAGGATGATGCTGAAGTACGGGCCTCCATATCGACTGGTGTTGCTCCACTTGAACATGCCCCAGACATAGGCGGGCGACCAGGATCGAACATTTGCGTGCGGAGAGGTGTCGTTGTTCACAAACGTAGAACCGGTGTAGACGGCCAGTTCATAGGGATCAAGGCAATACCCGCTTCGTGCTGGCGCCGTGACCAATTGCAAGTGCTGTGTCATGCCTCCAGGAGGTCTTGCTCGGGAAATTCCGTAGAACTCGCCGAGACCTCCATGAGGCATCGAAGGAGGATCCATATACGGTGTTCCGCTGATGACAAAGCGCTTGTGCCACGTTCGAGCTTCCTGAGGCTTCAATGGCCTTTCGGTCAGCGTTATCCCCATCTTCTGTTCGACCTCCTTGACGGTCGGCGGCCGCTCGTCCGGAGCTTTCGCATAGAGCGTCAGCATGTTGTCGACCAGTCGCTTGATTTCAGGCGGCCAGCGCTCCGCAATGCGTGGATCGCGGGGCGGCAGCGGCGTGCCCTCGGGTTGCGGCACTAGCGGCGGGGGCGGTATCCCCGACATCCCGAGCGGGGACTTTTCCTCCGGCGTCCGGGCGGTCGCGCAGGCCGCAAGGCATGCGGCAACACTCAGCAGGAACAGCCTGCTTCTATATCGCTTCATTCTTCGTTGCTCCTTTCGTTGTGGTTGACTTTCATGGCGATCATTTGCGATTGGCGCGTGTTTCATCGCTCCCTCAAGCTATGCCGGATCCCATCCAGCACCGGATCGAACAGATAGCGCCACGCACTGCGCTCGGCAGTCGGAATGAAGACCTCGGCCTGCATCCCCGGCGAAAGCACCAGTGGCTGACCGGCAAGCTGGCTGGCGGTCTCCAGCGCTTCGGGACTCACGATGACGTGTGCGACGTAGTACGGCGCGTTGGGCGCCTGGGGATCGGTCTGCCGGTCGGCCCCGACATAGGTCACGCGCCCGTCCACTTGCGGCGTCGATCGCACGCGATAGGCGGGCAGCATCACGTGCGCGAGCGCCCCGTGCGCCATGGCTGTCTGCGCGTCCCGGATGTCGCTCGGCACGATCCGCGCCTCGATGACCAGGTCGGAGCCGGTCGGCACGATATCGAGCAGGGGCTCGCGCGGACCGACGGCGGCGCCCACGGTATGCACGTTCAAGCCCACGACTTCACCATCCACCGGTGCCACCAACTGCTGTCGCGTCTGTGCATCGAGGGCAGGGCGCAGCGCCTGCGCGGTCTGCGCAAGCTGGGCTGTAACCTCCTTCAGTTCGTCGGCCGCCGCGCGCGCGAATTCGGTCCGCTGCGCCGAGAGCTTCAGGCGCGTTTCGGCTTCCTTCTGGCGGGCTTGCGAGAGTTGGCTTTGCCCCGTCTGCATGCGCGCGCGATAGTCGGCCACGATCCTTTGCAGTTCGGCCAGCCGCGCCTCGCTGATGAAGCCATCCGCCTTGAGCTTCTCATTCATCGCAAGGTCATGCTGCGCCAGCTTGAGGGCCGATGCCGTGGTGGCGATCAATTCGCTTTGGGTCTTGCTCTCGCTCTGGATTTGCGACAGTTGCTCGCTCAACCATCGAGCTTGTTCGGCCTGCTGCCGGGCACGCGCGGCAAACAGTTCCCGCTCGCGCTGGGCCAGCAGCGCGACCAGCGCCTGTGCATCCGTGACTGGTTCGCTCGCGTGGTCGTCCTGCTCAAGCGCCCGGAGGTCGGGCGTGAAGGGAATCCCCCGCGTCTCGGCGCTCAAGCGCTGCGCCTTCAGGGTGTTCGTGATCCACTGCCCGCGCAGGGCTTGGGCGCCGGCGGCAACGCGCGCGTCGGCCAAGGTGATGAGGGGCTGTCCCTGCGACACCCGGTCGCCGTCCTTCACATGGACCGCCGCGACAATTCCGCCCTCGGCATGCAACACCGTCTTGCGATTGCCGACCGACTTGACGGTCCCCTCTGCAATGACGGCGGCGGCCAGTGGTGCGAGCGCAGCCCAGGCACTCAAGGCCACGACCCCCAGCACGGTGCCACAGAGGCCGGCGCGCAGCGCGCGACGCATTTCCTGCTGCCACGGAGGCGAGGGCAGGGCGGCGTGAACGATAGCGGGGGCATGCGCGGTGGTCTTCATGCCCGGGCCGCCCGATTCGCCATCATGGCTTGATTGCGCTGGACCATCCATTGCCGGACCTGCTCGCGCGGGCCGAATTGCTCGACGACCCCCTGCGCCAGCACCAGCACATGGCTTGCGAGGCCGATCAGATGGGGCCGGTGCGTGACGACGACGACGGTGCGACCCCGCTCGCGCAGGCCATGCAGGCAGCGTTCCAGCGCCGCTTCGCCTTCGGAGTCGAGTTGGCTGTTGGGTTCGTCCAGCACGATGAGGCTCGGTTCGCCCACGCCCGGCGTCGCGTAGATCGCGCGGGCCAGGGCGATGCGCTGGCGCTGACCGCCGGAGAGGATGTGCGCGCCGGGCTCGTGGCCCAGCAGCGTGTCGTAGCCCTTCGGCAGCGACGTGATCAATTCGTGCGCGCCTGCGCGCTGCGCCGCGAGGACCACGGCATCGCTTTGATCCCGGGTCAGCTTCCCGGTCGGTCGCCACAGGCGCGCGATGTTGTGGGCCACCGTTCCCGAGTGCAACAGCACGTCCTGCGGAAGAAAGCCGGTGCTCCGGCCCCGGGCCTGCGCGCCGTACTGATGCAGCGCGGCGCGGTCGAGCGCCACCTCGCCGTGAGTCGGCGGCTGCACGCCCGCCAGCACGCGCGCGAGGGTGCTCTTGCCGCTGCCGCTGGAACCCAGTACCGCGAGCATGGCGCCGGCCGGCAAGTCGAAACTGACGTTGTGCAGGAGGGCCGCGTCGCCCGGCGAGGGCCGGACTCCAAGATGGCTCAGGTTCAGTTGGCCCTGGGGCGGTGGCAGGGTCGTCTCGGGCAACCGGCCGGCGGCGCGGGACTCGGACGCCAGGGCGTTTCTCAGGCGGGCGAGCGCCTCGCGCGCCTCCAGTTGCTGCTTCCATCCGCCGATCAGCATCTCCAGCGGCGCGAGCGCCTTGCCGAGCAGGATGCTGCCCGCGATCATCACGCCGCCCGTGGCCTGTCCCTGCAGCACCAGCCAGGCGCCCGTCGCGAGCATGGCGATCTGCAGGACCTGCCGAGCGAGCTTGCCGAGCCCCTTCAAGCCGTGGCCCGGCAGATCTGTGGCCAGCCGCGCGATGGAGGCTTCGCCCTTGATCGCGATCAGCGCATCGCCCACCTGGTGCTGCTGGCCGTGCGCTTGCAGCACGTCGGCAAAGGCGGCGACTTCGCTGCCCATGCGGTGCGCCTGCATGTGCGCCTGCTCGGCCGATGCCACAGCGCCGCGCAGTCGCCATTCGGTGAGCCACGCCAGCCCGATCAGGATGAGCATGCCCGCGAGGGCGACCGCGCCGAGCAGCGGATGAAAGGCCGCGAGGACCAGCAGATAGACCGCGCACCAAGGCAGGTCGATCAGGGCGAGCAGGGCCGGACCGCCGACGAACGCGCGCAGCGTGCCGATGTCTCGAAATAGCTGCTGCGCCACCGATGCCGCCTGCACGGCGGATACACGGAGCGTCAATGGCATCAGAGCCCGCGTCAGCCGGTCTTCCAGCCCCACCGCACGTGCCGCATGCCAGCGAACCCGGGCGGTATCGACCACCCACCATGCCGCGAGAKACAAGGCGGCAGCAGCAAGCAGCATGAGCAGGGTTGCGGTGCTGCGGCTGGAAAGCACGCGGTCGTAGATCTGCAGCGTGACGAGAGTCGGGACCAGCAGCAGCATGTGAACGACAGAGCCGGCAAGGAACGCACCGGCCCATTCGGTGGACGAAGGCCAAGCAAGAATGCGCTCCGGAAGCGCTGTGATGGCGTCTCTCACGCCAACCAGGGCGCGAGTGCGCACAGGCTCTTGAAGGCGGCTTGAGTCACGGGATGCTCCTCGGATCTTGATTCCTGAACGCACCTACCGTCGCCCCGCGACCTACGGGATGACAGGCATCGTCAATGCAAGGCCAACTGGAACTGAACTGACTTCCGAGCGAAGCCGATGTTGGCAATGCTCTTCCGGTGAAGAGGCTACGAGGCCAATGCGGTCGCCGTCGATCAGACGCGTCCGAAAGTGCTTGGAAAAACTTCTGCCGCGAGACATCCACGCCAGAGCGAGCCCTGAAGAAGCCCTTGCTTCAGCGGATGAATCGCACTGCCTTGGCGTGCTCGACGTCGTTGCCGTTGAATATCCGCCTCAACGGTTCGTTTGAAACGCTGGAAAATCTCTCAAGGGTTAGAATTTTCTTAATGGAATCAACTACTTACCCTGGCATTCGGCTCAGCGTAGCGCCGATGATGGACTGGACCGACCGCCACTGTCGCTTCCTTCATCGCCTGCTCACGCGCCATGCGCTGCTTTACACCGAGATGGTGACCACCGGCGCACTGATCCATGGCGATGTGCCGCGCCACCTGCGCTTCAACGCCGAGGAGCATCCGGTGGCGCTGCAGCTCGGCGGCAGCGAACCCGCCGATCTCGCGCATTGCGCAAAGCTGGGCCAGGATTGGGGTTACGACGAGATCAACATCAATTGCGGCTGCCCCAGCGAACGGGTGCAGCGCGGCGCCTTCGGTGCCTGCCTCATGAACGAGCCGCAGCTGGTGGCCGACTGCGTGAAGGCGATGGTCGACGTAGTCGACGTGCCGGTCACGGTCAAGCACCGCATCGGCATCGACAAGATCGAGAGCTACGACTTCGTGCGCGATTTCGTCGGCAAGGTCAGCGAGGCGGGCTGCGAGACCTTCATCGTTCATGCCCGCAACGCCTGGCTCAAGGGCCTGTCGCCCAAGCAGAACCGCGAGGTGCCACCGCTGCGCTACGAGCTGGTGCATCGGCTCAAGCACGACTTTCCCGCGCTCGCGTTCTCGATCAACGGCGGCTTCGCCGACAACGCGCAGATGCATGCGCATCTGCGCCTGCTCGACGGCGTCATGATCGGCCGCGAGGCCTACCACAACCCCTGGTGGCTGGCCGAATGGGATGCGGTGTTCTACGGCGAGCCGCCGTCGACCCTGACGCGGGAAGAGGTCGAGCGCCAGATGTGCGACTACATGGCCCGCGAAGCCGCCGAGCATGGCACCCCGTGGTCCAACGTCGCCCGCCACATGCTGGGCCTGCGCAACGGCCTGCCCGGCGCCCGCCGCTGGCGGCAGGTGTGGAGCGACCACAAGCTCAAGACCCGCGCGCCGCACGAGGTCATGGCCCTGGCGCACGAGACGGACCTCCACCCCGCCTGATCAAGAAAACCCGAATTTCCCCCGGCCGGCAAAGCCAGGCCCCTTCGTGAAACACCGCGGATCTGGCTTTGCCAGTCCGCTGGTGTTGCCCCCGGAAGGGGGTGGGCGGGCTACACGCAGTGAGCCCAACCTGGGGGCGAGCTCAGTTCGCCGCTTCGAGCCCGTTGCGGAAATGCTCCTGCGTCCGGGCCATCGCGGCCTGCGGATCGCGCGCCTTGATCGCCGCCATGATCGCGCGGTGTTCGCGCAGCGATTCGCCGATGCGCCCGGCCTTCAGCAGCGAGTTGTGGCGGTTGAGCTTCATCACCTTGCGCAGGTCGGCCACCATCTGGTCGCGCCAGCGGTTGTTCGCGATCGCGAGAAGGCGCATGTGGAAGCGCTCGTTGAGGGCGAAGAAGTGCTCGCGGTCGACATGGCCTGGCGTCGCCGCAGCTTCGAGCTCCGCATGCAGGCGTTCGAGATCGGCCAGTTCGGCATCGGTGGCGTGACCGGCGACCACGCTTGCGGCGTCGCTCTCGAGCAGGCTCAGCAGGTGGTAGACGTCCGACAGGTCCTTCTCCGACACTTCTGTCACGTAGGCGCCGCGCCGCACCTTCATCGTCACCAGCCCCTCGGCCGCCAGCACCTTCAGCGCCTCGCGCAGCGGCGTGCGGCTGATGCCGTATTCCTCGGCCAGCTTGAGTTCGTCGATCCAGCCGCCGGGTTCGAGTTCGCGGCTGAAGATGCGCTGGCGCAGCAGTTCCGCCACCTCTTCATAGAGGGCGCGCGGGGTGAGGGTGACAGCGGACATGGCTGAAATGTACCGCATGTTTGTTCTTTGAATTAATAATTACGGATGAGGTAGACTCCGGGGCGCTGTCCTGCAACAGTGCAGGCACTCCTCGAACCTCGCATGATTTCCAAAGCGGCGCCCATGAGCAAAACCGAATACACCTTCTCGCCTGCGACCCTCGAAGCCTGGACCAAGGCGGCCGCCAAGTCCGCGCCGGGCGGCAACCTCGAAGCGTTGAACTGGATCACGCCGGACGGCATCACGGTCAAGCCGCTCTATACGGCGGCCGACCTGCAGGGGCTCGAGTACACCGACACCTTGCCCGGCTTCGAGCCCTACCTGCGCGGCCCGCAGGCCACGATGTACGCGGTGCGCCCGTGGACCATCCGCCAGTACGCGGGCTTCTCGACCGCCGAGGAATCGAATGCCTTCTATCGCAAGGCACTGGCGGCCGGCGGCCAGGGCGTCAGCGTGGCCTTCGACCTCGCCACCCACCGCGGCTACGACAGCGACCATCCGCGCGTCACCGGCGACGTCGGCAAGGCCGGGGTGGCGATCGATTCGGTGGAGGACATGAAGATCCTGTTCGACCAGATCCCGCTCGACAAGGTCAGCGTCTCGATGACCATGAACGGCGCGGTGCTGCCGGTGCTGGCGGGCTACGTGGTCGCGGCGGAAGAGCAGGGCGTGGCGCAAGACCAGTTGAGCGGAACCATCCAGAACGACATCCTCAAGGAGTTCATGGTCCGCAACACCTATATCTTCCCGCCGGCGCCGAGCATGCGGATCATCGGCGACATCATCGAGTACACGGCGCAGAAGATGCCCAAGTTCAACTCGATCTCGATCAGCGGCTATCACATGCAGGAAGCCGGCGCCAACCAGGCGCTCGAGCTGGCCTTCACGCTGGCCGACGGCAAGGAATACGTGAAGACCGCGCTGGCCAAGGGCCTCGACGTCGACGGCTTCGCGGGCCGGCTCAGTTTCTTCTGGGCCATCGGCATGAACTTCTACCTCGAGGTCGCCAAGATGCGCGCGGCGCGCCTGCTGTGGTGCCGGATCATGAAGGAGTTCGAGCCGAAGAACCCCAAGAGCCTGATGCTGCGCACGCATTGCCAGACCTCGGGCTGGTCGCTGACCGAGCAGGACCCCTACAACAACGTCGTGCGCACCACCATCGAGGCCATGGCCGCGGTGTTCGGCGGCACCCAGAGCCTGCACACCAACGCGCTCGACGAGGCCATCGCGCTGCCGACCGAGTTCAGCTCGCGCATCGCGCGCAACACGCAGCTCATCATCCAGGAAGAGACCCACATCACGAGCGTGATCGACCCCTGGGCCGGCAGCTACATGATGGAGAAGCTCACCCAGGACATGGCCGATGCGGCCTGGGCGATCATCGAGGAGGTCGAGGCGATGGGCGGCATGACCAAGGCCGTCGACAGCGGCTGGGCCAAGCTCAAGATCGAGGCCGCCGCGGCCGACAAGCAGGCCCGCATCGACTCGGGCCGCGACGTGATCGTGGGCGTCAACAAGTACAAGCTCAAGGCCGAGGACGCGATCGACAGCCTGTCGATCGACAACATGAAGGTGCGCGACGGCCAGGTCGCCAAGCTCAAGGCGATCCGCGAGAAGCGCGACAGCGCCGCCGTCCAGGCCGCGCTCGACGCGCTGACCGCGGCAGCGGAAAGCGGCGAGGGCAATCTGCTCGAGCTCAGCATCCAGGCGGTGCGCCTGCGCGCCACGGTCGGCGAGATCAGCGACGCGCTCGAGAAGATCTACGGCCGCCACCGCGCCGACACCCAGAAGGTCACCGGCGTCTATGCCGCGGCCTACGACTCGGCCGAAGGCTGGGAGGCGCTGCAGCACGAGATCGCCGCCTTTGCGGAAGCGCAGGGCCGGCGCCCGCGCGTGATGATCTCCAAGCTCGGCCAGGACGGCCACGACCGCGGCGCCAAGGTGGTCGCGACCGCCTTCGCCGACCTCGGCTTCGACGTCGACATGGGCCCGCTGTTCCAGACCCCCGAGGAATGCGCCCGCCAGGCGATCGAGAACGACGTCCACGCGGTGGGCGTCAGCACGCTGGCCGCGGGCCACAAGACGCTGGTGCCGGCGATCATCGCGGAACTGAAGAAGCAGGGCGCCGACGACATCATCGTCTTCGTGGGCGGCGTGATTCCGCGCCAGGACTACGATTTCCTCTACGAGGCGGGCGTCAAGGGCATCTACGGCCCCGGCACCCCGATCCCGGCGAGCGCCAAGGACGTGCTCGAGCAGATTCGCGCGGCGGTTGCGGCCTGAAGATGCCGCCCGCCAAGGCACCGGTCACGGTGGAAGCGCTGCTGGCGACCGAAGGCCCGTCGCAGCGCCGCGCGATCGCCAAGACGATCACGCTGCTCGAATCGACCCGCGCCGACCATCGCGCGCAGGCCGACGCGCTGCTCACGGCCCTGTTGCCGCATACCGGCAAGTCCTTCCGCCTCGGCATCTCGGGTGTGCCGGGGGTCGGCAAGTCGACCTTCATCGAGACCCTGGGGCTCCACCTGATCGCGCAGGGCCACCGCGTCGCCGTGCTCACGATCGACCCGTCGTCCACCGTCTCGGGCGGCTCCATCCTCGGCGACAAGACGCGCATGGAGCATTTGTCGGTGCATGAGCGTGCCTACATCCGGCCCAGCCCCTCGAGCGGTACGCTGGGCGGCGTGGCCGAGAAGACGCGCGAGGCGATGCTGGTCTGCGAGGCCGCCGGCTACGACATCGTGATCGTCGAGACCGTCGGCGTCGGCCAGAGCGAGACCGCGGTCTCGGGCATGACCGACATGTTCGTGCTGCTGCAGCTGCCCAATGCCGGCGACGACCTGCAGGCGATCAAGAAGGGCGTGATGGAGCTGGCCGACCTCGTCGTCATCAACAAATCGGATATCGACAAGGATGCGGCGACGCGCGCGCAAGCCCAGATCACCTCGGCGCTGCGGTTGTTCGGCCACCACGGCAATCCGGCGCACGCGCAAGTCATGCATGCGGCCCATGCCGCGCCGGGCACGCCCGAGGCCGAAGTGCGCTTCTGGCTGCCCAAGGTGATCCAGCTCAGTGCGCTGCTGGGCACCGGCGTCGATGGCTTCTGGGCCGCGGTGCTGGAGTTCAAGGCGCTGCAGGCGGCCAACGGCCGCTTCGACACGCGGCGCGAGAAGCAGGCGCTGGCCTGGATGTGGGAACGCATCGACGCCGGACTCAAGCAGGCCTTCCGCCAGCATCCGCAAGTCCGCGAATTGCTGCCGCAGGCCGTGGCCCAGGTGGCGGCCGGCACGCTGCCGGCATCGACGGCGGCGCGCCAACTGCTCGCCGCACAGGCCGGACAGGCGTAGCCTGCGGCAATGCCTTTCAACAAGAATCAACTCTTACGACGGAACGTCATGAAAGAAATCCTCGAACAACTCGAAAAACGCCGCGCCCAGGCGCGGCTCGGCGGCGGCCAGAAGCGCATCGACGCCCAGCATGCCAAGGGCAAGCTGACGGCGCGCGAGCGCATTGAACTGCTGCTCGACGACAACACCTTCGAAGAGTGGGACATGTTCGTCGAGCACCGCTCGAGCGACTTCGGCATGGCCGACAACAAGATCCCGGGCGATGGCGTGGTCACCGGCTACGGAATGATCAACGGCCGCCTGGTCTTCATCTTCAGCCAGGACTTCACCGTCTTCGGCGGCGCCCTCAGCGAGGCCCACGCCGAGAAGATCTGCAAGGTGATGGACCAGGCCATGAAGGTCGGCGCGCCGGTCATCGGCCTCAACGATTCGGGCGGCGCCCGCATCCAGGAAGGGGTGGCCTCGCTCGGCGGCTATGCCGACGTGTTCCAGCGCAACGTGATGGCCTCGGGCGTGGTGCCGCAGATCAGCATGATCATGGGCCCGTGCGCGGGCGGCGCGGTGTACTCGCCCGCCATGACGGACTTCATCTTCATGGTGAAGGACAGCAGCTACATGTTCGTCACCGGCCCCGAAGTCGTGAAGACGGTGACGCACGAGGACGTGACGGCCGAGGAGTTGGGCGGCGCTTCGACCCACACCACCAAGAGCGGCGTGGCCGACATGGCCTTCGAGAACGACGTCGAGGCGCTGATGATGCTGCGCCGGCTCTACAACTACCTGCCGCTCAACAACCGCGAGAAGCCCCCGGTGCGGCCCAGCGGCGACCCGGCCGAGCGCGCCGACCTCTCGCTCGACACGCTGGTGCCCGACAACCCGAACAAGCCCTACGACATGAAGGAGCTGATCGAGAAGGTGGTCGACGACGGCGACTTCTTCGAACTGCAGCCCGACTATGCGAAGAACATCGTGATCGGTTTCGCCCGCATGGAAGGCCAGAGCGTGGGCATCGTCGCCAACCAGCCGCTGGTGCTGGCCGGTTGCCTCGACATCAAGTCGTCGATCAAGGCGGCGCGCTTCGTGCGCTTCTGCGACGCCTTCAACATCCCGGTCGTGACCTTCGTCGACGTGCCCGGCTTCATGCCCGGCACCAGCCAGGAGTACGGCGGCATCATCAAGCACGGCGCCAAGCTGCTCTACGCGTACGCCGAGTGCACGGTGCCGAAGATCACGGTGATCACGCGCAAGGCCTACGGCGGCGCCTACGACGTGATGGCCTCGAAGCACCTGCGCGGCGACGTCAACCTGGCCTGGCCGCGGGCCGAGATCGCGGTGATGGGCGCCAAGGGCGCGGTCGAGATCATCTTCCGCGAGGACAAGAACGATCCCGAGAAGCTGGCGGCGCGCGAGGCCGAGTACAAGGCGCGCTTTGCCAACCCGTACGTGGCCGGCACGCGGGGCTACATCGATGACGTGATCCTGCCGAGCGAGACGCGCAAGCGGATCTGCCGCAGCCTGGTGATGCTGCGCGAGAAGAAACTCGAGAACCCGTGGCGCAAGCACGGCAACATTCCGCTCTGAGGCTGGGAGACACGAACATGTTCAAGAAAATCCTGATTGCGAACCGCGGCGAGATCGCTTGCCGCGTCATCAAGACCGCCAAGAAAATGGGCATCCTCACGGTCGCCGTCTATTCCGATGCCGACAAGGACGCGCGCCATGTGGAGCTCGCCGACGAGGCCGTCCACATCGGGGCATCGGCCAGCCGCGAGAGCTATCTGCAGGCCGACCGCATCATCGCGGCCTGCAAGAAGACCGGGGCTGAAGCCGTGCACCCGGGCTACGGCTTCCTGTCGGAGAACGAAGCCTTCGCGCGCAAGGTCGAGGAGGAGGGCATCATCTTCATCGGCCCCAAGCACTACTCGATTGCGGCGATGGGCGACAAGATCGCCTCGAAGAAGCTCGCCAACGAGGCCAAGGTCAACACCATTCCGGGCTGGAACGACGCCATCGAGACCGCCGAGCGCGCCGTGGAGATTGCCAGGGACATCGGCTACCCGGTGATGATCAAGGCCTCGGCCGGCGGCGGCGGCAAGGGCCTGCGCGTGGCCTTCAACGACAAGGACGCGTTCGAGGGCTTCACCTCCTGCCGCAACGAGGCGCGCAACAGCTTCGGCGACGACCGCGTGTTCATCGAGAAGTTCGTCGAGGAGCCGCGCCACATCGAGATCCAGGTGCTGGGCGACGCTCATGGCCACGTGATCTATCTCAACGAGCGCGAATGCTCGATCCAGCGCCGTCATCAGAAGGTCATCGAGGAGGCGCCGTCGCCCTTCATCAGCGAGGCGACGCGCAAGGCGATGGGTGAGCAGGCCGTGGCGCTGGCCAAGGCCGTGAACTACCAGAGCGCGGGCACGGTCGAATTCGTGGTCGGCAGGGACCAGAGCTTCTACTTCCTCGAGATGAACACCCGGCTGCAGGTGGAGCATCCGGTGACCGAGGCGATCACCGGCCTCGACCTGGTCGAACTCATGATCCGCGTCGCCGCCGGCGAGAAGCTGCCGCTGGCGCAGAAGGACGTGAAGCGCGAGGGCTGGGCCATCGAGTGCCGCATCAACGCCGAGGATCCGTTCCGAAACTTCCTGCCCTCGACCGGCCGGCTGGTGCGTTTCCAGCCGCCGAAGGAGACCATGTTCTCGGCCGACACCGAGCACCTGTACGGCGTGCGGGTCGACACCGGCGTCTACGACGGCGGCGAGATCCCGATGTTCTACGACTCGATGATCGCCAAGCTGATCGTGCACGGCCGGGATCGCGCGCATGCCATCGCGCTGATGCGCGAAGCCCTCAACGGCTTCGTGATCCGCGGCATCAGCAGCAACATTCCGTTCCAGGCGGCGCTGCTCGCGCACCCGAAGTTCGTCAGCGGCGACTTCAACACCGGCTTCATCGCCGAGCACTACGGCCGAGGCTTCCATGCCGAGGATGTCCCGCACGACGATCCCGATTTTCTGGTCGCGCTGGCGGCCTACATGCATCGCCGCTACCGGGCGCGGGCCTCGGGCATCAGCGGCCAGCTCGAGGGCCATGGCGTGAAGGTGGGCGAGCAGTTCGTGGTGGTCGTGATGGACGACAAGGGCCATCACGTGCACAAGCCCGTGTCGGTCACCGACTACCACGGCCACACCGGCTCCAGCGCGGTGGCGGTGGGTGGCCACGACTACAAGATCGACAGCAAGGCGCCGCTCGGCAGCGTCCGGGTCGAAGGCATGGTCAACAACCGTGTCTTCACCGCGCAGGTCGAACGCGGCGCAGGCAAGAATCCGCTGGCGCTGCGCGTCGTGCACAACGGAACGCAGATCGAGGCGATGGTGCTGTCGCCGCTCGGTGCGCGGCTGCTCGCGCTGATGCCCTACAAGGCACCGCCGGACCTGAGCAAGTTCCTGATGTCGCCGATGCCAGGTCTGCTGGTCGAGGTCTCGGTGCAGCCGGGCCAACAGGTGCAGGCGGGCGAGAAGCTCGCCGTCATCGAGGCGATGAAGATGGAGAACGTGCTGTTCGCGACGCAAGACGGCGTGGTCGGCAGCATCTCCGCGGCCAAGGGCGAATCGCTCTCGGTCGACCAGGTGATCATGGAGTTTGCGTAGATGGGCGCCCACGATCTGTCGGTCGAGAAGGCCGTCACCCTGCGCCGTCCGGCCGCGACGCCCGTCGCGCCCACCGGCCCATGGACCGTCGAGGCCGTCCAGGCCCTGCTCGACAAGCCCTTCAACGATCTGTTGTTCGAGGCGCAGACGGTGCATCGCGCGCATTTCCCCGCCGCGGACATCGAACTGGCCACGCTGCTGTCGGTCAAGACCGGCGGCTGTCCGGAGAACTGCGGCTATTGCCCGCAGTCGGCCGAGTTCGACACCGGCGTCCAGGCGCAGAAGCTGATGGAGGTCGACGAGGTGCTGCGTGCTGCGCAGGCCGCCAAGGACGCGGGCGCGACGCGTTTCTGCATGGGTGCCGCCTGGCGCGCACCCAAGGACCGCGACGTCGAGAAGGTCGCGGTGCTGGTCGAGGCCGTGAAGGGCCTGGGCCTGCAGACCTGCGCCACGCTCGGCATGCTCGAGCCGCAGCACGCGCTGCAGCTCAAGGCCGCGGGGCTGGACTACTACAACCACAACCTCGACACGGCGCCCGAGTACTACAGCGACATCGTCGACACCCGCAGCTACCAGGATCGGCTCGACACGCTGGCGCATGTGCGCGCGGCCGGCATCAGCGTCTGCTGCGGCGGCATCGTGGGCATGGGCGAGGCGCCTGTGCATCGCGCGGGGCTGATCGCCCAGCTCGCCAACCTCGACCCCTATCCGGAGTCGGTGCCGATCAACAGCCTGGTGCGCGTGCCCGGCACGCCGCTGGCAGATTCGGAACCGATCGATCCGCTCGATTTCGTTCGAATGATCGCGATCGCGCGCATCACGATGCCGAAGGCGCGCGTGCGTCTGTCGGCCGGCCGCCAGCAATTGGGCGATGCGGTCCAGGCGCTGTGCTTCCTGGCCGGCGCGAATTCGATCTTCTACGGTGACAAGCTGCTGGTCACGGGCAACCCCGATGTCGAGGCCGATGTGAAGCTGCTGGCCAAGCTGGGTCTCCAGGCCCGTTCGACCTCTGAACAAGGAGCATGTGCATGACGCGTCCATTCAAGGTGCTGGGCATCCAGCAGATCGCCATCGGCGGCCCGGACAAGACCCGGCTGCAGAAGCTGTGGGTCGAAATGCTGGGCCTCGAGGTGACGGGCACGTTCAGGAGCGAGCGCGAGAACGTCGACGAGGACATCTGCGCGATCGGCAGCGGCCCCTTCAAGGTCGAGGTCGATCTGATGCAGCCGCTGGACCCCGAGAAGAAGCCCGCGGTCCACGCCACGCCGCTGAACCATGTGGGGCTGTGGATCGACGATCTACCGACGGCCGTCGAATGGCTCACGGCGCAGGGCGTGCGTTTCGCGCCGGGCGGCATCCGCCAGGGCGCGGCCGGCTTCGACATCTGTTTCCTGCACCCGAAGAGCAACGACGAGTTCCCGATCGCGGGCGAGGGCGTGTTGATCGAACTGGTGCAGGCCCCGCCTGAGGTGGTGAGCGCCTTCGCGGCGTTGGCGGCAGGCTGAGAAGCCGCGCGGTCAGGCGCCTGGACGGCGCCAGACTGCGAGTGTTGCGGCCAGCAGCCACATCCCCGCCGCGCAGCCGCGGTTGAGCGCGCGCAGGCTGCCCTGCGAAAGCCAGCGCACCGCCTGGGTGCCGGCCGTCGCGTAGCCGAGCATCACCAGCGTGTCGATGCCGACGAAGACCGCGCCGAGCACCAGGTACTGCGGCGCCTGGCGCTGGGCGGTATCGACGAACTGCGGCAGGAAGGCCGCGAAGAACAGCAGCGATTTCGGGTTCGACAAGGCCACGGCCAGGCTGCGCAGCAGCGCCAGCCGGCCGCGCAGCGGCCGGGCCGAGGAGGCCGCCAGCACAGCACCGACGTCGGCCGGCGGCGTGCGCCAAAGCTTGATCCCGAGCCAGACCAGGTAGAGCACCCCCGCGACTCGGATCGCGTTGAAGAGCCACTCCGAGGCCGCAAGCAGCGAACCCAGGCCCAGCGCGACCGTGGTGATCACGATGCAACTGCCCAGCGAGGCGCCGGCGATGCCCCAGGCGGCCGCACGCATGCCGCCCGAGATGCCGTTGGAGAGCGCCAGCAGCATGGTGGGGCCGGGCGTGATCGCGAGCGCGATGGAAGCGAAGGCGAAGAGGAGCAGGGTGTCGATGCTCATCCGGCATTTGCCTCGGGGGCGACCTGGCGCTTCATGGCTTGCGCAAGTCCTTGGCTGCCGCGCGGGCACGGGCCAGCGCTGCTTCGACGATCGCACGCTTGCGATCGGTGGCGTCGGGCGCGTCCGCTTGCGCGTCGTTCGCCGGTGCGGCCGAGGGGGCGGCCTTGGCTCGTCGGCTGGCGTGGGCCTCGTAGCGGGCGCGCGCATGATCGGCCTGTTCCTGCGACCAGGCCTGCCAGCCGCTTCGGCCCGGCGTGACCGTTTCAAGCGAGATGCAGTCCACCGGGCAGGCCGGGATGCACAGTTCGCAGCCCGTGCAGTGCGCGTCGATCACGGTGTGCATGCGCTTGTGAATGCCCACGATGGCGTCGGTCGGGCAAGCGTCGAGGCAGAGGGTGCAGCCGATGCACCAGGCCTCGTCGATCACGGCGAGGGCGCGCGGCCCCTCGACGCCGAACTGCGGATCGATCGCCCGCACGGGCCTGCCCGTGAGCCGCGCGAGACGCTGCACGCCTTCGGCGCCGCCGGGCGGGCATTGGTTGATGTCGGCCTCATGGGCTGCGATGGCCTCGGCGTAGCCGGCGCAATCGGGGTAGCCGCAACGCGTGCACTGCGTCTGCGGCAGCGCGTCCAGCAGGTGTGCGGCCGTCGGTGTCACGATCTCATGCGGACTTGCGCTTGACGGCGCTCGCGCGCCGTGCCGTCGGCACCTTGCGCGCCGCCACTGCCACCGGCTTCTTGCGCGCCGGGCTGGCCTTGATCGTGTCTTCCGCTGCCAGGATCACGCGGCTGGCGCGCTTCTGCGGCTTGTCGTGCGCCGCAATGAAGTCCCGGACCTCGGGGTAGACCTGGTCGCGCCAGCGGCGTCCGCTGAAGATGCCGTAGTGGCCTGCGCCCTTGACCTCGTAGTGCCGCTGTTCCTTGGCGGACACGCCGGTGCACAGATCGTGCGCGGCGCGGGTCTGGCCGGAGCCGGAGATGTCGTCGAGTTCGCCCTCGACCGTCAGGAGCCCGAGCGAATGGATGTCCTGGGGCCGCACGGTTTCGCGCACGCCGTCGGCGTTCTTCACTTCCCAGGTGCCGTTCACGAGGTCGAACTTCTGGAACACCGTGCGGATCGTTTCGAGGTAGTAGTCGGCATCCATGTCGAGCACCGCGTTGTACTCGTCATAGAACTTGCGATGCGCCTCGGTGCTGGCGCCGTCGCCCTTGATCAGGTCCTTGAAGTAGTCGTAGTGGCTGCTGGCGTGGCGGTCCGGGTTCATCGCCACGAAGCCCGTGTGCTGCAGGAAGCCCGGGTAGACGCGTCGGCCTGCGCCCGGAAAGCCGTCCGGGACGCGGTAGATCACGTTGTTCTCGAACCACTCGAAACTCTTGTTCATCGCCAGGTTGTTGACCGCGGTGGGCGACTTGCGGGCGTCGATCGGGCCCCCCATCATGGTCATCGACAGCGGCGTCTTCTCGCCGCGGCTGGCCATCAGCGACACCGCCGCCAGCACCGGCACCGTGGGCTGGCAGACGCTGATCACGTGGCAGTTGCCGTATTCGGCCTGCAGGTAGCGGATGAAGTCCTCGACGTAGTTGACATAGTCGTCGAGATGGAATTCGCCTTCGGACAGCGGCACCAGGCGCGCGTTGATCCAGTCGGTGATGTAGACCTTGTGGCCCTGCAGCATGGTGCGCACGGTGTCGCGCAGCAGCGTGGCGTAGTGGCCCGACAGCGGGGCCACGATCAGCACCACCGGCTGGCTCTTGAGCGTCTGCAGGGTGTCCGGCTCGTCCGTGAAGCGCTTGAAGCGGCGCAGCTGGCAGAACGGCTTCTCGATCTCGACGCTCTCGTGGATCACCACCTCGTGGCCATCCACCTTGACCGTCTTGATGCCGAACTCCGGCTTCTCGTAGTCCTTGCCCAGCCGGTACAGCAGGTCGTAGCCGGCGGCCATGCGCTGTGCCAACGGCGCCTGGCCGAAGGCCGCGCCCTGGCTGTAGAGTTTGGAAGCGGCCTGCGCGAAGTCGGCGAAGGGCTCCATGAGGGAACGCTGCGCTTCGTAGAGTTGGTAGAGCATCGGGGTGGCCAGGGAGTTTGTTGCAATGCAATATATCAGCAGCTCTTGACCGGAAGTAGAGGGCCCACCCGATTCAGCCGGTGCCGCCGTGATATTCGTCCCATCGCCGCGCTCAGGGCTGCGGCGAGATGGCGTCCAGGACCTGGATCCAGGGCCATCGCGACCGGTAGTCCGCTGCCTTGGCGGCATAGAGGCGGGGCTGGTGGCAGTGCGGATTGGGCCGGAGGATCCCTTCGTACAGCCCCTGGAGGCCGAAGGGCGCGTAAAGCAGCGGGCCGTCCGCCTGCGGCTGCAGCCCGACGCAGGTGCAGTCCACCAGGAAGCGGTCGATGCCGTCGCGCGAGCACAGCGAAGGCGCGTAGCTGGCGCCGAAATAGTCCGCATACCAGGTGTGGACCCGGGCCTGGTTCTTGGTCTCGATGGTGACGGGCAGCCCCGAGAAGTGCCGCCGCACCCGTTCGTCGACCCGCTGCTCCGCGTCGGCCGACAGGTCGGCGGCGTCGAAGTAGAACAGGTCGTAGTCGCGAATGCCGGCTTCCGGCGGGCGGCCGCAGCGCAGGTTCCAGACGCTCTGGAACAGGCAGCCGGCCACCAGCCAGGCATCGGGCAGGGCCAGCGCGGGCAGGCCCTCGAGGATCGCCCGGTTGTTCGGGTTGCGCAGCGCGTCCCGGACGAAGCGATCCTTCAGGTCCGTCAGAGGACCTTGGCGATGCTCTGGCAAACGTAGTCGATGTTCTTGCTGTTGAGCGCAGCCACGCACATGCGGCCGGTGTCGGTGCCGTAGACGCCGAACTCTTCGCGCAGGCGCACCATCTGGTCCTTGCTCAGGCCCGAATAGCTGAACATGCCGATCTGCGAGGTGATGAAGCTCATGTCCTGCTTCACGCCGGCGGCCTTGAGGCCGTCGACCAGCTTCTGGCGCATCGCCTTGATGCGCACGCGCATTTCGGCCAGCTCCTTTTCCCAGACGGCGCGGCGGGCCGGGTCGTTGAGCACCGCCGCGACCACCGCGCCGCCGTGGATCGGCGGGTTGCTGTAGTTGGTGCGGATGGCGATCTTGAGCTGCGACAGCACGCGCGCCGCCTCTTCCTTGCTTTCGCACAGCACCGAGAGGGCGCCCACGCGTTCGCCGTAGAGGCTGAAGCTCTTGGAGAACGAGGTCGAGACGAAGAACGTGAGGCCCGCCTCGACGAACTTGCCGATCACGGCGCCGTCTTCCTGGATGCCATGGCCGAAGCCCTGGTAGGCCATGTCGAGGAAGGGGGTCAGCTGCTGCGCCTTGACCGCCGCAATGACCTGGTCCCACTGGGCTGCCGTGATGTCGTAGCCGGTCGGGTTGTGGCAGCAGGCGTGCAGCACGACGATGGTGCCGGCGGGCGCCGCCTTCAGCGCGGCCAGCATGCCCTCGAAATCGATGCCGCGCTTGGCGGCGTCGTAGTAGGGGTAGCTCTCGACCTCGAAACCGGCGTTGGTGAACAGCGCGCGGTGGTTTTCCCAGCTCGGATCGCTGATCAGGACCTTGGCTTGCGGGCTCAGCTTCTTGAGGAAGTCGGCGCCGACCTTGAGGCCGCCGGTGCCGCCGATCGCCTGGATGGTGGCGACGCGGCCGGATTTCACCGGTTCGCTGTCGGCGCCGAAGACCAGGCCCTTGACGGCATTGTCATAGGCGGCGATGCCGTCGATCGGCAGGTAGCCGCGGGCGCTGGGCGCCTTCATCATGTCCTCTTCCGCGGCCTGCACGCACGCGAGCAGGGGCAGCTTGCCGTTGTCGTCGTAGTACACGCCCACGCCGAGGTTGACCTTTTTCGGATTGCCGTCGGCCGCATATTGCTCGTTGAGGCCCAGGATCGGGTCGCGAGGCGCCATCTCGACGGCGGTGAACATTGACATGGAAAAGTCCTTTGGATGATCGGTTCACGTGAAGCCGGGTCCTGCGTTACGCTGCCCGGTTGGCTTGAATTTTACCGGTCGCGCCACCAACTCCCCGAGTCCACGCCATGCCAGATACCACTGAAGTCATTCCCGAACCGCAACACGCCGATCCTGTGGAGCCTGCCCGGCAGGGCGAATTCGTCACTTTCCCGGGTTCTCCGTTCGAGCTCTACCAGCCCTATCCGCCGGCCGGCGACCAGCCGGCGGCCATCGCCGGGCTGGTCGAAGGCGTGGAGGACGGCGAGGTGTTCCAGACCCTGCTCGGCGTCACCGGTTCCGGCAAGACCTTCACCATGGCCAACGTGATCGCCCGGCTGGGCCGCCCGGCGATCGTGTTCGCCCCCAACAAGACCCTGGCGGCCCAGCTCTACAGCGAATTCCGCGAGTTTTTCCCGAAGAACGCGGTCGAGTACTTCGTCAGCTACTACGACTACTACCAGCCCGAGGCCTACGTGCCGCAGCGCGACCTGTTCATCGAGAAGGACAGCTCGATCAACGAGCACATCGAGCAGATGCGCCTGTCGGCCACCAAGAGCGTGCTGGAACGGCGCGATACCGTGATCGTGGCCACCGTGAGCGCCATCTACGGCATCGGCACGCCCGAGGACTACACGCAGATGCGTTTCATCATGCGGGTGGGCGACAAGATCGGCCAGCGCGATGTCATCGGCCGGCTGATCCGCATGCAGTACACGCGCAACGAGCAGGACTTCTCGCGCGGCACCTTCCGGGTGCGCGGCGACACCATCGACGTCTTCCCGGCCGAGCACAGCGAGCTGGCCATCCGGATCGAGCTGTTCGACGACGAGATCGAGGCCCTGCAGCTGTTCGACCCGCTGACCGGGCGGATCCGGCAGAAGATCCCGCGCTTCACGGTCTATCCGTCGAGCCACTACGTGACGCCGCGCGACAAGGTGATGAGCGCGGTCGAGACGATCAAGCTCGAACTCGACGAACGGCTGAAGTTCTTCGTCGCCGAGGGCAAGCTGGTGGAGGCGCAGCGAATCGAGCAGCGCACCCGCTTCGACCTCGAGATGCTGGCCGAGATCGGGCACTGCAAGGGCATCGAGAACTACACGCGCCATCTGTCGGGTGCCGCGCCGGGCGAGCCGCCGGCCACGCTGACCGACTACCTGCCGAAGGACGCGCTGATGTTCCTCGACGAGAGCCACCAGATGATCGGCCAGCTCGGCGGCATGTACAACGGCGACCGGGCCCGCAAGACCACGCTGGTCGAGTACGGTTTCCGGCTGCCCTCGGCGCTGGACAACCGGCCGCTCAAGTTCGAGGAGTTCGAGAAGCGGATGCGCCAGTGCATCTTCGTCTCGGCGACCCCCGCGCAGTACGAGAAAGACAATGCCGGCAACGTGGTCGAACAACTGGTGCGCCCGACCGGCCTGATCGACCCCGAGGTCGAGGTTCGGCCCGCCACCCACCAGGTCGACGATGTGCTGCAGGAGATCCGCCTGCGGGTCGACAAGAACGAGCGGGTGCTGATCACCACGCTGACCAAGCGGATGGCCGAGCAGCTCACCGACTACCTGGGCGACAACGGCGTCAAGGTGCGCTACCTGCACAGCGACGTCGACACGGTCGAGCGGGTCGAGATCCTGCGCGACCTGCGGCTCGGCACTTTCGACGTGCTGGTCGGCATCAACCTGCTGCGCGAGGGCCTGGACATCCCCGAGGTGTCGCTGGTCGCGATCCTCGATGCCGACAAGGAAGGCTTCCTGCGCGCCGAACGCTCGCTGATCCAGACCATCGGGCGGGCGGCACGCAACCTGAACGGCAAGGCGATCCTCTACGCCGACCGCATGACCGAATCGATGAAGAAGGCCATGGGCGAAACCCAGCGGCGGCGCGAGCGCCAGATCGCCCACAACCTGGCTCACGGCATCACGCCGCGCAGCATCGTGAAGCAGGTGCGCGACCTCATCGACGGGGTCTACAGCGAAAAATCGGGCAAGGAGGCGGCCAAGCGCGAACTGGAGCGCGCCAAGGTCGAGGACATGTCCGAAAAGGACATCGCGCGCGAGATCAAGCGGCTCGAAAAGCTCATGCTGGAGCACGCCCGAAACCTCGAATTCGAGAAGGCCGCCCGGGTCCGCGACCAATTGGCGGAGCTCCGCGAACAGGCCTTCGGCGGCCCCGGCCACGACAACATTTGAGTTTGCGTCCCCGTTGCATGCCCGGCCGCCCGGCCGGCGCAGCCAGGCCCGTTCGTGAAACACCGCGGAACCGGCTTTGCCGGGCCGCTGGTGTCGCCCCCGGAAGGGGGTGGGCGGCGGCTACACGAAGTGAGCCAACCTGGGGGCGAGCCAAACTCCGGGGGTTTACCCCAGCAGGGCGCAGGGGCTTCTGCTATACTTGACCGAAATACTCAAGAACAAACGAACTTCGCGATGAAGGGCCGACTCCAACCCACAGGTTCACCTATGGAGCAGGAGGCGGACAGGGCGGAGACGACGTCACCGCGGCCTCCAGGCCTGGTGTCATTTCAACGGTAAGCACTCAAGGAGCTTGCGATGCGTCTCACTACCAAAGGCCGCTTTGCGGTCACGGCCATGATCGACCTGGCGCTGCGCCAGAACACCGGTCCGGTCACGCTGGCTGCGATCAGCCAGCGGCAGCAGATCTCGCTGTCCTATCTCGAACAGCTGTTCGGCAAGCTGCGCCGCCACGAACTGGTCGAGTCGACCCGTGGCCCTGGCGGCGGCTACTCGCTCGGCCGCAAGGCGGCCGACATCACGGTGGCCGACATCATCGTCTCGGTCGACGAGCCGATCGACGCCACCCAGTGCGGCGGCAAGGAAAACTGCCTCGGCGAAGCCGGCCGCTGCATGACGCACGAGCTGTGGGCCTCGCTGAACCAGCGCATGGTCGAGTTCCTCGATTCCGTCACGCTGCAGAAGCTGGTCGACGACCAGATCGCCAAGGGTGTGCAGATCGAGAACAAGCCGGCCGTCAAGCGCGCGATCTCGGCGCAGCCGGTGGTCAAGCCGATCCGCGTCAACGCACCGAATTCGGTGTTCGCACTGGGCAACGCCTTCGCCAAATCCTGATCCGGCGGCGCCTTCGGGCGCCGATCCAGCCGCCTCGACCTTCCAAAGATCAACCCCACGCCAGCCTGAGCCAGCCATGGACGTCACTCCTCATTTCCCGATCTATCTCGACTACGGCGCCACCACGCCGGTCGATCCTCGCGTCGTCGATGCGATGATTCCCTGGTTGCGCGAGCATTTCGGCAACCCGGCGTCGCGCAGCCACGCCTGGGGCTGGGAAGCCGAAGAAGCGGTCGAGAAGGCGCGTGCCGACGTCGCCGACCTGATCGGCGCCGACCCGCGCGAGATCGTCTGGACCTCCGGCGCGACCGAGTCGAACAACCTCGCGATCAAGGGTGCGGCGCATTTCTACAAGGGCAAGGGAAAGCACCTCATCACGGTGAAGACCGAGCACAAGGCCGTGCTCGACACCATGCGCGAGCTCGAGCGCCAGGGCTTCGAGGTGACGTACCTGGATGTCCAGGAGGACGGCCTGCTGGACCTCGAGGCCTTCAAGGCCGCGATCCGCCCCGACACCATCCTCGCGAGCGTGATGTTCGTGAACAACGAGATCGGCGTCATCCAGGACGTGGTGGCGCTCGGCAACATCTGCCGCGAGAAGGGCGTGATCTTCCACGTCGACGCGGCACAGGCCACCGGCAAGGTCGAGATCGACGTCAAGACGCTGCCGATCGACCTCATGAGCCTGGCTTCGCACAAGACCTACGGCCCCAAGGGCATCGGCGCGCTGTATGTGCGGCGCAAGCCGCGCGTGCGGCTCGAGGCCCAGATGCACGGCGGCGGCCACGAGCGCGGGATGCGCTCGGGCACCTTGCCGACGCACCAGATCGTGGGCATGGGCGAGGCTTTCCGCCTTGCCAGGCTCGAGATGAAGGAAGACATCGCCAAGGCGAGCGCGCTGCAGAAGCGCCTGCTCGACGGCCTGAAGGATGTCGAACAGGTCTTCATCAACGGCGATCTCGCGCAGCGCGTGCCGCACAACCTGAACATGAGCTTCAACTACGTCGAAGGCGAGTCGCTGATCATGGGCATCAAGGGCCTGGCCGTGTCCAGCGGCTCCGCCTGCACCTCGGCCAGTCTCGAGCCCAGCTACGTGCTGCGCGCGCTCGGCCGCAGCGACGAACTGGCCCACAGCAGCCTTCGCATGACGATCGGCCGCTTCACGACCGAAGAAGAAATCGACTACGCGATCTCGACCATCAAGCACAACGTCGCCAAGCTCCGCGAACTGAGCCCGCTGTGGGAAATGTTCAAGGACGGCATTGACATCAGCACGATCCAGTGGTCGGCTCACTGAAAATTCAAAGAGGTACCCCATGGCTTACTCATCCAAGGTCATCGACCACTACGAAAATCCCCGCAACGTCGGCTCGTTCGAGAAGGGCGACGACTCGGTAGGCACCGGCATGGTCGGCGCACCGGCCTGCGGCGACGTCATGAAGCTGCAGATCAAGGTCAACCCCGAAACCGGCGTGATCGAAGACGCGCGCTTCAAGACCTACGGTTGCGGCTCCGCGATCGCCTCTTCCTCGCTCGTGACCGAATGGGTCAAGGGCAAGACGCTCGACGAAGCGGCCGCGCTCAAGAATGCGCAGATCGCCGAAGAACTGGCCCTGCCGCCGGTCAAGATCCACTGCTCGATCCTGGCCGAAGATGCGATCAAGGCAGCCGTGAGCGACTACAAGGCCAAACATGGCGTTGTTGCCAAGGCCCAGGAAGCCGTCCACTGACATGGCTGTGACCCTGACCGAATCGGCTGCGCGCCACGTCTCCCGCTACCTCGGCAAACGAGGCAAGGGCGTGGGCGTGCGGCTGGGCGTCAAGACCACCGGCTGCTCGGGCCTTGCGTACAAGCTCGAGTACGTCGACGAGTTCGCGCCCGAGGACGTGGTGTTCGAGGACCATGGCATCAAGGTGCTGGTCGACCCGAAGAGCCTCGCCTACATCGACGGCACCCAGCTCGACTTCGTGCGCGAAGGCCTCAACGAGGGCTTCAAGTTCAACAACCCGAACGAACGCGACCGTTGCGGCTGCGGCGAGAGCTTCCGCATTTGATCCCGACCGGCTTCGCGCCCGAGCCGCCACCATGTCATGTGCTGGCGGCTTTTTAACGCCATGAACCTGAACGACACTGATTTCGAGCTCTTCGCCGTGCCGGCGCGCTTCGCCCAGGACCGGGCCGCGCTCGATGCGCGCTGGAAGGAACTGCAGCGCGAGGCCCACCCCGACCGTTTTGCCGCCCAGGGCGCCGCGGCGCAGCGCATTGCGATGCAGTGGTCGGTGCGCATCAACGAGGCCTACCAGCGGCTCAAGAACCCGATCAAGCGCGCGACCTACCTGTGCGAGCTCCATGGTGCGCGCCTCAACGCCGAGACCAACACCGCGATGCCGCCCGAGTTCCTGATGAAGCAGATGGAATGGCGCGAGGAGCTCGACGACGCCGGCGACGCCGCCGCGCTCGACAAGCTGCGCAGCGAAGTCGAGGACGGCCGCGCGCGTGCGCTGTCCTCGCTCGACTGGCTGATCGACGAAAAGGGCGACTACGCCGAAGCGGTGCGGCAGGTGAGAGCCCTCATGTTCATAGAGCGTTTTGCCGAGGACATCGAGGCCCGGGCCGATCAGTGGGGACAATAGCGGCATGAATCTCCCCCACGCGCATCACTTCGCGTATTCCTGATGGCACTGCTCCAGATTTCAGAACCGGGCCAGGCGCCCGATCCGCACCAGCGCCGCGTCGCGGTCGGCATCGACCTCGGCACCACGCATTCGCTCGTGGCGGCGGTACGCAACGGCGTCGCCGAGTGCCTGCCTGACGCCGAGGGCCGCGTGCTGCTGCCTTCGGCGGTGCGCTACCTCGACGCCGACCGCCGCCAGATCGGCTTCGAAGCGGTGGCGGCGCGGGCCGCCGATCCTTCCAACGTCATCACCTCGGTCAAGCGGCTGATGGGCCGTGGCCTGTCCGACATCGCCAACCGCGAGGCGATGGCCTACCGCCTCACGGGCGAGGGCGGCATGGTCAAGGTGCAGACCGTGGCCGGCGAGAAGTCGCCGATCGAAGTCAGCGCCGAGATCCTCGCGACCCTGCGCTACCGCGCCGAGGACACCTTCGACGACGAGCTCCATGGTGTCGTGATCACGGTGCCGGCCTACTTCGACGAGGGCCAGCGGCAGGCCACCAAGGACGCGGCCCAGCTCGCGGGGCTGAATGTGCTGCGGCTCATCAGCGAACCGACCGCGGCGGCGATCGCCTACGGCCTGGACAACGCGAGCGAAGGCGTCTACGCGGTCTACGACCTCGGCGGCGGCACCTTCGACATCTCCATCCTGCGGCTCACGCAGGGCGTCTTCGAGGTCATCGCGACCGGCGGCGACTCGGCGCTGGGCGGCGACGACTACGACCATGCGCTGGCCGACTTCGTGCTGTCGCAGCGTGGGCTTGCGGCGCGCAGCGATGCCGACAGGGCGGCCCTGCTGGTGGCGGCCCGGGCCGCCAAGGAGGCGTTGACGGAGGCCGAAACGACCTTCTTCAGCGCCAAGCTGTCGGGCGAGGAAATCCGCGTCGAGATTCGGCGCGAGCAGTTCGAAGCCGCCACCGCGAGCCTGACCGCGCGCACCATCGCGGCCGTGCGACGCGCACTGCGCGATGCGCGGCTGCCGCAAGGCGAACTGCAAGGCATCGTGCTGGTCGGCGGCGCCACGCGCATGCCCCAGGTCCGCCGGGCGGTGGCCGAGTGCTTCGGCCGCGAGCCGCTGACCAATCTCGACCCCGACCAGGTCGTCGCCCTCGGCGCCGCGATCCAGGCCAACCAGCTGGCCGGCAACGGCGGCGCCGACGACCTGCTGCTGCTCGACGTGATTCCGCTGTCGCTGGGCATCGAGACGATGGGCGGCCTGGTCGAGCGGATCGTGCCGCGCAACCAGACCATCCCGACCGCGATGGCGCAGGACTTCACGACCTACAAGGATGGCCAGACCGCGTTGGCGCTGCATGTGGTGCAGGGCGAGCGCGACCTGGTCGCCGACTGCCGCAGCCTGGCGCGCTTCGAGCTGCGCGGCATCCCGCCGATGGCCGCGGGTGCGGCGCGCATCCGCGTGACCTTCACGGTCGACGCCGACGGCCTGCTCAGCGTCACCGCGAAGGAGCAGGGCAGCGGCGTCGAGGCGAGCGTCGCGGTCAAGCCGTCCTACGGCCTTTCCGACGATCAGATCGCCACCATGCTGCGGGACAGCTTCGCGACCGCGCAGCAGGACATGCAGGCGCGCGCGCTGGTCGAGGCCCGCGTCGATGCCGACCGCATGCTGCTGGCGACGCAGAGCGCGCTCGACGCCGACGGCGCGCTGCTGTCGGCCGCGGAGCGTGCCGCGATCGAGGCGCTGATGGCGGCACTGCGCGACGCACGCTCGGCCGAGGATGCCGCAGTGGTCGAAGCCGCCACCAAGGCGCTGGCCGACGGCACCGAAGCCTTTGCCGCCGAGCGCATGAACGCGGGCATCGCGCGCGCGCTCGCCGGCCGACAGATCGAATCTCTCTAGAACATGCCCACGATCAAGATCCTTCCCCATCCCGAGTACTGCCCGCAGGGCGCCGAGATCACCGCGCCGGCCGGCACCTCGATCTGCGAGGCCCTGCTCGAGAACCACATCAACATCGAGCATGCGTGCGAGATGAGCTGTGCCTGCACCACCTGCCACGTCGTCGTGCGCAGGGGCATCGATTCGCTCAACGAGGCGGAGGAGAGCGAGGAAGACCTGCTGGACCGGGCCTGGGGCCTGGAGCCGCAGTCGCGGCTGAGCTGCCAGGCGATCCTCGCGCAGGCCGATTTGACGGTCGAGATTCCGAAGTACTCGATCAACCACGCCAAAGAGAACCACTGATGAGCCGACTGATCGTCCTGGACACCGAAACCACGGGCCTGTCGGCGGAGAACGGCGACCGCATCATCGAGCTCGGATGCGTGGAGCTGTTCAATCGCAAGCTCACGGGCAACGACCTGCACATCTATTTCAACCCGGAGCGCGAGAGCCACGAGGACGCGCTCAAGGTGCACGGGCTGACGACCGACTTCCTGCGCGACAAGCCGAAGTTCGCGACGCTGGCTGGCGATGTCGTCGAGTACCTGCGCGATGCCGAGTTGATCATCCACAACGCGGCCTTCGACGTCGGCTTTCTCAATCGGGAGCTCGAACTCGCCGGGCTGCCGCCGCTGCGCAGCTTCGTCGGGGAGGTGACCGACACGCTGGCGATGGCGAAGGCGGTGTACCCGGGCAAGCGCAACTCGCTCGATGCGCTGTGCGACCGCTTCGGCATCGACCGCTCGAACCGCACCTTCCACGGCGCCAAGCTCGACGCGCAGCTGCTGGCCGACGTGTACATCAATCTCACGCGCGGCCAGGATGCGCTGCTGATCGACATCGCATCGAACGAGCCCGCGCACGGTGCCGTGGTCGCGATCGACCTGAGCGCCTTCGAGCTGCCGGTGCTGGTCGCGACCGAGCACGAGCTGGCCGCACACGAGGAGGTTTTGCTGCAACTCGACAAGTCCAGCAGCGGCCGCACGCTATTTCGCCAGATGAGCGAAAAAGCTGTGGCATAATCGCAGGCTTCGCACTACACGGTGCGAATGAATCCAGATGGCGTACGGCTCAAGTTTCACCTTGGCGTCGCGCGCCGGGGGCGGTTAGCTCAGGGGTAGAGCACAGCATTCACACTGCTGGGGTCGGAGGTTCGAAGCCTCCACCGCCCACCATCAATTCTCTTCGTTGCCACGCCGGGTTCGGCGTCCATCCCGCTAAGCTTGCGGGATGGACGAATTCGATTGCGCCGTCATCGGCGCCGGTGTGGTGGGGCTGGCCGTGGCCCGGGCCCTTGCGTTGCAGGGCCGTGAGGTCATCGTGCTGGAGTCCGAAGGGGCGATCGGCACCGGCACCAGTTCGCGCAACAGCGAAGTCATCCACGCGGGCATCTACTACCCCCAGGGCTCCCTGAAGGCGCAGCTGTGCGTCGACGGCAAGCAGCGGCTCTACGCCTATGCGGGCGAGCGCGGCCTGCCGCATAGGCGCTGCGGCAAGCTGATCGTCGCCACCAGCGAGGCGCAGGTCGGGCAGCTCGAGGCGATCGCCGCCAAGGCCCGCGCCAATGGCGTGGACGACCTGGTGCTGCTCACGCGCGAGCAGGCGCGTGCCATGGAGCCGCAGCTCGAATGCCTGGCCGCCCTCCATTCGCCGAGCACCGGCATCGTGGACAGCCACGCGCTGATGCTGAGCCTGCAGGGGGATCTGGAGCACGCCGGTGGCCTGGTGGCGCTGAAGTCCGAGGTCGTCGGCGCCGAGTGCGGCGGCAGCGGCATCGTGCTGAAGTCCCGCGACGGTACCGCCCTGCGCTGCAACACGGTCGTCAATGCGGCGGGCCTCTCCGCGCCGCTGCTCGCGCGGCGGTTCGAGGGCCTGCCCGCCGCTTCGGTGCCGACGGCCCATTTCGCGAAAGGCAGCTATTTCACGCTGGCCGGCCGTGCCCCCTTTCATCGACTGATCTACCCGGTGCCCGAGGCCGCAGGCCTGGGCGTGCACCTCACGCTCGATCTGGGCGGCCAGGCCAAGTTCGGTCCGGACGTGCAGTGGGTGGCGTCGCCCGACGACCTCGTCGTGGACGCAGCGCGCGGCGAGGGCTTCTACGCCGAGGTGCGGAAGTACTGGCCGGCGCTGCCGGACGCTGCGCTGGTCCCGGGCTATGCAGGCATCCGCCCCAAGATTTCGGGACCGGGGGAAGCCGCCGCCGACTTCATGATCCAGGGCCCCGAGGCGCACGGCGTGCGGGGGCTGGTCAACCTCTTCGGGATCGAGTCGCCGGGGCTGACCAGCAGCCTTGCGATCGCCCATCACGTGTCCGCGCTGCTATCGTAGGCCGGCGCGGGCATGTACCATGGAACGGCACGCCGTTTGTCGGCGTGGTGTCGCCGGCGCGGTGCCGGCCTGCCTGAGGAGGACCTTTTTCGATGACTGCATCCACCAACCTCGAAGCCGCGGCGAACGCCGTGGCCGAAGACATCGCGAGCGACGTCCGCAACGTGCTCGCCAGCAAGGATCTGGACGCCGTGCCGCACATCAAGGCGCTGCGCCAGCGCGTCGACAGCAAGCTGGCGATCGCGCGCGAGATCGCCGCCGAGAAGAGTCGCATTGCCGCCAAGAAGGCTCGCGAAGCCGCCAGTTCGGCCAATGCCTATGCGCATGACGAGCCGTGGCAGATCGCCGGCGCCGCATTGGCCGTGGGCGTGCTGGTGGGCCTGCTGCTTGGCCGCCGCTGAGCGCGGCCTCCGCGGCGTGCAGGAGGTCGGCGCCGAGGCTGCGTCATGAGCCTGGCGTCCCTGTTCGGCCTGAAATCCCGTCTGCGGCGCCTGCGCATCCTTGCCGGTGAAGGTGCACTGGCCGCCGAGGATCGTGCCCAGCTCCTGAGACTGGCCTGGGAGGAAGAGAAGAAGCGGCTGCGGCTGATGATGGGCCTGGGGGTCGCCGTCATCGGGCTGACCACCGTCGCCATCGCGCTGCTGTCGGTCGCGATCGTGGTTCATTTCTGGGACACGCCGTATCGAAACACGGCGGCCTGGGTACTGGCGCTGGTCTGGGTCGGGCTCTGGGTGGCTGCCGTGCTGGCGCTCCTGGGGACGCTGCGCGCGTCGTCGGCCTTCGCACCGGCGCGCGAGACCTTCGAGCGCGATCTCGAATGGGTCCATGACCGCTTCAGCCATCATGACGACGAGGAAGAGGCTCCGCCTGTGTCCGTCTCGCTGGACCGCGATCAGCTGCTTGCCCGCATCGAGCGCCAGCGTCTGCGGATCGCGACGCTTCAGGCGGCTTCGAGCGGCGCTGGCGAGGCACCGGTCCAGAACGAGACCGGCGCCGCGGCGGCGCTGCGCATCGCGCGCGAGCATCCGGTCGCCACCGGCGTGGCGACCGCCGCGGTGATCGCCGTGCTGGGTCCGCGCCGGCTGGTGCGTTGGGCGGCGGTGGTCGCTCCGGTGCTCTGGCGCATGCGGTGATTTGCGCCGCTCAGGCCTTGCGCTCGCGCAGCGCCTGGGCCGCCTGGCGCACCAGCGCCGGGCCGCGATAGATGAGGCCGGTGTAGATCTGCACCAGGTCGGCCCCGGCCTCGATCTTTTCCACTGCGTCGGCGGCGCTGAGCACCCCGCCCACGCCGATGATCGGGAAGCCCGGTCCGAGTGCGGCGCGCAGCTGGCCGATCACGCGGTTGCTGGCTTCGCGCACCGGCGCGCCCGAAAGCCCCCCCGACTCCTCGGCATGCGGCAAGCCGGCCACCGCATCTCGCGCCAGGGTGGTGTTGGTCGCGATGACGCCGTCCATGCGATGCCGCAACAGCGTCGCGGCGATTGCCCTGACCTGGGCCTCGTCGAGATCGGGCGCGATCTTCACGAACAGCGGGACCCGCCTGTTCTGGCGCGCGGCCAGCGCCTCGCGTTTGTCCGCCACGGCGCCGAGCAGCGCGTCGAGCGCTTCGTCGCTTTGCAGCGAGCGCAGGTTGGCCGTGTTCGGGCTCGAGATGTTGACCACGACGTAGTCGGCGTGCGGATAGACGCCGTCCAGGCAGATCAGGTAGTCGTCCACCGCACGCTCGATGGGCGTGGCCGCGTTCTTGCCGATGTTGAGGCCCAGCAGCATCGGCGGCTTCGAGGTGTCGCGCCGGAAGCGCGCTCGCCGGACGTTGGCGAGGAAGGCGTCCAGGCCTTCGTTGTTGAACCCGAGCCGGTTGATCAGCGCGTCGCGTTTCGGCAGGCGGAAGATGCGCGGCTTCGGATTGCCCGGCTGCGGCTTGGGCGTCACCGTTCCGACCTCGACGAAGCCGAACCCCATGGCGGCGAAGGCGTCGATGCAGCGGGCGTTCTTGTCGAGACCCGCGGCGAGGCCGATGCGGTTCGGGAACGAGAGCCCGGCGAGCGTGACCCGGTCGGCCACGCGAGGCGCCGCATAGGCGCAGGCCAGTGGTGTGTTCTGGGTCCTTGCCAGCGCGTCGAGGGTCAGTTCGTGGGCCCGTTCGGCATCGACGCCGAACAGGAAGGGGCGGGCAAGCCCGTAAAGAGAGGAGGGCAACGGCAGGAGCATCGGATAATTCTCGGCTTCAGACTTCAATCAGCCCAGGATTCTCCCCGATGACCTCCACCGCACCCGTTCCCTCCCCGACCCAGGACGAACTCAAGGCCCAGGTGGGCCGCGCTGCGCTGGACTACGTGGTCAAGGGCGAGATCGTCGGGGTCGGCACCGGCTCGACGGTCAACAAGTTCATCGACGCGCTGGCGAGCCTCAAGGGCGAGATCCGCGGCGCCGTGTCGAGCTCGGTGGCCTCGACCGAGCGCCTGCGGGCGCTGGGCATCCCGGTCTTCGACTGCAACGAGGTCGAGGAACTGGCGGTCTATATCGACGGCGCCGACGAGATCGACGGCCGCGGCTACATGATCAAGGGCGGCGGCGCCGCGCTCACGCGCGAGAAGATCGTCGCCGCGCAGTCCAGGCGTTTTGTCTGCATCGCCGATGCCTCCAAGCTCGTGAACACGCTCGGCGCCTTCCCGTTGCCCGTGGAAGTGATTCCGATGGCGGCACGGCGCGTGATGCGGCAGTTCGCCCGGCTCGGCGGCCTGGCGCAGGTGCGCGAGAAGGACGGCGTGCCGCTGGTCACCGACAACGGCCAGCACATCATCGACGTGACCGGCCTGCGGATCACGGATCCGCTCGGTTTCGAGAACGAAGTGAACCAGTGGCCGGGTGTTGTCACCGTGGGCGTGTTCGCGCGCCAGCGCGCCAATGTGTGCCTGCTGGGCACCGCATCGGGCGTGCGGACGCTGCAATTCGACTGATCGAAGCCTGAGACCCTAGAACTTGATGCCGGCGGGGTTGCCTGGGTTCGGCCCGTTGGCCGGCGCCGGGACTTCGGCGGGGGCGGGCGCGGCGGCAGCCGGCGCGGGTTCGGCCGCGGGTTGCAGGGCCACCAGCGGCCGGGCCGGCGCCTGGCGATAGCTGGCCGGCAATTGCGAGCTCTTGGGATAGCCCGCGGCGTCGAGGTACTGCGACCACTCCGAATCGCCGAAGCCCTTGAGCTGCTGCGAGCCGATGGTCAGCAGCGGCAGCGAGGTCTGGCCGCTCAAGCGCTGCAGCGCGTCGATGTCCTCGTTGGATTTGACGGTCCGTTCGTCGAAGGGCACGCCGCGCGTGACCAGCAGCGAGCGGCCGGCGCCGCAGGGACCGCAAGCCTCGCTGACGTAGAGCGTCACCGGATAGCGCTGCACCACCTGCCGCAGTTCGTAGGGCAGGCCGGTGTCGGCGCCCGCGCTGCCGCCGGCCCGCGCCGGCACCGCCGGAGCGCTGGCACTCGGCGGCTGGTCGGAAAAGGTGACCTTGCCGTTCTTGTCGACGTTGCGATAGACCGGCTGTGCCAGCGTTGCGCCGGCGACCAGCAGCAGGGTGAGGCCCGCGAGGGCGGCGTTGAGCTTCATCGATGATTCCCGAAATCGGATGGAGCGGAGTATCTCAGGCTGGTTGCGCCTCGGCCATTCCCTGGTGTCGAAGCAAAGCGTCCAGTTGCGGTTCGCGGCCGCGGAAGGCCTTGAAGGATTCCATCGCGCTGCGGCTGCCGCCCGCCTCGAGGATCGCCTCGCGGTACTTGCGGCCCGTCTCGATGCTCGGCTCGCCGTTGGCGCCGGCGGTCTCCTCGAAGGCCGCGTAGGCGTCGGCGCTGAGCACCTCGGCCCACTTGTAGCTGTAGTAGCCGGCCGCGTAGCCGCCCGAGAAGATGTGGCTGAAGGTGTTGGGCGTGCGGCTGAAGGACGGCGAGGGCATCACCGCGACCTCCTCGCGCACCTTGGCCAGCAGGGTCATCACATCGCCCGGCTGTGCCGTGGCTGCGTCGTAGCCGGTGTGCAGCAGCATGTCGAAGAGAGAGAACTCGATCTGGCGCAGGGTCTGCAGGCCGCTCTGGAAGTTCTTCGCGGCCGTCATCTTGTCGAACAGCGCGCGCGGCAGCGGCGCGCCGGTGTCGACATGGGAGGTCATGTGAGCGAGCACGTCCCACTCCCAGCAGAAGTTCTCCATGAACTGGCTCGGCAGCTCGACCGCGTCCCATTCGACGCCGCTGATGCCCGAGACGTCGCGCTCGTTGATCCGGGTCAGCATGTGGTGCAGGCCGTGGCCGAATTCGTGGAACAGGGTGGTCACGTCGTCGTGCGTCAACAGCGGCGGCTTGCCGTCGACGCCTTCGGCGAAGTTGCAGACCAGTTGCGCCACCGGCGTCTGCAGCGCGCCGGTGTCGGGGCGCAGCCAGCGTGCGCGCACGTCGTCCATCCAGGCGCCGCCGCGCTTGGCGGCGCGGGCCGAGGGGTCGAGGTAGAACTGGCCGACTTTCTGGCCGGCGCGCTCGATGCGGTAGAACTCCACGCCCGGGTGCCAGACCGGCGCCGTGTCGCGCCGGATCGTGACCTCGAACAGCGTCTCGACGATCTTGAACAGGCCGGCCATCACCTTGGGCGCGGTGAAGTACTGCTTGACCTCCTGCTCGCTGAAGGCGTAGCGCGCCTCCTTGAGCTTCTCGCCGATGTAGCTCCAGTCCCAGGGCTGCGGATCGGCCAGGCCCAGGTGCTCCGCCGCGAAGCTGCGAAGGTCGGCCAGGTCGCGCTCGCCGTAGGGCCTGGCCTTGGCGCCGAGATCGCGCAGGAACTTGATCACCTGGTCGGCCGATTCGGCCATCTTCGGCACGATCGAGAGTTCGCCGAAATTGGGGTAGCCGAGCAGCTTGGCCTCTTCCTGGCGCAGCGCCAGGATCTCGCGGATCAGCGCGGTGTTGTCGAAGGCGGGGTCGCCGAATTCGCTCGCGCGCGTGACGTAGGCGCGGTAGAGCCGCTCGCGCAGCGCACTGCTCTTCGCGAACTGCATGACCGGCAGGTAGCAGGGCATCTTGAGCGTGAGCTTGTAGCCGTCCTTGCCCTCGGCCTCGGCCGCCGAGCGGGCGGCGCTGACGACGTCTTCCGGCAGGCCGTCGAGGTCGCCCTGCGCCGCGTACCAGGCGAAGGCATCGGTGGCGTCGAGCGCGTTCTCGCTGAACTTCTGGCTCAGCTCGGCCTGGCGCTCCTGGATTTCAGCGAAGCGCGCCTTGGCCGCGCCCTGCAGTTCCGCGCCGCCGAGCACGAAGTTGCGGATCGCGTTGCGGTGCGCCTGGCGCTGCTCGGGATTGAGCGTCGCCGGGTCGATGGCCTTGTACTTGGCGTAGAGCCGTTCGTCCGAGCCCAGGCGAGTCCAGAAGGCGGTGACGCGCGGCATCGCGTCGTTGTAGGCGGCGCGAAGCTCGGGCGTATCGGCCACCGCGTTGAGGTGGCCGACCGCGCCCCAGGCGCGGCTGAAGCGCTCCGAGGCCACGTCCAGCACCTTGGCGATCGCAGTCCAGTCGGCCGGGAACCCGGGCGCGGTCACTTCCTGCAGCGCCGATTCGGCGCTGGCGAGCAGAGTGTCGACCGCCGGGGCGACATGCTCCGGCCGGATCTGGTCGAACAGCGGGAGGTCGTTGAAGTCGAGGAGCGGATTGGTCATGGTCTTGTTCAGATGGCGGACGGAGGGCGCGAGTTCAAGTGGCGCTGGCGGCCGCGCGCTCGGCGGCCTCGAGGGTGTTGACCAGCAGCATCGTGATGGTCATCGGGCCGACGCCGCCTGGCACCGGCGTGATCCAGCCCGCGACCTCGCGCACGCCGGCGAAGTCGACGTCGCCGCAGAGCTTGCCTTCGTCGTTGCGGTTCATGCCGACGTCGATCACGACCGCGCCGGGCTTGACCATGTCGGCGGTGAGCACATTGCGCTTGCCCACGGCCGCGACCACCACGTCGGCCTGGCGCGTGATGGCCCCCAGATCGGCCGTCGCGCTGTGGCAGATGGTGACCGTGGCGCTCTTGGCCAGCAGCATCAGCGCCATCGGCTTGCCCACGATGTTGCTGCGGCCGATGACCACCGCATGCTTGCCGCGCAGCTCGAAGCCGATCGACTCGAGCATCTTCATGCAGCCGTAGGGCGTGCAGGGCCAGAAGCCGGGCGAGCCGGTCATCAGGGCCCCGGCGCTGGCGACGTGGAAGCCGTCGACATCCTTGGACGGCGCGATCGCCTCGATCACCTTCTGCGCGTCGATGTGCGCGGGCAGCGGGAGCTGCACCAGGATGCCGTGGATAGCCGGGTCGTTGTTGAGCGCGTCGACGCGGGCCAGCAGGTCGGCCTCGCTCAGGTCGGCCGGGTACTTCTCGAGCACCGAGTGCAGGCCGCTGTCCTCGCAGGCCTTGACCTTGTTGCGAACGTAGACCTGGCTGGCGGGGTTCTCGCCGACCAGCACCACCGCCAGGCCGGGGACCACGCCGCGGGCCTTGAGCGCCGCGGCGCGGGCCGCGACCTCGGTGCGGAGCGTCTTGGAGAGGGCGTTGCCGTCGATCAGTTGAGCTGTCATCGTTTTTCGATCTTCAGAAATGGAAACGCCCGCTTGCGCAGGCGTGGGGTCGGTCGGGAGCGCCGGGGCGTTCGGGCTAGGCCTTGGTCGGCGTCGCTGCCTGCCCGAGGGCGATTTTCAGCAGGTCGGCCACGGTGTTGGCGTTGAGCTTTTCCATGATGTTGGCGCGGTGCGCCTCCACCGTCTTGATGCTGATGCCGAGGTCGTCGGCGATCTGCTTGTTGAGGCGGCCGGCGACGATGCGCTCGAGCACCTGGGCCTCGCGGCCGGTGAGCTTGGACAGGAGGGCATCGCGGCTGGCCGACTGCTGGTGCTGCGCGAAGGCGCCGCGCGCGTGTTCGAGCATGCGTTCGACCAGCGTCACCAGCGCCTCGTCGTTGAACGGCTTCTGGATGAAATCCATCGCGCCCTTCTTCATGCTGTCCACCGCCATCGGCACGTCGCCGTGGCCGGTGATGACCACGATGGGCAGCGGCGAGCGGCGCTCGATCAGCCGATCCTGGAGTTCGATGCCCGACATGCCGGCCATGCGGATGTCGACGATCAGGCAGGCCACCTCGCGTGGGTCGTAGCGCGACAGGAAGGACTCGGCCGAATCGAAGCAGCGGACGCGATAGTCCTTGCCCTCGAGCAGCCATTGCAACGAATCGCGGACCGCTTCATCGTCATCGACGACATAGACCGTGCCCTTCTTCGGAATCAAACTCATGCAGGTACTTTCGCCTCGTTGCTTGCTACGGAATCGATAGCGTCCAACACCGGTAACCAGAAGGAAAAACGGCATCCGACCACATCCGGACCATTGTAGATGTTCTCCGCCTGCATCCGGCCGCGGTGCGATTCGACGATGGTTCGGCACAAATTGAGGCCGATCCCCATGCCCTCGGGCTTGGTGGAGAAGAAGGCCTCGTAGAGCCGGTCCATCACTTCGGGGGCCAGGCCCATGCCGGTGTCCTGGACCGAGAACTCGACCGCGGGCTGACCGTCGATGGACTTGGGCAGCACCCGCAGCTCGACGCTGCGGCGCGCCAGCGGCCGGTTGGCCAGGTCGATCGATTCGGCCGCGTTCTTCAGCAGGTTGACCATCACCTGCTCGATCAGGATCGGATCGACCCGCAGGATCGGCAGCCGCGCCGCCACGTAGTGATTGAGCCGCACGTTGCGGCGGCGCAACTCGATGCCGGCCAGCTCGACCGCCTCGCTGACCATGGTCGCGACCTCGGCCGGCGTCCGGTTGGGCTCGCTGCGCTTCACGAAGGAGCGGATGCGCTGGATGATCTGGCCGGCGCGCTGGGCCTGCTTCGACGTCTTCTCGAGCGCCGCGAGCAGGGCGTCCGAATCGATCTGCTGGCCCTTGATGCGCGACACCATGCCGTTGCAGTAGTTGGTGATCGCGGTCAGCGGCTGGTTGAGCTCGTGCGCGACACTGGAGGCCATCTCGCCCATGGTGATCAGCCGACTGGCGGCGTGCGCCCGGTCGGCCTGGGCCGCCGCCAGGTCTTCGGCATCGCGCCGCGGCGTGATGTCGGTGGCGATCACCAGTTGGGCCAGCCGACCGTCGACCCAGGTCAGGTAGCGCGAACGCACCTCGAGCCACTTGCCGAGCTCGGGCACGAAGATTTCGTTGTTGGCGGGCTGCGCGGTGGTCAGCTGGTCGATCGGCAGGCCGGCGAAGGAGTCGACGTCGTCCAGTTCTTCGTCGCGCGCCTGGGTCGCCGGCACGCCGGCCTGCGCCACCATGCCCAGGTGGCCGACGGTGTTCGAGCCAAACCAGAGCCGGTACAGCTTGTTGGCGAACAGCAGCTCCTCGCTGCCCAGCGGGGCCACCGAGACCGAGGCGTCCAGCGCTTCCAGCACGGTGGTGAAGCGCTCGTAGGAGGCCGACAGCTGCTCGCGGATCCGGGTCGGCTCGGTGATGTCGGTCATCGAGGTCATCCAGCCGGTCTGGTGGCCGCGGGCGTCGATCAGCGGCGAGACATAAAGCCGGGCGTTGAAGACGCTGCCGTTGCGGCGCTTCACCCGGACCTGGAAGCCGCCGGGCAGGGCGCGCCCGTGCAGCTCTTCCTCGAGCCGCTCGTTCATGACTTCGCGGTCGGATTCGAGCCAGTAAGGGAAGGGCGGGGTCTGGCCGACCAGCTCGTTCTCGCTCCAGCCGGTCATGGCGCAGAACGCCGCGTTGACATAGGTGATGCGGCCTTCGAGGTCGAGTACGCGCATGCCGGTCAGCATGGAGTTCTCCATCGCGCGCCGGAAGTTGGTCTCGGCCACCAGCGCCTGCTGCGCCTGCAGCCGCCTGCGCGTGTGGCGCCAGGTGCCGATCAGCATCCAGCTGGTGAGCACGCTGAGCGCGCCGACCAGCCAGAACAGGCCGTTGCCGACCACGCCCTGCGAGGTGCGGTAGGCCTGTGCCCTCAGTACCAGCGCGTTGCCCACGGGAGAGACCGGGACTTCGTACTCGTTGGTGCGCACCGTCCAGGGCAGCAGCCGCGTACCGGCCCCGCGCGGGTTGGCGACCGTGTTGCCAGCGATCAGGCCGCCCTTGGCGTCGAGCAGCGAGACCGCGTAGCGCGCCGAGACCTCGGAGGGCATGCCGTAGCGCAGCAGGCCATCGATCGAGAACTCCCCGAGCAGCATGCCGGCGAACAGGCCCTGGTCGAACAGCGGGATGTAGAGCCCCAGCATCGGCGGCGGCTCGCCGCCGGCCAGCGGCTGCGAGAAGACCGGTTGGCGCAGCTCGCGCGCCAGCGCGTAGTTGCTCTCGATGTCGCCTGGCCGCAGCACCTCGCCGACCGCATGCTGGAGCGCCGGATGGACGCTCGGCGCGGCGTAGTTGGCCTTGAAGCGGCGGCGGTCGTCGATCCAGCTGACGGACTGCAACTCCGGGAACTGGCTCACCAGCGACTCCGCGCGGCTGGTGAATTCGGCAGGGTCGATCTCGCGGTTGGAGGCGTCGCGCGCGAGCCGCATCAACTGCTCCTGGCGCTCCAGCAGCCGCAGGCGCACGCGTTGCTGGGCGTACTCCACATCGCGCTTCACCGATTCCTGGACGCGCTCCATCTCTTCGGCACGCAAGTACCAGAACGCCGACACGATGGCCGCGAGGAACAACAGCACGGCGGCCAGCGGCGCGAGCATCGCAACGGCGTCCTGCAGCACCGGCGTCTGGCGGCGCCACCAGCGGCGCCACCACGACAGCGGCGATGCGGCGCTGCGGGCGACCGCGATCGGAGAGGAAAGGGGCATCGGCCAAGTTTAGGTGAAGGCCCCGGACAACGAACGGCGGCGGGTGAGTGCCATGGACCGGCGCGCGGCCACACTCGATTTGAAGATTTCATATTAAGAAATCATAGAGCACGATTTGAAATTCCAAGAATTCTGTGAGAAACTCCCGCGCGCTGCCGGATACGGCACTAAATTACAGCCACACCCCCTCAAAAAGGAGACAAGCATGTCGGCAAATCCCGAGAACCTGTTCGGCTCGGCCGCGAACGACCTGGACGCGCAGGAGACGCGTGAATGGATGGACGCCCTGTCGGCCGTCATCGAGAGCGAGGGGCCCGAGCGCGCGCACTTCCTGCTTGAGCAACTGCTCGAGCACGCGCGCCAGAACAGCATCGACAAACCGTTCTCGGCCAATACCGCCTACGTCAACACGATCGAGACGAACCAGGAGGAGCGTTCCCCCGGCAATGCCGAGATCGAGGAGCGCCTGCGCTCCTACATGCGCTGGAATGCCATGGCGATGGTGGTCAAGGCCAATCGTCATCACCCGCCCGAAGGCGGCGACCTCGGCGGCCACATTGGCTCCTTCGCCTCGCTGGCCAGCATGTTCGGCGCCGGCTTCAACCACTTCTGGCATGCCGAGAGCGAGAACCACGGCGGCGACTGTCTCTATATCCAGGGCCACGTGTCGCCCGGGATCTATGCCCGCGCCTACCTCGAAGGCCGCCTCACCGAAGAACAGTTGCTGAATTTCCGCCAGGAAGTCGACGGCAAGGGCCTGTCGAGCTACCCGCATCCGAAGCTGATGCCCGAGTTCTGGCAGTTCCCGACCGTGTCCATGGGCCTGGGTCCGCTGATGGCGATCTACCAGGCGCGCTTCCTCAAGTACCTGCATGCCCGCGGCATTGCCAACACCGAGAACCGCAAGGTCTGGGTGTTCTGCGGCGACGGCGAAATGGACGAGGTCGAATCGCTGGGCGCGATCAGCCTGGCGGCGCGCGAGAACCTCGACAACCTGGTGTTCGTGATCAATTGCAACCTGCAGCGCCTGGACGGCCCGGTGCGCGGCAACGGCAAGATCATCCAGGAGCTCGAGGGCGAATTCCGCGGCTCGGGCTGGAACGTGATCAAGCTGATCTGGGGCAGCAACTGGGATCCGCTGCTGGCGCGCGACAAGGACGGCGCGCTGCGCAAGATCATGATGGAGACCAACGACGGCGACTACCAGTCGTTCAAGGCCAACGACGGCGCCTATGTGCGCAAGCACTTCTTCGGCCGCGACCCGCGCACCCTCGAGATGGTCGCCAAGATGAGCGACGACGAGATCTGGAACCTGCGCCGCGGCGGCCACGATTCGCAGAAGGTCTATGCGGCCTTCGACGCCGCCGTCAAGCACAAGGGCCAGCCCACGGTGCTGCTGGTGAAGACCGTCAAGGGCTTCGGCATGGGCAAGATCGGCGAGGGCAAGAACACGGTCCACCAGACCAAGAAGCTCGGCGACGAGGACATCAAGGCCTTTCGCGATCGCTTCAACATCCCGATCCCGGACAGCCAGATCGCCGACCTGCCGTTCTACAAGCCGGCCGACGACACGCCCGAGATGAAGTACCTGCACGAGCGCCGCAAGGCGTTGGGCGGCTACCTGCCGCATCGCCGCGTGAAGGCCGACGAGAGCTTCACGGTGCCCGCGCTGGAAGCCTTCAAGGCCGTGCTCGAGCCGACCGCCGAAGGGCGCGAGATCTCGACCACGCAGGCCTATGTGCGCTTCCTGACGCAGCTTCTGCGCGACCAGGCGCTGGGTCCGCGCGTGGTGCCGATCCTGGTCGACGAAGCCCGCACCTTCGGCATGGAAGGCCTGTTCCGCCAGATCGGCATCTACAACCCCGCGGGGCAGCAGTACACGCCGGTCGACAAGGACCAGGTCATGTACTACCGCGAGGACAAGGCCGGCCAGATCCTGCAGGAAGGCATCAACGAGGCCGGCGGCATGTCGAGCTGGATCGCGGCAGCCACCTCGTACAGCACCAACAACCGGATCATGGTGCCGTTCTATGTCTACTACTCGATGTTCGGGTTCCAGCGCATCGGCGACCTGGCCTGGGCGGCCGGCGACATGCAGGCGCGCGGCTTCCTGCTCGGCGGCACCTCGGGACGCACCACGCTGAACGGCGAAGGCCTGCAGCACGAGGACGGCCACAGCCACATCCTGGCCAACACGATCCCGAACTGCGTCAGCTACGACCCGACCTTCGCGCACGAGGTCGGCGTGATCCTGCACCATGGCCTGAAGCGCATGGTCGAGAAGCAGGACAACGTCTACTACTACATCACGCTCCTGAACGAGAACTACCCGATGCCCGGCCTGCAGCCCGGCACCGAGGAGCAGATCATCAAGGGCATGTACCTGTGCAGGCAGGCACCGGCGCTCAAGGCCAAGTCGCCGTCGGTGCAGCTGCTCGGCAGCGGCACGATCCTGCGCGAGAGCTTCGCGGCCCAGGAACTGCTCGAGAAGGACTGGGGCGTTTCGGCTGCCGTCTGGAGCTGCCCGAGCTTCAACGAGCTGACGCGCGACGGCCAGGAAGCCGACCGCTGGAACCTGCTGCATCCGACCGAAACGGCGCGCGTCTCGTTCGTTGCGCAGCAGCTGTCGGCCAGTGCCGGCCCGGTCGTGGCGTCGACCGACTACATGAAGGCCTATGCCGAGCAGATCCGCCCGTTCATCCCGAAGGGCCGCAACTACAAGGTGCTCGGCACCGACGGCTTCGGCCGCAGCGACTTCCGCAACAAGCTGCGCGAGCACTTCGAAGTCAACCGCCACTTCATCGTGGTGGCGGCGCTGAAGGCGCTGGCCGAGGACGGCACGGTGCCGGCGCAGAAGGTGGCCGACGCGATCAAGAAGTACGGCATCAACGCCGAGAAGATCAACCCGCTCTACGCATAAAACCAATCAACGGCGCCCGAAGGGCGGGAGACACACGATATGGCAACAGTGGAAATCAAGGTGCCGGACATCGGCGACTTCGACGAGGTCGCGGTGATCGAGGTGCTGGTGAAGGTCGGTGACACGGTGAAGGCCGAGCAGTCGCTGATCACGGTGGAGTCGGACAAGGCCTCGATGGAGATCCCGTCGAGCCAGGCCGGCGTCGTGAAGGAACTCAAGGTCGAGGTCGGCAGCAAGGTCAAGGAAGGCTCGGTGGTGCTGGTGCTGGAAGGCGAGGGCGCGGCCGCGCCTGCCGCAGCCCCTGCTCCCGCCGCGGCTGCCGCACCGGCCGCTGCCCCCGCAGCGGCAGCGGCGCCTGCCC